>CAYPSF010000218.1:0-4613 GCA_964413165.1 uncultured Bifidobacteriaceae bacterium
CAGTTCAAGGCCGGCGTGGATGCGGGCGCCTGGACGGTGATGAGCGCGTTCAATTGTCTGTCCGGAATGCCCGCCAGCGGCAACCGCCACACCCTCACGGAAATCCTGCGCGATGAATGGCATTTCCCCGGGTTCGTCATCAGCGATTGGGAATCAGTTGGGGAACTGGTCAATCACGGTGTTGCGGCGAACGGAGTCGAGGCCGCCCGGTTGGGCATCACAGCGGGTGTGGACATGGAAATGGTCTCGACCAACTATATCAGCACCTTGAAAGACCAGGTAGAGCAGGGGACAGTGCCGGAATCCGTGGTGGACGCGGCGGTGCGGCGGGTGCTCACGGTGAAATTTGCCAAAGGCCTTTTTGAACATCCGTATGTGGACGAAGCCCGCTGCCAGACGGCGTATCTGCGGCCGGACGCGCTGGCGCTGGCGCGCGAGGCGGCGGCCAAATCATGCGTTTTGCTGAAAAACGAAAACCACGCGCTGCCAATTTCAAAACAGACAAAAACGCTCGCGCTGATCGGGCCGTTGGCCGAAGACTCGGAGGAGCTCGTGGGTTGCTGGGCTTCGCGTGCCCATGCCGCCGATGTGGTTCCGCTCGTGGTCGGGATGCGGGAGAAGCTTTCGGCGGACGCGCAACTGACCGTCGCGCGCGGCTGTCCGATCACTGAGCCGGGCGCCGTCAAAGTCCGGCGGCATATTGAAGATTCTTCGCCCATCGTCGAACAGGCCGGAACGAACGAAATTGCCGAAGCCGTCAAGGTGGCGAAAGCGGCGGATGTGGTGGTGCTGGCGCTGGGCGAACCCCGCGACTGGAGCGGCGAATCGTCCACCCGCAGCGACCTCGGCGTGACGGGCCGGCAGCAGGAGCTCTTTGACGCCGTCGCGGCAACGGGCAAGCCGGTGATCGTCATACTGTTCAACGGCCGGCCGCTGGCGATACCGCGGATTGAGGAAAAAGCGGCGGCCATCCTGGAAGCGTGGCATCCGGGTGTGCAGGGCGGGAACGGCGTGGCGGATGTGGTGTTCGGCGACGTTGACCCGGCCGGCCGGCTGACGACGACCTTTCCGCGCAGCGTCGGCCAGGTGCCGTTTCATTACAACCATTACAACACCGGGCGTCCCGGTTTCGGTGAATACAAGGGCAACTATGTGGATGCACCGACCACGCCGCTGTATCCCTTCGGCTACGGCCTGACGTACACCACGGTTGAGTACGGCCCGGTGACGCTGAGCTCGGCGACGATGAAAGCCGGAGAAATCCTCACGGCGAAAGTGAACTTAAAAAACACCGGCAAGCGGGCTGGAACAGAAGTCGCGCAACTTTACGTGCGTGATGTTGCGGCCACCGCCGGGCCGCGCCCGGTGCGGGAATTGAAGGGGTTCCAGAAAGTGCTGCTACAGCCGGGCGAATCGCGGGTCCTGAGCTTTGCCCTGTCGGACCCGGAGCTGGGTTACTACGATACGAAGGGCAACTGGCTGGTGGAGCCCGGCAAATTCCAGGTCTGGATCACGCCCAATTCCACCGCCGGCGAGCCGGCGGAGTTTGAGCTGATGAAATAAGGGCAACAGTATTTAAATACCTCCATTATTGGATTGTATTTCAGAAAGATTAATGACATAACGGGACCAGTCTCTCAAAAGGCAACCCGGTGAAATTACGTCGTTTACGGCTAACCGCCACATTTCTGGCATTCTTCACATTGTCAGCCGTCAACGCTTTGCCGGCGGTGCACTATGTCGATTTGAACAGTCCATCCCCCACGTCGCCCTACACCAGCTGGGCCACCGCCGCGACGAAGATTCAGGATGCAATTGATGCCGCCAGTCCAGGCGACCAGATTCTGGTGACCAATGGAGTTTATCAAACCGGCGGGACGATCGGTCGCGTAGCGTTAACCAAGCCCGTGACCGTGCAAAGTGTCAATGGGCCTTCAGTGACAACGATTGACGGTGCTGGAACAATTCCATGCGCATTTCTTACCAATGGTGCGATTTTGTCGGGAGTTACTTTGACAGGTGGAAATAGTGGAGGTGTCTGGTGTGCATCCAGCACCGCGATTGTTTCCAATTGTGTGATCAGTGGCAATTCTGCGGGATATGGTGCGGGTGCCTCCGGGGGTACACTTGTCAATTGCACGTTAACTGGAAACACGGCTACGAGTGGCCCTGGTGGTGGCGCCTACAAATGCACTCTGATAAACTGCATTCTTAGCTATAATGTCGCCTACTTTGATTATGGTGGAGGAGCCTTATATGGGACATTGGACAATTGCATCCTTATTTATAACCAGGCACCCACCGGTGGTGCTGCATATTCTGCCACACTCAACAATTGTACCATTGTTAACAACCACGCAGACGCGGTTGGAGGGTGCGGTGGCGTGTTTTGGGGGACGCTGAATAACTGTATCGTATATTACAATAGCTCTGGTTTCGGAGTTGAAGCCAACTCGGACTCCGCGACGTTGAATTACTGTTGTACGACTCCATTGCCCAACGGAACGGGGAACTTTACGAATGCGCCTCTTTTCATGGACGGTGGTTATCGCCTGCAGTCCAATTCACCCTGCATCAACGCAGGTAACAATGCGTATGTGGTGAGCAGCATCGATTACGACGGTTATCCGAGGATCATCAATGGGATGGTGGATATCGGCGCATATGAGTTTTATTCTTCTCTCATAGTGAAACAGCCGCTAAGTCAAGCTACATTCCTCGGTCAAAATGTTTCGCTCAGCGTGGAAACAATCAGAACTTCACCATTGTACTACCAGTGGAGTTTCAATGGAACAAATATCCCCGGAGCAACCAACGCTTCGTTGATTCTCGCTGATGTGCAATTCAATCAGGCGGGGAATTATGCAGTCCTGGTGACCAATGTGGGCGCAGCAGTTCTCAGTTCCAATGCAGTATTGACCGTGAATCCTGTGCCGCCGTGTATGCCTCCGCCGACGGGTTTGATCGGCTGGTGGCCGGCGGAAGGGGATGCCTGGGATAACGCCGGAGGCGATAGCGGTACCTTGACGAACGGCGTAAGTTTTACAAACGGAAGGGTTGGCCAAGCCTTTTCTTTGAATGGTACAGGCAGCTACATTTCCATTCCAGACACTCCTTCATTGCATGCGTTGACCTCCAACATCACGATCGAGGCATGGATCAAGGTGGATCAGTTTCCAATCGGGGATTGGACGGCCATCGTTACTAAGGGCAATTCATCATGGCGATTGCACCGCTATAGCAGTTCCTCGATGATCGGATTCAGTACCACCGGCCTCAGCAACGGGGATTTGGCAGGGAACAAAAGCGTGAACGATGGCCTGTGGCATCACGTCGCTGGGGTTTACGATGGTGCCCACAAATTCCTCTATGTGGATGGGGCATTGGATGCTTCTGCACCGGCCACAGGTTCCATTGCGCAGAACAATTATCCGGTATGCATCGGGGAAAACGCAGAAGCCCCGGGACATCTTTTCAGCGGGTTGATTGACGAGGTTTCAATTTACAGTCGGGCGCTGACCATTTCGGAGATTCAATCCATTTACACCGCCGATATCACTGGCAAGTGTCCGTTGCCACCGGTAATTGTTGCGCCGCCAGTTGATTTAACGGTGGTGATGGGTAACGCCGCTAGTTTCAGTGTCACGGCTGGAGGAACCTCACCTTTGAGCTACCAGTGGTGTTTCAACGGGACGAATATTCCCGGTGCCACCAACGCTTCGCTGATTCTTCCGAATGTACAAACCAACCAGGCGGGACCTTACAATGTCATTGTAAGCAACATGCTCGGAACAGTGATCAGTTCCAACGCCATTCTTACTGTGAACATATTGTCTGTCACTCAACCGCAGGACCAGTCTGTTTTTGCCGGAGACACTGCGTCGTTTGGTGTGACTGTCGATGGGGTGGCTCCGCTGGGTTATCAGTGGTATTTCAACGGAGTCCCGCTTTCCGATGACGGGCGGGTGAGTGGTTCAACGAAGACAAACCTCCTCATCTCAAATGTTCAGCCTAATGACAGCGGTTTGTATCAGATGGTCGTTACCAATAATTACGGCGCCATCACCAGCGGCGTGGCGAGGCTGACGGTTAAAATTCAAATCACCGCTCAGCCGTCTCCCGCGACGGTGGTGATGGGAAGCAATACGACTTTCGCTGTGACCGCCATCGGCACGTTGCCGCTGGGTTATCAATGGTATTTCAATGGAACTGCGCTCATGAATGGCGCCCGAATCAACGGCGGTACAAGTCCTGTCTTGAGCATCTCAAATGTTCAAGCTTCTGATGCCGGTGGCTACTCCGTAGTGATTACCAACTCATTCAACGTTGTGACGAGCCTGACGGCTTCGCTGGTGCCGTTGGCCAGCGCGGCGATAGCCGTGCATTACGTTGATTTGAACAGCACCAACTCCTCGGCGCCTTATCTGGATTGGAGCACCGCGGCGACCAATATTCAGGACGCCATCGATGTGGCTGTGGAGGGTGATTATATTTTGGTTGCCAATGGTATCTATCAATCCGGCGGACGGGTGGTGTATGGGGCGCTGACCAATCGCGTGGCCGTGACCAGGGCGGTGACGGTGCAAAGCGCGTATGGACCAAGTTCGGCAATA
>CAYPSF010000218.1:4713-6985 GCA_964413165.1 uncultured Bifidobacteriaceae bacterium
TCGGCAATAGCGCTGTGCGCTGTGTTTATCTGACCAACAATGCTGCGCTCATCGGTTTTACACTGACCAATGGCGCAACTCGTAATGTCGGTGACGCAGTATTGGATGAAAGCGGCGGTGGGATGTGGTGTGAATCGTCAAATGCCTTCGTATTAAGTTGTGTCATTGTCACCAACCAGGCCTTCCGCTTTGGCGGTGGAGTTTATTCCGGCAGCTTGAGCAATTGTATCCTGTCGGGAAACAATTGCTCGTCCAATGGCGGGGGCACGTATAATTCCCGGTTGGATGGTTGTACGATCATCAGTAATTCGGCTGTGTTCCTTGGCGGCGGAGCCTTCAATTCGCTACTGACCAATTGCACGCTGATTGGCAATTCGGCCAAAACCGGCGGAGGATCGTGCCAGGGCGCTTTGAGCGGCTGTACGCTAAAAATCAACCAGGCATCGTCATGGGGCGGAGCAGCAGCTTCGAATACCCTGAACCACTGCACCATCAACGGCAACACAGCCATTGCTTACGGTGGGGGCGCGGTTATCTGCATATTAAACAATTGCCTCATTATCAGTAATTCAGTTTTCACTGGATCCCCTGGTTATGGAGGAGGGGGAGGTGCAGCCGGAGGTACTTTAAATAACTGTCTTATCATCAGAAATTCAGCTCCTGCTCCATCGGGTCCCGGAGGTGGGACATACGGCAGCACCTTGAATAATTGCACCGTTGTTAGTAACTCAGCTGCTGGTGCGTATGCTAGTACGCTGAATAACAGCATCCTCTACTATAACCGGAACGGAAATTATGTGGGTGGTTCAATGACCAATTGCTGCACGACCCCGCTTCCGAGCGGAGTAAACAATTTTACGAATGCGCCGCTCTTTGCAAATTTTGCCGCCCGTGATTTTCATCTGCAATCCAACTCCCCGTGCATCAACTCGGGCAATAATGTCTTCGTGGCGCAGACAAATGATTTCGACGGTAATCTGCGCATTGTTGGCGGTACTGTGGACGTTGGTGCCTATGAATATCAAACCCCGGCGTCGGTACTTTCTTACGCCTGGGCTCAGCGATATGGGTTGCCGGTGGACGGAACCGCGGATTACGCGGACACCGACGGCGATGGGATGAATAACTGGCAGGAGTGGCGCACGGGCACGATTCCCACCAATGCTGCGTCGGTTTTGAAAATGACATATTCGGTTCCGACCAATAACCCGGTGGGAGTTGTAGTGACCTGGCAAAGCGTGAGCGGCGTCCTTTATCTCCTGCAAAGCAGCACCAGCCTAGTCGCGCAGTCGCCGTTCTTTGGCATCAAGAGCAACATCGTTGGCCAGGCTGGCACCACGAGTTACACGGATACCAATGCCACGAACGCGGGCCCTTGCTTCTATCGCGTCGGCGTGCAGCAGTAGAACCACCAGATCGAGGGAAAGTAAGTTTTTTTTAGCCCGCCCTCAATCTGATCCCGCAATGCGGGAAGAAGGCACAACGCTCGGACTTAGGCGTTGCTCAGACAAACTTTCCGAGTTTCAGGATGCGACCATGTTTGGGGTCCACGCTTCAGCGTGTTCCGGCATCATGCACCTTGATCCCGGCTGCGCCAGAGGCTGCGCAAGATGCTCCGCCAAGGCGAGAGGTTTTTCCACTGCGGAGGCTTTTTGGTGCAGGACCCGGAGGCCGATGCTGGCCAACAGGGCCAGATAAAAAGGGGAACATCGAACATCCAACATGCTTTGTAGAAACCATCGTTCGGCGTCAAAAAGTGCTCTTCCCTCGCCCCGCAGCGCAGCGCGGAGAGAGGGTCAGGGAGAGGGGCGGCTGATCAAAAACTCCACCTCTCCCCGGCCCTCTCCCCCAACTTCGTTGGCGGAGAGGGAGATTCAACGGCGATACAGGCCGACGCACAGATGTTTTCTACAGGGCACATCCAACATCGAACGCCGAACATAGACTTGGGAAAAGGAGCGGCGCGCACGGAGTGACGCGCCCTACCGTTAAACAAACTTGCCCGGATTCAGGATGCCCTTTGAATCGAGGGCGTGTTTTACGGTGCGATGGAGGTTGCGGGCTTCGATGGAAACGGCCTGGGGCCACCAGCGCTTTTTGGCCAGGCCGATGCCGTGTTCGCCGCTGATGGCACCGCCGACTCCGATTACCCAGCGGAACAGTTCGTCCAGCGCGGCTTCGGCGCGGCGTTTGGCGCCGGGTTGCGTGTAGTCCACCATCACGTTGGTGTGGATGTTGCCGTCGCCGGCATGGCCGAAACAGGCCACCGGCA
>CAYPSF010000219.1:0-6941 GCA_964413165.1 uncultured Bifidobacteriaceae bacterium
TTCGGGCGTTTCTTGTGATTTTGAAGGCCACAGTTTTAATTAAACCGCTCTAACCTTCAGAAATGATACTCGGGATTCTTGGGATCGAAGTCCTTGTCGCTTAAGCCGGGATTCAGGTTCAGGTTTTCGTACCCGTAGCACTCGACGAGCTGGTCATCCCAATCGAAAATCCGGGTCCTGATCGGCATTTTAGTTTCGACGTCCAAATTCACGATGCACCGGTAGCAGTAATAGCCCTTCGACGGATCTTTTGGTAAAATGCCTTCAAGCTCGCGGGTTTTCCGTCCATAAATCGTTTGCTCGCCGCGGTCTTTGGAAGTGAGTTCGCCGGCACGCAGGCCCCGCCGAAGATTCGAGTCGATTAATTTTACCAGGTTCGCCAGCCCGGCTTCCGTGATCGGATGCCGGGAATTCTCCATCGCCAGCGAGCCGGTCGGATCCAGGTTGACGGTAATAAGCTTGGCGAAGCCCGCGTCATGCGCCCGGATTTTGTTGTTGTTGGCGCCCTCGACATACAGCGTCTCCTTGCCTTTGGACGGATCGATCCACCTCATGTAGACTTTGAAAGGCCGCTTGAATTTGAGGAACGTGGTTTCCTCCGGAACCAGCTTGCCATTGACGCGCTCGAGCCGGTGAAAAACCGCCGTGTAATTGTCGACTTTGGCCAGCGCCTCTTCCGTTTCCTGGAGCCGTTTTTCAAGGTCGGCGTGGTCCTGGGCGCGCGCGTTGTTTTGAGCAAACAGAATGGCGACCAGGGCCAGAATGGTTCCTGCCGCGCGGCGCAGATAATTCGAAGGCGGATCCGGTTCCCAACGGCTGGTAAGTTGCATTGCGACGCACCGCCGGTGCTTTGAGGCCGTGCAGGCGAGAAAGGATTGGCTTTCACTCGTACTCATCCTGGTTTCATGCTGCCAATCGGGAACTGGAATACCAAGAGGCAAGTTCGCCGATTTTTGCTTCTGCCGGCCATGCCTGCCATAATTTACAGTTACTTCCCCGCCGCCAGCAGTTCGTTCACTTTTCCCATCACCGCAAAGGCGTCGGCGACGTAGAGCACATCGGCCTTGCCACGGGCCCAGCCGCAGTTCGGATCCAGGCTGATGGCGCGGCGCTCGGCGATGAAACGCCAGCCGACGGTGTGCGGTTCCTCGCCGTGGCAACAGGTGGAAAGGCCCTTCGGATGCCGCGGAGTTGAGCCGGTCTGGCCGACCTGATTCAGGTGGGACAAAAACGACAGCACCGCCTGGCCTTCGCCGCTCTGGTCCACCAACGATTTGCTGCTGCCCAGCGACGCGCGGCTGAGTTGGAGAAAACCGCGAATGTGTTTTTCCGCCTCCGGCACGTGCGTCTGGCCGTCGGCCTGTTTCTTCGTCCAGCCGGCGCCGGTGACAAAGAGCAATTGCGCGTCCAGCCGGATGGTCTGGGCGTCGGCCTTCGGTTCACGGATTCCCAACGCTGTTGTGCGCTTGCAAGCGTCGGGCAGGTTTACCACAACTGGTTCCACCCTGGCGGTACCCGCACCGCACTCGCAAGCCGGCTGGCTGCCGGGATCAACAAGAATGAACCAGGGCCGCTGCGTCCGGGTTTGCACGGCTTCCATGCGCTGGCGGTAGTACCAGCGGTTGACGGACGGTTTGCCGCCCGCATCGGCCACGCCCGTCACGTGGGTATCGGCGCGGCCTCCAAGTCGTTGTGCGACTCCGGGCAACACGCGCGCCCAACGCGACGTCGCCGGGGCGACAACCAGAGTGGCCTGGGCCGCCCTGCAAATGGCTTCTGTCGCCGCGGCATCGGTGGCATATCGCGATGGGGCAAACTCCTTGCCGGACACGCCGAAATATTTGGTGGCCGGACAGGCGGCAATGGAATCCGCCGCCGCCTGGACATTTTCACCGACCAGCCCCACGACGAGACTGGAATCGGGGAGGGCCTGATTCAGGGTACGGGCGGCGCGCAACGCTTCGCGGGCGGATTTGGCCAGTGAACCGTCGGCCTCGGTATGGGCGAGAAGTAAGATAGTTTCCATAAATTGATTTAGCCGCAAAAAGGCACAAAAGGCGCAAAATTAAATCGCTTCTGATAACACAAATTTCCTTACCTCCAGTTTGCCAGAGCCAAAGTTGATCAAGAGACCGTGCTCGACTCGAAAGCCTCGGAGATAACCCAGGAGTTGGGCAACGTGTTCGTCGGTGATGCCTTTGCAGGCTTTCAATTCTACAATCAATTCGCTTTCGACGAGCAGATCGGCGAGATAGTCACCAAGAACGGTGCCGTCCTCATCGAATACCTGTAATGCGTGCTGTTGTTTGACTTGAACACCCGTTTTTTGAAGCCGATGGGCCAGGCCGTTTTCGTATACCTTTTCAAGATGTCCATGCCTCAGATAGCAATGAAGGGCAAAAGCCGTTTCGCGAACTCGATCGCAAAGCAGGAAAATCTCATTCTGGGTTTTCATATTTTTTGCGCCCTATGCGCCTTTTTGCGGCAATTACTTTTTTATCCATTCGACGATTTCCTTGGCGATGTCGTCGGGCGACTTGTCCTTTACGATTTTGGTTTCGCGCAATTGTTTCGGCAACGCGACGCTCGCGAAGCTCAAGCCTTCGCCGGCGAGTTTCACCGGTTTGGCCTTCTGCAACGCCGGCATCACGGTGCGCATGTTCAGCATGCCAACCTGCGGATTGTTTTTGGGTTCCGGTAGATTGCCGGTGGCCCAGCCAAACAGGGCCGGCGGTCCGGCGCATCGGGAAACCTGGTGTTTTCCACCCTCGATGCGTTCCAGGATTTCGAGCGAACCGTCGGCGTTGACCTTCAATTCGTCCACGCCCTGGAATTGGTCCACGATGCCAAGCCGTTCACCGACCATCTGCATCGTGGCGCCGGCGCCGCGCGAGGCCGATTCCCAGCCGCCGAAGACGAGCAGCTTCGATTGGTCGAGACCGGCGATGCCCGAGATGGCTTCCGCGAGCGCCATCGCAACCTCGGCCGCCTCGGTAAATCCGCCGGCCGGTCCGTCAAGCGCGACGAGTTCGAAGGGCACCTTTTGCGCCACGACCATCATCACCTGCTGGAGCTTGGCCTTGGGACCCAGGCTGACGAGCCAGACCTTGCTGCCGGGCGCGTTCTTCGCCAGGTTCCCAGCCTCGTAAAGCGCATGGCTGGCCCACGGGTCGAGGACGGAAGGCAGCAGCATCTCATTTTTCAGGGCGGGCCCGCCCGGGCCGGTCACGGGCTCCAGGGTCTGGAGCGGGTCCGGCACGATGCTGCCGCAAACAACGATTTGATAGGGTGTGCTCATAAATCAAAGTGGCCGCCAAAATCACCAGCAGCGCAAAAATTTGAACTGGGCCACAGTTGCACTGTGATTCATTCCCGGCCCGGTAACAAAGCTTAAACTGTTGGGAGAACAACTCTTGGAAAGACTTTGCCAAAATAGGGCGCGTGACCCGAAGGCGCACCTTTGACCTGCGGCCGCGTGCTGGCAATTCTGCCATGCCTGGAGGGCGCCGGCGCGACCGGTTCGATAACAAATCTCTTAAAGGGACCGTTTTCTCCGCCGATATATCACTCGATGGCAATCATGTCCCCAATTGACGTGAACACAATGGGCGCCGGACACGGTGAGACCGTGTCAGACCTGGCGGCCGAACTGGTTCGGGAGTTCAGCGTCCCCGAACCGGACCTGGACCGTATTGTGCAAATGATTGACGGCGAATCCGGGCTGGCGACGGAAATTCTGCGCCGCAGCAACACTGTCGCGTTTGCCGGACGCACTCCGACGCTTGACGTTTTTGAAGCCGTGACCCGCCTGGGCATGCTGGAAGTGCGCGACGCCATACTCGCCTTCATCGATCCATTTCATGCGTGGTCCCCGCGTCCCGTCACCGATCTTTCCGCCATCCGCGAACTATTCTTGAAATTCAGGACCTTCCGCAGGGCCGGAGTTTAAATTCGGCTCATTTAGCTTCAATTTTCCGCTGAATGCAGGCCGCCGGTCCCGGCGCGGAAGGCGATGTTCGTGCGTTCCGGATCGTACGGCAATGGTTGGGAACAATTCCACAGGCACGCGCCGCAGTGGACGCATTTCTCCCGATCAAAATTGGGCACGCTGCCTGCACCGGGCGTGATGGCCTGGCCGGAGCAGGCTTCAATGCAAATCCGGGCGCCGCATTTCTCGCACAGTTCCGGGTAAAGAAACACGACGTGGTCGCTGTAGCCGGGCGGCGCCTGCACCTTGCCGCCCAGGAGCAGCGCGTCCTGGTGTGACACGAGCAGCCGGCCGTCGTAGGGAATCGCCGGCCAACCCGCCTTTTCCATCAACGCGCCGTGGAGCGAGGTGCTCTTCACTTTGCACTCCTCCCGCAATCGGGCGATGTCCTCCGGGGTGACCCGGTTGCGGTAATAATCTTCGAGAGAAGGAATCCGCTGCCAGGGCGGCACGGGATCGTCGGCCAGGGAAAACCGTCCGTTCGTCAGGCCCGCCAGCGCCATGCCGATCATTCCCCGCACAAAACCTTTCTGAAAACCATCGCGGGATTTTTCCGCCACCCGGGATTCCTGTTCCACCCAGCTGGCACGCCGGCGCCCCACATAGGCCTCGTCAAGGTTTTGCTTCGTAAACGGTTTCTTCGCCCGGAGCAACTCGAGTACGGCCTCGGCCAATTGCGTGCCGGTGGCCCAGGCCTCGTCCACCCCGGAGCCGGTGAGGACGTTCGTGCTGCCGCTGCCTTCGCCGATGCGGGCATAACCGTCACCAACCAGGTAGGGTTCGCCGCGCCGGCCGGATTCGCCGAGCGTTTTTGCACCCCAGGAGCGGAGTTTCCCGCGCGAGAGATAGCGCCACAAATACGGGTGCAACATCCAATGCTGGAGGTACCGATAGGCGGTGCGGGTTGGATTGTCGAACCAGGACGGCACAAAAATACCGAGCGATGCGATGCGATCGGGGTGGACGTAGAGAAAACCGAAAATTTCCGGCTCGGGATAACCGAACGTGTGGAACACGGTACCCGGTTTGAGCGGTGTGTCTTCGGGCAAATCCACGACGAATTTCATGCCCACGGCCCAATCGTGCGTGTGATGGTGGCGTGGCGTATCGAAGTGCGCATTCAACTGCTGGCCAACGATGCCCACCGGGCCATCACCCACCACCGTGAGGGCGGCACGAATGTCCATGCCCGGCGTAAATCCCTCGGCGGGCTGGCCCTTCCGGTCCACACCCTGGTCGAGCAGACGGATGCCCACCACCTGGTTTTCCTCGATGAGCACCTGCGACACCGGCGTGCCGGGCCAGATCTGGACCGTGCCTGTGCTTTGCACCTGCGCGCCGACCCACTGGATGAACTGACCCATCGAAAGCACCAGGCCGCCCTCTTTATGCAGGAAGGAAGGTGTCCACGGCAGGGTCAACGCCTGATGATCGACAGGCAACATCCATCGGCAGGCACGAATCATCGCATCAGCCGCGCGGAGCGTGGCCGGGCGCCGGCTGGCACCCACCGGATCGAGCAGGTAGAGCATCTTTTCCTCGCCGACGGGTGCAGCCATGGGGATGCCGGCTTTCTTGAGGTCCGGAAAGCTCGCCAGCAACGCGCGGGCACGGGTGACGAACCCGGACACGCCAAAGCCGATATCATCGGCGCGCTCGTAGCAAAGCACCTGCGGCGGCTGGCCCGGCGTGATGGCGCTTTCCACTGCGGGTGTGCCATCGGTATTGATGAGTTGCCGGGAAAGTGTGGTGAGAAACCCAGCCGTGGCCGGGCCGAACCCGACACAGACAATGTCCGCATTCATCTGCGGGCGGTCAATGGTCTGGGTTTCTGGCGCTGGCTGCGACATGGGTAATTTTGTTTGAGCTTATCACTTTCCGGCAAGCTGGCGGACGGAGGGTTTTTCCCGGATTTCATCGCGAACATGAAATCCGATTTCGCGGCGTTTCGGTTCCGGGCCGGGAGGAAGCGGTTCCATGAGTTTCTTGATTTCTTCGAGGATATGAACGATGGCCTTTTCGTGAACGTCCAGACGATCTGTCAACCGTCGTTCCAACTCCGCAAGTTTCTCCGCCAGTTGCCGGTTTGCCCCCAATGCCTCGCGCATCTTTACGAAGGCCCGGACCACAAAAACGCTCATCTGCACCGCTCGTGGACTGTTCAGAACAGTCGCCGCCATGATGGCACCGTACTCGGTAAAGGCGACGGGAACATAACGCCGGCCACCGCGTCCTTTTGAGGTCGCAATTTGCGACCTCAAAGATGCAACCTCTTGAGGTTTAAGTGTAAACGCGAAATCGGAGGGGAATTTTTCGTGGTTACGGCTGACTGCCTCATTGAGACGCTTGGTTGGCACCCCGTAAACTCGCGCCAGATCAGCATCCAAAATAATGCGTTGGCCCCGAAGAAGCCGAATCAAACCTTCGACTGGTTCCACTGCACTCATGGTCTTCTCTTTGTTCATCGAGAAACCAGTCACACTGGATAATCCAGCGCCTCGCGGATCATTACTTTCGTCAACGCCTCGGCAGCGCGGTCTTTGGCCAGGCGGCAACCGGTGAGGCAACCATCGAGCTTGGCGCGCAGGCGCACAAAGTTTTCCAGCCCGGCAAATTTCACGCACGGACCCGCTTTCAACGGATGGGCCTCGTCGGTTTCCGATACATCCGAGTAAGCGCGGGCGGAACCGTCGATGCCCGGAATGATGCCTTCCAGCGCTTCCAGTTCGGCGGCGCAGTAACAGGCATGGCAACTGGTTTCATCCCAGGCCGGATGGCGGTTGTAGCCGTGGACGAGTTCGCCGCAGATCCGGCCGGCTTCGGCAGCCGCGCGCGCACTTTGCACGTGGCCCAGGTCGGTGAAGAAGGCCACGGTGCCGGCCAGCCCGTCGGCAAGCGCGGGATTTTCCGCCCCTTTGTTTTCCAGTTCAATCACGTCGAGGATGAATTGCCG
>CAYPSF010000220.1:0-6930 GCA_964413165.1 uncultured Bifidobacteriaceae bacterium
TGTATTGAACCTTGGTCTTGCCCGCTTCGAGTCCCTCGGCGGATTGGAAGGTGATCGTGATTTCGGGACCTTCGCTCATGATTTTAGTCACGGCGACCCAGACGCCGGCGACGGCCGCCACGATGGGAATGACCCAGACGAGGGAGAAATGCGCGCGTTTTTTGGGGACAACCCGGGATTCGGGGACTTTGGGAGAGGATTGTTCCTGGTCAGACATATTGAACCTTTTTTTGAATGGCTTGCGAACTGGCGGAATCCCAGATCAGCCGCGGATCGAAGGATTCGACCGCCAGCATGGTCAGCACCACGACGGCGGCGAAGAAGAACAATCCGGGCGCTGGCTCCACCGACATGAGCGGTTGGAGCTGGATCAGGGCTACGGTGAAGGTATCCACAAACACGTCCACCATGGACCAGCGGCCGATGAGTTCGATGATCCGGTAAAGCCGGACGCGCTGGCGGTTGTTCTCGATCGAGCCCTGTCGCACGGTGAGGAGCAGGTAGAGCAGCGCGAGAATTTTCGCGCTTGGAATCATGATGCTGGCGAAGAGCACGATGAGCGAGAGCGGCCAGCCAGCCGGCGACCAGAGGAGCACGACGCCCTGCAGGATGGTGTCGGATTCGCGGCCTTTGGCCGTGATGGTCGTCATCACCGGCAGGAAGTTGGCCGGAACATAGCACACCGCGGCTGCAATCAGGTAGGCGAGGGTGCGCTGGAGGCTGGCCGGTTTGCGGAAGACCAGCTCCTTGTCGCAGCGCGGGCAGCGTCCTTCGGATTCGCCGGGCGCCGGACGGGAGAGCAGCCCGCAGGTGTCGCAACTCTGCAAACCCGATTGCATCGCAGTCATGATGTCACCTCCGCCAGCGGCCGGCCGGGCGCCGGACGCCGGGCGTGCGCGTCCGCCCACCCGACCCGGTCCCACACTTCGCGCGGATCGAAACCCGACTGCATCGCAGCCAGCAGAACGACCAGCGCGAACAAAGCGAACAGCGCCACCCCGGGAATCACTTTGGCATAGTCGGCAATCTTGGTGAGCGCCACCAGCACACCGAGCAGCATGACCTCGATCATGCTCCAGTTGCGGGCGAACGGGAGATGGCGCAACAGCACTCCCACCCAGGCGGACGGGCGTTCCCGTCGGGCACCAACCACGATGGTAAGCATCAACCCGATCTGAAGCGCGGGCGAGACCACGGCAGCAAAGAGAACCAGCACGGCGACGATTTCCTGCCCTTCCTGCCAGAGTTGTCGGGCGCCGCCAATGACAGTTGTGGATGCCGCGTGACCGACGATCGTCAGCCCGAGCATGGGAACCGTGTTGGCGATTCCGAAGAGAACCAGCGCGGCGAGCGACAGCGCCAGCGTGCGGTTGAGCGAATCTTCGCGGCGACGCCATAATTCCTTGTCGCAACGCGGGCAGCGCGCCGACGAGCCTGGCTCAATCTCCGGCAGGCGCTGCAACAGATCGCAGTGCGGACAGGCAACGAGCGAAGCGTCGGCCATTGGCCGATTATGCATGGTCGAATGCTGCCTGGCTCTCATTTGATTACAAGGTCTTTTGCCGACGGCCGGGCCGCACGGCTGCGCGGCCAACCTGCCCGGCGGCGTAGCAGGCTCCCCTACCCTTTGATCGTTCCGCGAACTGGCATCAGAAACGCAAGTCGCCTCGTCGCCGGTTGGACAACCGTCCATCCCGAATGGCCCGGAAAAATGCGCCGGGGGTGGCTCACATCCGTTTCCGGGGTTGAATCGGTTGATTTTTCAGGTCCGCCACGATGCGCTCCACTTCGGGAATGGCATGCGCGAAGAATTTCTTGAAACCCCGGCAGAGGTAATTCAGGCCCGGCTCGCCGTCCGCCGTCCGGATGATCCGGTTCTTCGGGCATTCGCCCCAACAATCGCTCAGATACGGGCATTGGCGGCAATACTTCGGCAACGTCTCGTTTTTGGCGTAACCGAATTGCACCTGGGTGCGGGAAAATACCTGGGCGTCGAGCGCGCTGTCCTGGATATTGCCCAGGCGATACTCCGGATAGACATAATGGTCGCAGGAATAAACGCTGCCGTCGTGTTCGATGGCCACGCCTTTGCCGCAAAATTCGCTGTAAATGCAGATTTGCGAGCCCAGACCCAGGTGCTGGGACACCAGCGTCTCGAAGTGATTGACCAGTATTTTGCCCAGGTCCTTTTGCCGCCAGCGGTCAAAAACGCGGCACAGGAAGTCGCCCCAGTCATCGGGATCCACCGACCAGTCGGTCACGATGGAATTCGGATGGCCCGGCCGGGCCTCGGGGTCGCCATCTTTAGGCAGGGCGTCGTTGTTCCACTTGTGCGGCGCCGTCCGCTCAAAGCCCTTGTACTCGACAATGGGAATGAACTGCATGTAGGTGGAGCCGACTTCACTTCGGAGAAAACGATAAACGTCCGTCGGATGTTTCGCATTGAACCGGTTGACGCAGGTCAGCGTGTTGAACGGCACCTGGTATCGCTGGAACAGTTTGACGGCGTTGAAAACCTTGTCAAACGTGGGTTTGCCACTCTTCGTGACCCGGTACCGGTCATGCATTTCCCGGGGGCCATCGATGCTCAGTCCCACTAGGAACCGGTTCGCCTTGAGGAATTCGCACCATTCCTCGTTGATCAGTGTCCCGTTGGTCTGCAGGTCGTTTTCGATTTTCTGGAACGGCTTCGCATATTTCTTTTCGAGCGCGACGACCTTGCGGAAGAAATCCAGGCCCATCAACGTCGGCTCGCCGCCCTGCCAGGAAAACACCACCTCCGGCCCGGTCACGCCCGCGATGTATTGCTGGATGAACCGTTCGAGCACCTCGTCGGACATCCGGCCGGTGCCCGGTCCACTGGGCAGGGTCTCCTTGCTCAGGTAAAAACAGTAGCTGCAATCCAGGTTGCAGGTGGACCCGCTGGGCTTGGCCATGACATGGAACCGCCGTCGGGACCGGTCCCCGAGCAAGGCCGGAGCGTCGTATTTGTCCGCCGGGCTGTTGGTGGCGGAGGGCGTGGGAAGTGGTGAAGTCATCAGTGGTCAGTCATCAGTAATCAGTAATCAGGCGACGGTCGCGTCTTCGCGGAGAACGCCGTCCGGCGGACCGCAGAAGGAATCTGCCTTTTCCATCATTGAATTCAACATGCGCCCGACTTGTTCGAGGCCAGAACTCAATCGCTCCGCGTCGGCCTCGGAAATGTAGCCGCAGTCCAAGGCTTCGCCGACCCAATGTTGTGTCTCCATTTGTTCGGCATCGGCATCAGTCAACTTGCTGACAAAGTGCTTTTCATATCGTCGTTTGCCCCAGGCTTCCGCAATCTGCGCCCCAACGGATCGCGCCGCGCGGCGAGCCTGGTCAGTCAACGAATACATTTCCTCTTTGGGAAACGCTTTCGACAGCGGAAAGCCCGCGTGAGAAACCTCACGCGCCTTCCGGTACACCTGCAGATCTTTGAAGCTTCTCGCATACCCGGTTGTCATAATTTACCTCAGTACCGATCACTGTTTACTGTTCACTAATTACTTTTCCCTCGCCACCTGCCTCTTTGACACAGCGAAACCCGAGGTGGTTGCAACCGGTATCGACATCTCCCTTGCCGCGGGTGCCGGCCATGTACCGCGTGCAATACTGGTCGGTGCAGAGAAATGAGCCGCCCCGCTGGACGCGTTTCTTTGTGCCCGGCTCACTCGGATCGTAAGACGAGTCTGGACCCTGCGGATTGCGCGCCACGTCAACACCCGCAAGCTTCAATCGGGCAAAATAATCCGGCCGGTACCAGTCGCCGCACCATTGCCACACGTTGCCCGCCATATCGTACAGGCTGTAACCGTTGGGCGGAAACGCTTTCACCGGCGAGATGCCCGCAAAACCGTCCTCGCCCGTGTCCTTGACCGGGAACGTTCCCTGGTACGTGTTCGCCATCCATTTGCCGCCGGGTTTGAACTCATCGCCCCAGTCATAAACCTTGCCGCTCAAGCCGCCGCGCGAAGCAAACTCCCATTCCGCCTCGGTCGGTAGTCGTTTGCCGGCCCACTTTGCGTACGCCACCGCGTCGGGCCAGGCGATCTGCACCACCGGATAATTCCCCCTGCCCTTGATGTCGCTCTGCGGGCCTTGGGGATGACGCCAGTTGGCGCCGTGCACGTAGTTCCACCACTGAAAATGATCGGTCAATGGCACCGGGCCGGGGGTGGGAGTGAAGACCACCGACCCGGCCACGAGATTTTCCGGCGGGGCCGTGGGAAACTCCTCTTTCGTGGGTGCGATCTCCGCGATGGTCTTGTAGCCCGTGGCCTTGACGAATTGCTCAAACTTGTCATTGGTCACGTCGGTTTGGTCCATCCAGAAGCCGTTCACATAGACCCGGTGGATGGGCAGCGCGTCGGCCACGGTGGCTGGGGAACAGCAGGAGGCGCCATTGCACTTGCCCTCGCTGCCCATGGAAAACTCGCCGCCAGGAATCCAGACCATGCCATCCGGCGCAGACCCGGGCGGGGGAGTTTTGTTCGGAATCGTCGGGGCGAAAGCGGATGTTGTCAAATTGGTCGGAGCATCGATACTCGCCGGGACTGGCGACACCGCCGCCGCCGGCTGGGCCAGCGCGGCCCCCGTCATCAAAGTCATGATCGCAGCCGTCACCGCGGCGAAGACGGACGGCGGTTTTTCCCTGCGGGTTTTAACCGGGGCGGCATGACGCCGGGGTTGGCCTGGCGATTTCACAACGATATTTGGTTGGGGGGCTGGTTTCGCCGAAGTCTTCAAAGCCTTGAGCTTGCGGATCGGGACTCTTTTCGCCTTGGGTGTGGCTTCGGGTTCTGCCGTTGGCTCCTCGGCGCCGGCAAGCCAGGTTACGGCTTTCTCGAAATCATCGAACGCCTGGACTTTCCAACCGCGCACAATGGCAATAAATGCGAACAGCCGGGTGCGCAAATGCGGGTCGGAACTGTAAAGCACGGCCAGCCGTTGCTGGCGCGTGAATCCGATTTCGTGGAACGTTTTCACCAATGCCAACAGGTCGTCCGGCGAAAACACCGGATTTGGCCCCGGATGCAGCGCCCGCAGATCCACCAGCGCCTGGTTGATTCCCCGTTTCCGGCAGGCGGCGGCCAGTTGCGCGAGCACCGCCTTGCTGGCCTTCAGGTCAAACTTGCCTTGCGCCCCCAGCCGGATGAATTCCTGGGCGCGGATGATTTGCAGTTCCATTGGCATATTTTTTAATTGATGAGAAACCAAATTGCTCTTTCACTATGTTTCCCGCAACGGATTTTTTACAAGGCACATAATGCACCAGACGGTCATGCCCGCGTGCAGCAACGCGGCCGGCCACAATGCGACGCCATGCAATCCGAGCCCGATGCCGGCGAAGGCGAAGAGCGCAACGGCGGCGGAATTATACACCACCATCGCGGCAATTAATCCTCGCGCGGCGCGGCTCTCCGCGTCGCGGTGCGCGAGCCAGCAGGCGATGCCCAGCGTGAGCAACGCGGCACCGGCCAAACGTCCGAGCGTCACCGCGGCGGGCGTGTCGAGCGGCGAACCGAGCAGCAACGCCACCACCGCTGACGGGAAACATCCCAGAGCCAGCCCGGCTCCCGCTTCGATGAGTGCGGTCACTGTGTGCAGGGTTTTCATGGTTGCGTTGGTGAATTCGCGGCCGGTCCGTGCCGGACGGGCCATGAGACCGGCCCGCGTGGTTCACAAGCGAAACGATTTATTTCGCGTCGGCAGCCCGCTTCATTCCCTCTTCAAGCTTCTTGATGTCCTCGGACGACAATTTCGGACGATCCACCTTGATCGTCAGCTTGCTGAGCTTGGCGGTCAGGGTGAACGGCGGTTGGTAATCCTCGTCGTTCACGCCGGTCAGCGTGTCGGAGCCGATGTCGAAGCTTTCGTCCCATTGCAGGATCATCGGCAGCGTGTGATCCATGGTCTGCGTGGCGACTTCCTTGCTGTCCACCTTGAGCGTGCCGGTGCCGGGGCGGCCGAGGCCGCTCAGGTTGTTGAAGGCGAGCGTGCCCACGCCCAGGCCGTCATACTTGAAGTCGAACACCAGCGTATGTTTGCCGGGTGTCAGTGCGTCCGGGCCTTCCCATTTGACGCGCTTGAGGTTAACCAGGTTCCACAGGAACACCGGCTTGCCCTTGAGCAGGTAGAAACCGTAGCCGGCGAAACGTCCGCCGGAGGTCAGGATCATACCCTCGGCGCCGCCTTCCGGCACTTCGATGTCCGCCGTGATGGTGTGGGAGCAGTTGAGGATGGACGGGGAATCGCCCTGCGGCAGTCCGGTCATGGGATGGGTGTAAACGAACTCGGTGCGTCCGGCGGTGATGTTCGGGCGCGGCGCCACGATGCGTGCGGCTACCGACGCGTCCATCGGGAGGACCTGATACTTCTTTGCTTCCTCGATGAATATCTTTTTCAGCTCCTTCACCTTGTCCGGATTTTTATCGGCGAGGTTCTGGGACTGGCTGAAGTCCTGGTTCAGGTTGTAGAGCTCGAGGACCTGGTTGTTCAGCGGGTCGGTATTGGCGGCGCCGAAGGCCTGCCACGGCGCGCGATTCACCTTGGTGCTCAACATCCAGCCCTCGTGATACAGGGCCCACTGGCCCATCATCTCGAAATACTGGGTCTTGTGACGTGATGGTTCCTTGGCGTTCTTCGCGTCAAAGGTGTAGGCGAAGCTCGTGCCTTCGATGGGCTTCTGCTGGATGCCGTCCACCGTCTCGGGGGCGGAAATACCGCAGACCTCGAGAAGGGTGGGCACGACATCAATGACGTGCATAAACTGCTCACGGAGGGCGCCCTGGTCCTTGATGTGTCCGGGCCATGAAACGCACATGCACTGGCGGATGCCGCCGAGCCGCGAGGCATTCTGCTTGAACCAGGTGAACGGCGTGTCAAAAGCCCAGGACCAGCCCGCTGACA
>CAYPSF010000221.1:0-6901 GCA_964413165.1 uncultured Bifidobacteriaceae bacterium
TGTGTCCGGGCCATGAAACGCACATGCACTGGCGGATGCCGCCGAGCCGCGAGGCGTTCTGCTTGAACCAGGTGAACGGCGTGTCAAAAGCCCAGGACCAGCCCGCTGACATGTGATTGTAGGTCTGCTCTGTGCCCCAGACGTCATACCATTTCATCTGAACCTCGACCGGCATCTCGCTGATGCCGTTGAACCACGCGACTTCGTTGGGGGTGCCGAGCGGGCCGCCCTCGGCGCTGGTGCCATTGTCGCCGTTGATGTAGATGATGAGCGTGTTGTCCAGTTTGCCCATGTCCTCGACCGCCTGGATGACCCGGCCAATCTCGTGGTCGTTGTAAGCTTCAAAGGCGGCGAAGACTTCGACCTGTTTGATGAAAAGTTTCTTCTCCTCGGGCGTGCAATCATCCCAGTTCTTCAGGACATTTGTCGGCCAGGGCTCGATTTGGGTGTCCGCCGGAATCACACCGAGGCGCTTTTGGTTGGCGAAAATGGTGTCGCGCAACTTGTTCCAGCCGTCGTCGAACAGGTGCAGATCGTGGATCTTGTCCACCCACTCCTTGGTTGGATGATGCGGCGCGTGTGTGGCGCCGGGGACGTAATAACAGAAGAACGGCTTGCTCGGATCCACCTGGTTCAAGCGGTTCATCCAGTCAATCGCGTCGTCGGCCATGCCGGTGACGAGATTCCAGCCCGGCTTGCCCTCGAAGGGATAAATTTGCGTGGTGTTGCGAAACAGGTTCGGTTGCCACTGATTGGCGTCGCCGCCGACGAACCCGTAGAAATACTCAAAGCCCATGCCGGTCGGCCATTGGTCAAACGGCCCGATCGCGCTGGCCTGGAAGGCGGGCGTGTTGTGGTCCTTGCCAAACCACGAGGTGGCGTAGCCGTTGTCCAGCAGGAGGCGGCCGATGGTCGCCTTGTCCTTGGCAAGGATGCTGTTGTAACCCGGGAATCCGGTGGCCTGCTCCGAGACCACGCCGAAGCCGGCGGAATGATGATTGCGCCCGGTGATGAGCGCGGCGCGCGTGGGCGAGCAGAGCGCGGTGGAGTGAATGTTGTTGTAGCGCCGGCCGGACTGCGCGAGCCGCTCCATCGCCGGGGTCGGGATGACGCCGCCGAACGTGCTCGGCACGCCGAAACCCGAGTCGTCGGTCATGATGAGCAGGATGTTGGGCGCTTGCCTGGGGGGCACGATGCGTGGCGCCCACCAGGCCTTGGATTGCAGAGCCCCGTCCTTGATCACGCCGCCGAACTTCGGGTCGGGTGCGGGGAGTTGTTTTCCGCTGATGGTGGTGGTGGCGCCGGGTGAACCCGGCTCACCGGTAGTTTGGATTTCGGCCCGGGCGGAAGGGGCAACAGTGCTCATCAGCGTCGCCGAAGCGGTCAGACCAGCCAGGCCGTATCTCATCAGATTGCTTCGTTTCATGTTTTTCCTTTTGGTTTGTTTGCGGTTGATGCCTCTTTACCGTCTCGCTGGCGAGTTTGCCGGACAACGCTCAAGGAAACCGCCCCGCGCGGTTCATAATCAGATTAATCAGCAACGCCTTGAACCAGAATCGCCGGCGGACGATATTGGGTGTTCACCCCATATAAAATTTTTGTGCTTTTTGCGTTCTTTGCGGCAAAGCAAAGCGGGTTAATTTCGGCAATAAAAGGACGGGGTTTGGTCACGCAATAAGAACAATGTCAAAAACCGGCAGCGGGCGGATATTGGACCTTGGTCCAACATAAAGGCGACACCCAGCGCGAGCAATGAAGCTCCAGCCCGGCTCCCGCTTCGATGAGCGCGGTCATTGTGTGCAGGGTTTTCATCGTTGCGGTCTTCCGGATTTGAACAGGAGGTAACGGAGGAAACGGAGATTTCCATTTCCCTCTCGGTTATCTCTGTTTGCTCCTGTTAAACAGGTTTTTCATTTCTCCCGCGTTGATTTGGCGCCGAGCCGCCGGCAGACCTGGACCACCAGCACCGCAACCATTCCCATTACGAGGATCAGCACCAGCCCCAGACGGAAGGCGTGATTGACCACGGTCTTCGCATCCACCGTCGCCCGCTGACTCAGCTGCTCGATCTGGAGGGTGCTCTGGTTCAGCGTCACGAGCAGCGTGTTGAGTTTGTCCGCCGCGGCCCCGATCTGGCCGGCGGCGGTGCCATAGTCGAGCACGTTGAACGGCGGGCTGTTGGTATCCGACGGTGCGGAGTTGGTGGTCGGCGGGGAAACGTAATGGACGAACGCATCGAGCGACTTCACCGCGCCATTGAGGGAGTTGGCCATGTCACCGCCGGCGACCAGCGTCTGGCGCACCTGGGGAAGCAACTCGTGCAGTTGCGATTCCTGCGCGGTGAGATCGGCGAGGACGTTGGTCCGTTCCTTCGCGATGCCGGCAAACAGCTGGTTGATGGCGGCTTCGCGCTGATCGTTGACGAGCCCGGGCAAACCATCGGCGGTCCGGGCGAAGGCCCTGGTGGATTGCGCCACGTCGTTGACATTGGACAACACCTGCCGGGCTTCCGGTTGCGCCGCCAGTTGATAAGTCGTCAGCTCCACCTGCCAGCTCAGCAGCATCGGCGTCCGTTGCGCGTAATACATCGCCCGTTGGGCCAGCAAACGGGTTTGTTCGATGGCTTGAGTGGTCGGATCCAGCCCGGCCAGCGGATTGAGATAGAGCAGGCTGAACAAGTTGCCGGGTTGCTTGCTCTGTTCGGCGGTTGGACTTTTCGCGAGGGATGCCGCCAAATGGGGGAGGCGGACCGCCGCGGCGTAGCGCAGGTGCGGGTTCTGATCCCGGTACTCCCGCAGAAGCTGGCGAAGATTCTGTTGTTGAGCCGGTGTCAACACGCCTTGAGCCAGACTCCACGCGTTGGATTCCAGTTGGCGTTGAACCTGGAGGAGTGGCCGGGCCGGTTCGCCATACTTTTCGCCCACCCAGTAATCTTCCATCACGCAGCGGGACAGGGAAGCCAGGACCACCATGTCCACCGCGCTGAGCAGCGGGTTGTCACCCGCGGCGTTGACATACGCCGCGGTGGCTTCGTTCAACTTCCACTGCTGTGCCGCATCCCGGGCTTCCGGTGTCCCCACCGTCGCGCGGAAGCTGTCCGCCGCTTGGGCGACGCTGCCGACGTAATCGTCGGCCTCGCGCATGACCTCGAGCTGCAACACGGCCACCGCGTTGGTCGCCCCGGACTTGCCGCCATTCCACGCGAGCGACTTGACCATGGACGTCGTCTCCGCGGTCTCGTGGCTCACCAACGAGCAGCCGCTGAGGATGAGCCCGACCCCGGCGAGACCGGCCACGCGCCGCCATCCGGGGAAATCGCCGGGCCGGTCACAACCGCGCGGAGTTCCGGCCGGGTGCGGTTCTGAATTTTGAGCTTTTTTCATTTGATTTGCCGTCTCGCTGGTGAAGTCGCGGGCCGGTCCCCGGGCGGAAACGGCCGGAACTTATTGGTTAAGATAGTTTATGTCCGTTCATCCGTTCGTCGAAGCAGAAAAATCCCGCGTTCCGTTTTCTGGCATCATTTCTCAAATGCGAAGATTTTCTTCCAATCGTTCTTCATGCTCACAACTGTCCAGCCCTTTGCAGCGGCTTCGTCAAGGCCTTTGTCGAGCCGGGCCAAAGCGTCCTTGCGGTCGTAGGCGTATTCGCGCTCCGCGTCGTCATGGTGGACATAGAGGCAGAAACGCGCACCGCTGCCGGCGCCGGTATATTGGAGCATTTGCAGATCGCCATCGGAATTGCCAAACGCGCAGATGGGCCGGCGACCGATGTGCTGGTTGATGCCGACGGGCTTGCCGCCCTTGTCGTCGATGAAGTTCAGTTCCGGCAAACGCATCAGCACCGGCTGGCCGTCGCGCATTTCAAATTGCGTCTTGATGCTGCTGCCGACGACCTGTTCGGGGGGAATGCCATAAACCTGTTCTGTCCACGGGCGCATGAACTCGATGCCGCCGCCGGAGATGATGAAGGTCTTGAAGCCGTTCGCACGCAGGTAGGCGAGCAGTTCGAGCATGGGCTGATAGACGCACGCGGTAAAAGGTTCCTTGTATTTCGGTTGCTTCGCCGTGGCGATCCAGTCCTTGACGATTTTTTCAAACTCATCCGTGGTCATGCCCGCGTGCGTGGCCATCATGAGTTCAAGAATTGCGCGGTCGCCGCCGGCCATTGCGCCTTTCAAATCGCCCTTGAGCAGCGAAGCAAACGGCTCGTTGGTTTTCCATTCGGGATGTTGCGGCGCGAGCTCCTTCACGCGGTCGAGCGCGAAGAACAATTGCACGGGCAACGGCTTCTCGCACCAGAGCGTACCGTCATTGTCAAAGGTGGCGATGCGTTCCGGTACCGGCACAAAGGCCGGCGCGCCGGCCGTTGTGACCTTCTCGACGAAGGTGATGATGGCTTTTTTTGCCGGACCGTCATTCCACGAAGGGAGCGGATCACCCGTCTTCGCCGAGGCTTCGCCGGGCAAGGCGGCGCGGGCGATGATTGTGGTGAAAGCCACCGCACAAAACAACACCGCGGCGATAAGGTTTTGTTTATAGGTGGTTTTCATGGCTGTGTTCTTTGTGGTTGGAACGACTTAATGTTTTTTCGGGAACAGGAACGTGATGGTAAAACGCAGGCCCCAATCCGGGCCATTGGCGGGCCGTTGCGCGTAGTAGCGGTAGCCAAACTGGAAGGCGACGGGTTGATTGCCGATTTTCACCAGCTGCTGGACGGCAACGTTCAGCGGCACCGTCCATTGTTCGGACTGCCAGTCGTAAGTGGACTCGGTGTTCAGCGAAAAGGTGGTGAAAGACTTCGTAGTGAAGGAGACGAACGGCTGAAGGAAGGTCGAGTTGATGTTCTGGCGGTTGTCCTGACCGGCGAAAGACCAGATCTGGTTGGCCAGCACGCCATAGGTGAAGCCGTGTGATTGTTGCAGCGCCACAATGGTCGGACCCGCGCCCCATTTCCCGGCGCCCAACTGGCTTTCGGTCGCGGTAGGATAATAACCCACCGGACCGGCACCCAGAATCCAGCCGCCCACCGGTTCCTTGGGTGACAGGAAGAAACTTTGGATGGTGTCGCCCAAACCGGAATGGGCGGAACCGCCCGGGACCGGCGATTCCGCGTAGATGACGGGCAGGATGGTGCGGATGATCAGGTTCCAATCGTCGCTGATGGAAACGGGAACGACCGGTTGGATGTTGGCCGTGTATTTCATCGCGTTTGCCGGGCCGATGCCAAAGTCCCAGTTATTCTGAATCGGCACGCTGATGAGGGCGGCGACTGGGTTGTTGAGTTTCTTGGCCAGCTCGGCCTGTTCATTTTCCGCGCTCGCAGACGTGCTCGTTTCATCCGCCAGCCCGCGGGGTGGCACGAACACGCTGACAGCCAGCGCAAGAGTAATCAAGATAAGCGATTTTGTTTTCATGGTTTTGGTTTTTTAGAATTTGAACAGGAGGCAACGGAGGAAACGGAGACATTGAAACAGTGGTCAGTGATCCGTAGCCAGTAGTCGGTGTCTACTAATAACTAATTATCGATCACAAGCAATTGCCCTCTGTTCTCTCTGTTTCCTCCTGTTGAATTTTCATGGCTGTTTTTTGCTTATGCCCGCGCGTTTCACCATCGAAGTGGCGGCTTCTACCAGGCGCCCCACACCGACGTTTGGATTTCCTCTTGCTCGTAAGGACCGGGTTGTTCGTCAGCCAGCTGCTGTTGCGCGCGGAGCTTCTTGTACTGCTCGTATTGGGCGCTCTGGCCGGTGTAGAGGACATTCCGGGCCACGTCCGGATACACGAAGTATTGTTTCCCGTCTTTTCGGACCGAAGACACTTTGTGATCCGGCAGCGATTTGAGGTGCGCCTGCTGTGGCGCGGTGGTGGCAGGCTGGGCTTTGAACCCCGCCGCCGATAGCAGGTCTTCCGTTTGCCTGGTGGTCGAGCAGCCAGTGACGAAGGCGAATGCCGCCGCAACCGCCAGTATTGTCAGGCTGTGTTTGATGAGTTTATTTTTCATAGTTGTTGGTTCGCTTTTTGGTTTCGCTGGTGAAGTCGCGGGCCGGTGGCAGCGCCACTCGCAATGGGCCAGCTGACCGGCCCACATTTGTTAGGCCTATCGCCGGAACATCGGGACGGCTACGACGCCGAAGCCCCCCCAGGCACCCCAGCCGGGTTCTGAATTCATTTCCGCAGCTTGAACCTGGTCTTTGGCCATCTGTTTCTGCAGCCGGAGCTTCTGGTACTCCTGATACTGGGCGTCATGGCCGACGTAGAGCACCTGGCTTTTCAAGTCCGGGAAAACGAAATAATTGGTCCCACCCCGTTCCACCAGGGTGACCTTGTCCCGCGTAAGGGTTTTGAGGTGTGCCTGCTGTTGAGGAGTCTCGGCCGGAATGATTTTGAAGCCCGCCGCCGAAAGCAGGTTTTCCGTCTGCTGAGTGGTGCTACAGCCGACGACGAAGGCCACCAGGGCGGCAACGCCAATGGTAAAGAAAAAGATTGTCGAATTTTTCATGGTTTCATTTGGTTGTTGGTTTCATTCGCTGGTGAAGCCGCGGGCCGGTCCGGGCCGGACGGGCCATTGGAGCGGCCCGCGTGTTTCACAATCGAAAAAGCGGGCGGCCCCCCGGAGGAAAAGGGGACCACCCGCCGTGTGGACAACTCGGTTACTGGCCGGTGCCTTTGGCCGCTTTCTCCGCCTCGGCCATCTTGGCCGCCATCTCGGCTTTCAGCGCGTCAAGATTGAAGCTCGCGCCACGCTGCATCGGCGGGAATTCGAGGAAGGTCTGGATTTCCTTGCCCATCACTTGCTGGACGAACACAAAGCGCCAGAATTGATACAGATACCAGTCCCCAAAGTACATCAGCGACCCTTGCTTCGTCATGTCTTCCGGGAAGCCCATGCGCTCGAACGGATC
>CAYPSF010000222.1:0-6874 GCA_964413165.1 uncultured Bifidobacteriaceae bacterium
TTGCCTTCCATCACGCTGCGGTTCATGAACGCGCCGGGATCGCCTTCGTCGGCATTGCAAATGACGTATTTCTTCGTGCTCCTCTGCATCCGGGCGGCCTCCCATTTGCGGCCGGTGGGAAACCCGCCGCCGCCGCGACCACGCAAGCCGGACTTGGTGACCTCCTGCACGATCTGCTCCGGCGCCATTTTCAGGAACGCCTTCTTCGCCGCCGCGTAACCGCCGTGGTGGATGTATTCGTGGATGTCCTCCGGATCAATCGTGCCGCATTCCTTCAGAACAAACCGCTGCTGACGCTGATAAAACGGGATGTCATTGATGCCCCGGCAATGTTTCCTGGTTGTCGGATCCACGTAAAGCAGCCGGTCCACGACCTGGCCGCCAACCAGGGTTTGGGTGACGATTTCGGCGACGTCCTCGACCCTGACTTTGTTGTAAAGAATTTCGTCCGGCAAGATTGTGACGAGCGGTCCCATCTGGCAGAAACCCTGGCAACCGCTCTGGTTGAGCCGCAAATCGTGCGTTGCCTCAGGCTTGAATTCCGTGGTGACACTGATGCCGGCGGCCTTGATTTGATCGGCAAAAGCCTGGACGACTTTGTAGGCGCCGTTCGCCACGCAGCCGGTGCCGGCACAAACCACCACGCGGCGCATGGGTTTCGGGCCGTTCCCGGCCGCTGGATCCATGATGTGCAAGGGATGTGTATTCATTGTGTTTGCTCCCGGGCGATGATGTCCTCAACCAGTTTCACGCCGCTTTCCGGCGTCATTTGTCCGTGGACCTGGTCATCCACCACCACGACCGGGGCCAGTCCGCAGGCGCCCAGGCAGGCGACGGTCTCCACGGTGAACAGCATGTCCGGCGTGGTCTTGCGTTTTTCATCGAGGCCGAGACGTTTGCGGATGGCCTCCAGGATCGGCACGGAATCCTTCACATGGCAGGCCGTGCCGTCGCACAATCGCACGAGGTGCTTGCCCTTGGGCTCAATCGCAAAGTGCGAATAGAACGTCGCTACGCCAAAAACGCGCGCCGGCGAAACGTCGAGCGCCGTCGCAACGTAGGTCAATACCTCCTTGGGCAGATACCGGTACTCCTCTTGCACGGCCTGGAGAATCGGCACCAACCGCGAGGGTTTTCGCCCGTGTTTGTCCAGGATTGTGAAAATTTTCACAAACTTTCGCCCATGACGGTCGGGCTGGGGTTTAATACGCATTGAGTTTTTCCTTGTTTGGATGGTTAACGGGAAAGGGTCGCAGCGGCCGCGGCACCTGATTTCCGGCCCGGCCTGGGGTCATCCGCCTGAAGCGATTTGAAGAGCTTCTGGGAAAGCGACGCCAGGGAACAATAAAGGTCCTCGTTGTGGACGATGACCGGTCCGGGGACGCGCAGGCGCACCGGGGCAAAATTCCAGATGGCGCGAATGCCGCCGGCCACCATCAAATCCGCAACCGTCTGGGCTTCCGCCGCCGGTACGGTGATGATGCCGATCAAAATGTGCATCCGGCGGGCCAGCTCCGCCAATTTGCCGAGCGGCAACACGTGCTTGCCATGGATGCGGGCGCCAATCTTGGACGGATCCAGATCAAAGGCCGCCACGATTTTCAATCCACACTGCTCGAACTTGCGATATCCCAGCAGCGCCGACCCCATGCTGCCCGCTCCCGCCAGAAAGGCGTCGTTCACGTTCTTCCAGCCGAGGAATTGCTCCAGCCCTTCAATGATTCCGGTCAGGACATAACCGATGCGCGGCCGGCCCACCACGCCCACCGATTCCAAATCCTTGCGGACCTGCGTGGGATCCAAATCCAGGTCCAGCCCGATATCCGTGCAGGAAACCGTTTCCCGCCCGGCCGCCTGCAGCTCCTTCAAAAACCGATGATACAGCGGCAGCCGCTTCAAGGTCGGCTCCGAAACCGTCCGCGCGGCCACCCCGCCCGCCTGCCCGCCTGGTTTTTGAGTGTTCATATCGTGAACTTTATATCAATAAACTTTTCTCTATTTAACCTCATGGTGGCGGCAAGTCAACGGCGGTTTGACGGGGAACGGCAAGTATTAGCCGCCGGCGATAAAGAAATTAGCAACCGGATAAAAAGCGACCGAATCCCTGATTTCATTGCATATGTTTATAATCCGGACCTGCCGCAGGCTTCTGTGCTGATGCCCGGACGGGTGGATTTGCTTGGTCTCATGTCGTTCTGTTCGTATCGTTATCTTCATACCGATATGGCTATTCCCAAGCGGCGGCGCAACCGGGCGAAGGTTAAAACGGCTCCGGCGGATCTGGCGGGAAAACTCTTTCCTCTCGCCGAAGGCGACCGGCAAGCCAGCCTGTCCTGTGTCAAACGCCTGCCGTCGTACTTGCAATTGTTGCGGGTGCTACAGGCCGAGGGGCACGAATACGTGTCCGGCACGGTGCTGGCCGGCGTACACAACCTGGAGCCGGTCATCGTGCGGAAAGACCTGGCCTTCACCGGCATCACCGGCACGCCGAGAATCGGTTTCCGGGTCACCGAGTCCATCGCCGCCATTGAGCGGTTTTTGGGTTGGGACAGCCAGACCCAGGCCGTCCTGGTCGGCGTTGGTAATCTCGGAAGCGCCCTGCTGGGATATCATGGTTTTGGAAATTTTGGGGTGCGGATTGTCGGCGCATTCGATGATGATCCGCGAAAGATTGGGAAGTGGGTTCATGGGCGCAAGGTGCAGGCCAATGAACAGCTGACCCGTTTCGTCCAACGCGGTGAAATCCGGCTGGGCGTCTTGACCGTTCCGGCGGCGGTCGCCCAGGAAACCACCGGGCTCATGCTGCGCGCCGGCATCCGGGGAATCTGGAATTTTACCCCCGTAAAATTACAGGTGCCCGATTCAGTGGTGACGCAGAAGGAAGACCTTGCGGAAGGGTTGGCCGTGCTTTCCCATCGCCTGCACCACTTGTTGCAACGGCCGTATCCCATCCAACCATGGGTGAAATGATGGAACAAGCCTTCGGTCTGGCCCGGCGTCCCCGGGGCGCCTTCTATCTCAATAATAAACTCAGCGGCGTTAAAAAAGGGCCTGGAAACGGGCGATAAACCCAAGTGGCCACGCAATCCTCCGGGCACAGTTCAAGCAGCTTCCCCCGCCATTAGGCAGATTCACCCCTCAAAACCGACCATACGTCCCTTTTTTGTACCACTGGTGCACGTTTCTGTTAAACTGCAAACAGAGAGTGGTAAACAGTTGGACGGTACGGGCCTGGGTGTGAATATCAGAAGTTAAACCGGCGACATTTATGAATATGCCAACGACTGAACAGCTGGAACTGCAGAGGACCTTGGACCAATGGCAGAATCGACAACGGGTTCATGGCAACGTCTTCCTGTTCCTGTGCCTTGCCTCCTTGATATCCTTTGTCCTCTTTTGCCTGGATCCCTGCCAAGGCACAACGTGGCTGTTGTTAATTTCCCTGACGCTGATGGTGTCCGGCGGCGCTTCAATGTTCCGTGCGGCGCATGCCGTGGTTCAACATAAACAGTTGCTGCAATTCACTGTCACCGTAAAACGCCTGCCGGATTCCCGCGTGTTGCCAGCCGCGGCGTTCTATGGAAATAGCACCTGGCCAGGCGTTTCTTTTGGTCGGGGAGAACCATGGATCCAAAATTAACCCGCGCCCGCGCGGTCATGAAGCCATACCGGCTTGAACGCTCGCCGGAGTTCTTCATCGCTGACGCGACGATGTCTGGTGAAGTTTTGCGCATAGCCGAGTCGTAATAATCGCGTGGTTGCTTGTGCGGTTGGTCTCACCACCTGCCAGCGAAAATCTTCTGATCGTGCACGAAATAAGTTTCTACCCCTCACCGGACGCGAATCGCCCCTGAAATACTGCTCATCCAGCCAGCGTGATGCCCGGTCGCATCCGGCGATCCCGGGTTCAGGGCCGGGCGCAATATTTTTTGCACTGCTTTCAAACCGGCGCGAGTGCTGTCAAAACTTTCATGGGACAGCAATGGGATTGACCCGGGTTCAGCGTCCAAAATGGATTTTGAGCGGCTGCAAAATGATCCGTAAAAATAATTCAAGCAATTGAAATGGATGCCGATGACAGGAAGCGTGGGTAGGCAATCTTGAACGAATCATTCGCTGCGATGCAAAAATCATCATCAGTGTCTGCGTTGTCTTGAGGACTGAGGGCATTGAAGCTGTGCCACCGGTTGGCCAGCTGGAGCAAAAAGCCGGTTTATCCATACGAACAAATTGCACCGATCATCGAACCGACAGAATTCCCTGACATTTATGAAAATCATCAACACGATTGCCCTCACGGGCCTGGCACTCTCATTAACCTCTTGTGCGACTCCGCCGCCCCCACAGGTGTTTCACAATACCGACAACCACGCGCTGATCATTGAGTCTTTGGATAGCGCGACCTGCCAGTTGGTCCAACCCGTACCTTCCGGCGCGGAGAACATCGACGCGGTTTTGGCGAAAGCCATGGCGATGCCTCAGCATGACGCGGCCGTGGTAATTCTTGAAAACTATACCGAACCCAAATTCGGCGCCGAGTTTCGTGACCGGGGAACGGCGTGGTTCGTTGGATTGCGAAATCTGGGGTATCAACACATTATCTTCCTCCAAGGCAAAGGCGTCACCGACCCCGAAGGGCTGATAACGCTGGTGGAATACGAATAAGCGAAAATTTTATCCGACGGGATGCAGGGCCTGCATGGCTTTCCATGCAGGCCCTTTTTGTCGCGAAAAGGCATTAATGACAGGAACAAACTCCGTTTTTTTGATCGCAGACGAATAGTTCACCAGCCGTTGAAGTTCCCCTCAAGTGCATTCCTTTCCCTCCGATAAGAAAGGCGTCGTAAGAGACAGGCGGTCAGCAGCCAGGAAGGGCTGACAGGGTCAAACCAATGGTGAGCCACCCTGGAAATGGTTCACCCGCGGCAAGGACGTCGCGCAAAAATAAATGCCCCTCACGGGGCGACTCACGGAAAGAGTTATATGGTCATCAATACAAACCTATCGGCCCAGAGCAGTGCCAATCTGCTCATGCAATCCTCCACCCAGCTCAGCAAATCCCTCGCTCGCTTGTCTTCCGGTTCGAAGATCACTTCACCGTCGGACGACAGCGCAGGCCTGGCTGTGTCAATGAACCTCGTCGCCCAAATGGGGCGGAATACCGCAGCCTCCAACAACGTCGGCAACGCCGTCTCGCTCAACCAGACGCAGGATGGTTATCTCCAACAGGTGGCCAACGCGCTGGACCGCATGAGCGAACTGGCAATTCAAGCCCAGGACGTGACCAAATCGGACAGCGATCGCGGTCTGTATCAACAGGAATTCAACACATTGTCCAATTACATCGGCAATGTGGCCACCAAGGATTTCAACGGGGTCAGCCTGTTCAACGGAGCCAACCTGGCGGTAACGATCGACAGCGACGCCAACACCTTCGTGATGAAGGGAGTTGACCTCGGGGTTACCACCGCGGGATTGACAGTTGACACGATCGCAACGACTGCCGCTGCCATCACAGCGTTGACGGACGTGAAGTCCGCCATTGCCGCCCTGGCCGGTAACCGCGCCAACATCGGCGCCAACATCGAAACACTGGCCGACTATAACGCCCAGCTTTCGACGCTGAACAACAACCTCTCCGCCGCGAACAGCCAGATCATGGATGTGGACGTGGCGCAGGAGAGCACCAACTACGCGAAGTACAACATCCTGGTCCAGAGCGGCACGGCCATGTTGGCCCAGGCCAACGCGATGCCGCAGACGGTCCTGAAACTCCTTGCTTAGAAATAGGCTTGGGCAGGTGGGCACGCCCGGCCGGCCGGTGCCGGCCGGGCAAACGCCCCCGAAAAAAAATAATTTTATCAATCCAGCAGAATGAAGGAGCCGGTCATGAGACCACGCCGAAACCAACCAGAAACCACCCCGCACGGCAGAGTCCGTTGCACCCCCGCCGAACGTCTAGCGACCACGTTCATCAGCGGAAGGCGCACGACCGGATTCATCTCCGCTCTGCCGGCGGGGGTTCTGGCCCGGCTCCTGGCCCGAAAAAGCCGCCTTATGTGCCTGAAAGTCAATGCTTTGACAGGCCAAGGGACGTTTAATCGGCCCATAGTTCGGCTAATTTCCCAGCTCAAGTATCGGTCTTAGCAGCCGATAGCAAGTTGGTGAAAACTGGTGCTGGCGACCATTAACGGCCAGAAGGGAATAACCGGGCGGACGCCCGAGAAAAAGTCCGCCTCGCGGCAGGGATGCCGTGTAATACAAAAAACCTCCGTAAGGGGGTGACTCATGGAAGGAGTCAGTTATGGTCATCAATACAAACATATCAGCACAAACAACCGCACAGTTGCTCGGACAATCCAGCGCCAAGTTGAGCGCGTCACTCGCACGTCTGTCTTCCGGTTCGAAGATCACTTCGCCGGCAGATGACAGCGCAGGTCTGGCCGTGTCAATGAACCTGGTTGCCCAAATGGGACGGAATACCGCGGCTACCAACAACGTTGGCAACGCCATTTCATTCAACCAGACGCAGGACGGTTACCTCGGTCAGGTAAACAATGCGCTTGGCCGTATGAGCGAACTGTCGGTGCAAGCCCAGGACGTGACCAAGTCGGACAGCGACCGCACCCTGTATCAGCAGGAGTTCAACACGTTGGCCAACTACGTGAATAACGTGGCCACGAAGGACTTCAACGGGGTCAGCCTGTTCGCGGGTAAGGACCTCGCGGTGACGATTGACAGCGATGCCAATACGTTCACTAACAAGGGCGTGGACCTCACCGCCACTGTGTATAGCAAGCTGGCCACGGATTCCATCGGCACCACCGGTGGCGCCGTGACCGCGTTGTCGGATGTCAAAGCAGCCATCTCGCAA
>CAYPSF010000223.1:0-6861 GCA_964413165.1 uncultured Bifidobacteriaceae bacterium
TTGTCGCCCGTCGCGACCTCCAACTCAACTCATGCCTTCTCTGGACGTTGGGCCAACAATATGCCACGCTGTGTTCTTGCAATTCTTTTTGCCGCATTCTGTGCTGGATGCTCACAAACGAGTACAAACAGCCCGGTGCGGCTCACACCGGCGATGTTCAACGGTTACGAATTCACCCTCATTTAAGATAAGGATTATCTGGATTACTGCTTCAGCGACGGTAGTGTAGCAGAAACCTTTGGACAGAAAGCCTTCGTCGGGTTGGATGAAGGTTGGAGGATAGAACATGGCAACACATTGGTTTTCACCGCAGTGCCAGACGGCATATTGGTTTCCTCCGGAGTGCCAGGCGGCATCGACGCCGTCCCGAACCCCGTGAGGCATACTCTACAGTTTAGATCCTTCGATGAAACAATAGCTGTCACAATGGACGGCCAGAAGTTCAAGCGATCAAACTTCAAACCGCCAAATTAATGTAATACAAATGACGCCTAACAAAATCGCTGCAGGCAACTCCGATAAATTGCGAGCGGGCGCGGGACGGCGCTCTTAGTTCTGCTTCGCGGTTCATGTCATTTGGTCCCGCGTGCTTGAGTTCTGAAGGTTCGGCGCTTTTTGCGTGACGAAAATGATTCAGCACAGTCAAACGAGATAGCTGAAAACTCGTGCCAAAATCATTAGCATCCTCACAGTTGCCGCTGGTTTACTCATCATCGCCGCTATCCTTGCCCTGCGGTGGGCGCCTGGATCTTCCGGCGCGCGCACGACCCCGGCGACGGAGGCAATTAAGGGACAGCTTATTGACAGCACGCAGCTTGTTGACGCCGGCAATACGACGCCAGAAGCCGATTTTGAGACCCTCTTTTGGGCGTCAGCTACCGGCAATTACGAGGCTCTCACTGCTGCCTATGACCCGCGAATGCAAAAGGAGATCCAAAGTTGGCATGGTAGCAAAGCCCAATTCCCATCCAGAGCCCGAGAGTTTTCCAGATCTTTTCAGAGCGTCCAGATTCTTGCTCGCAAAGAAATTGGTGACAACAAGGTTGAGCTAAAATTCCAGCTTACGAAACTTCACCGTCATCGCGGCAAGACAACCCCCAGTCTCGACACTGTGACCAAGTTTGTGACATTGTTGAGAGTCGGGCGAGCATGGCTAATTACTGCTGACGATTCGGGAAGTTACGAGACCAATTGGGACGAAGGCAGCCAAGCCGAGCCGCAGCCATGAAGATGAGCTTTAGTTTCACATTTGAAGTGCGACAAATTGGTTAGTCGTAGGCTTTGTTGGGGGTTTTGAAGCCCAACCGAAGTCCAGGGCGGTTGTTTAAACGTTCGCAATGCGATCGCATTACCCCTGGCTGATTCGGCTCAGGTTGGTTCCCATTCGCGAGGACGCTCGACCCATCAATCCGTACCTTTACCGCTTTTTTTGTTCCGCCGGCTCCGGATTCATCCTAACTTCGGCCCATGATTTCAAGAGTTTCGTTCGTATCCGGACATTTCAAAACCTGGGCGGCCATCGTTGTTCCGGCCGCCGTGCTGCTTTGCGGTTGCGGCACCCCATCGACGAATCGGTCAGTTGCGGGACCAGCCCAGCCGGGCTTCACTCTGTTCCTGGTTGGCGACTCCACGATGGCGGATAAGCCGGTGATCCCCGCCAATCCCGAACGCGGCTGGGGACAGTTGTTGCCCCTCTATTTCAAGAACGGCGTGCGGATTGAAAATCACGCGGTAAACGGCCGGAGCAGCAGAAGTTTCATCGACGAGCGCCGCTGGGCAACCGTCACGAACGCGCTCCGGCCCGGCGATTACGTCGTCATCCAGTTCGGTCACAACGACGAAAAGAAAAACGACACCAACCGGTACACCGAACCCTTCAGCAGTTTTAAAACGAACCTGGCCCGGTTCGTATCCGAAAGCCGCGCGCACGGAGCCACGCCCATCCTGGCCACGCCCGTCGCCCGTCGCAAATTCGACGACCATGGCAGCCTGATGGACACGCACGGCGATTACGTGCCGGCGACGCGGCAGGTGGCGCAGGAGCAACAGGTGCCCCTGCTTGACCTGAACCGCCGCAGCACCGAATTGCTCGCGCAACTCGGACCGGAATCCTCGAAACGGCTTTACGACTGGATTCCAGCGGGAGAATTCGAACGTGATCCGAAGGGCCTGTCCGACGACACGCATTTCAACGCCTACGGAGCCAGCCGCATGTGCGACCTGGCGGTGGTGGACATTAAGACGAATGCCCCCGCTCTGGCGGCCTGGCTGAAACAACATTCCGCCGCCGACATCAACCAGGCGGGTGCGGAAAAATGAATGACCGGTTGGGTGTCCGCGCTTTAGCGTGCTCGGATGGCCCGGCACCGTGATGGGTAGACACCGGGCTTGGGCCGGATTGAAAATTTATCCCGCCCGCGGGCCGATACGCCTTGGCCTGCGGGCGGGAATTGTAACCCCCGCGTTAAGTCATTCGTAATCGGCGAGCGTGGTCAGCCCTTCCGGACTGGCAACACCGGTGCCTTGAACAAAAACAATGTGTTGGTATCCGAGATTCCGCAACCCGACGAACAGCGGCGTGCCCCGGTCGCGGAACTGGCTGCCGATTTGCGGCTCGGTGTAATTTTCCATGATCACCACGGCCGTCCGGCGGTTCGACAGGCCTATGGCCTTGGCAAAAAGCTGGTCGTTGTTTTCCCGGATGGAAAGTGTCGGCTGGACCATCTGGCACATCCCATCATCCAGGGATTTGATGATCAGAGCCGTGCCATCGGTGTTGTGAAACGCCTGCGGCGGAGGTGGAGTCGCGCACGACGTCAACAAGAGCGGCAGGGCCGCAAGGGCCATGGTGCAAATCATTTTCATAAATCCCGGTTTTTTTCGTTATCCTGGCGTCTCGCCATGGTTGAATCTGCGTACCAAATTAATTTCCCCAAGTTGTTAGCAGGTCTTGCATTGCAGCTTTAGTGCCACCGGTTGTGAGGTCGAATCCGAATCATTTTTGCCGGCGAGTGTAAAACTATTAGGCGGCTGATTATTTTTTAAGGCAATGAAAGGTCAGTCGTCTGAAAATCTTACAACCCGTTCCGGCCGGGTTGGAGCAAAACCTCCATCCGGTGGCTCAACGGCGTTCTACAGGAAGCTCAGCAGCAACCCCGGCGCGCATCCCAGCAAAATCACCAGCACCGCCAGCACAACCAGTGCAAACATCACAATCGGTTGCACCTTGATGGCCGGCGCACCTTCGGCGGCGTCCAGCACATACGCCTGTTTCAGCACCTGCAAATAATAGTAAAACGACACGGCGCTCATCACGATAGCCAGGATCACGAGCCAGAGCAGGCCCAGATGGCCGGTGTCCGCCGCCACCGCCGCGCTGAACACGAAAAATTTTCCGATGAACCCCGCCAGCGGCGGAATGCCGCCCAGCGAAAGCAGGAAGACCAGCAGGCACAACGACAAACCCGGGGCGCGCCGGCTGAGTCCGGCAAAATTAGCCAGCGCGTCGCCGCCCGTGGCCTCTTCCACGACTGCCACCACGCCGAACGCACCAAGCACCGTCAGGGCATAGGTGATGACATAAAACAGGAGCGCGCTCTGGCTGTACTGCGTATTGGCCAGCACGCCGAGCAGCATATAGCCCGCATGGGCGACGGCCGAGTAAGCCAGCAGCCGTTTCACGCTCGATTGCACAATGGCCGTGAGATTGCCCAACACCATCGAAAGCGCCGACACCAGGGCCAGCACCGGCACCCAGCCGGGCACACCGCTGTGCCAGGCCGCACTGCCGGCCGCGCCGGCAAACCCCACCACCAGGATTTTGGACAGGATGTAAAAGCTGGCCACCTTGGAACCGGACGCGATGAACGCCGCGCTCGGTGTCGGCGCACCTTCATACGCATCCGGCGCCCACAGATGAAACGGGACGGCCGCGACCTTGAAACCAAACCCGATCACCGTCATCACGATGGCCACCGCCAGCAACGGGTCCAGTCCCCTGCCCGCCAGTTTGGCGGCGATTTGCGGCAGGTTGGTGGAGCCGGAAAGCCCGTAAAGCAAACTGAAGCCGAACAACAAAAATGCCGCGGACATGCCGCCGAACAGGAAATATTTCAGGGCGGCCTCGCCGGACCGGGCGTTGCGCTTGTTGAACGCCGTAAGGATGTAAAGTGAGAGACTCACCAGTTCCAGCGAGATGAAAATCATCAGCAGATCCTCGGCGCTCACGAGAAACATCAGGCCGATCGTCCCCAGCAAAACCAGCGAGAAATATTCACCGACATGCTCGGTGAACCTGCCGGAGGTGGAAATTAACGCGGTAAAAATTGTCAACAGCAGCAGCATGTCCTTGATAAAATTCGTCCGCGCATCCACCACCAGCAGGCCGTGGAACGGGTCGGTGGCTCCGTAATGGGTGAACGTGAAAACCGCCGCCAGCAGGCAGCCGACGCAGGTCACCAGCGCGCCGGTTTCAAAACGCCGGGCCAGGGATTCACCGCGCAGCGCAATCAAATCCACCGCCAGCACCAGCAACACGGTGATGGTCAGGACGGTTTCCGGCGCGGCAAACTGGATCACCTGAAAGTAGTTCACAGCGAACCTCCCTTCAGCAACCGTTCAAATAACTGCGAATTCAGGCAAGGCTGTATCCAGTTCAACAACAGGTTCGGGAAAAGCCCGATGACGAGCGACGCGGTCAGGAGCATCACTGCCCCGATGCGCTCCGGCACGGAAATGGGTTCCAGAGGATGGTCGTGGCCGGATTTGGCTGGCACCGGCGTGTCCGAATAAAACGCCCTTTGCCACGCGCGCAGGATATAGGCCACACCCACTACGATGCCCACGCCCGCCAGGATGGTCATCCGGGGAAACACCGTCCACGCGCCCCAGAGCACCTGCAACTCAGCCACGAACCCGCTGAAGCCCGGCAATCCCATCGAAGCCACCCCCGCCAGCACAAAGGTCACACCGGCGAACGGCAGCACTTTGCCCAGCTGCATCGTTTGCAGGTCGTTGAAATCGCGCGTATGCGTCCGGTCATAAACCATGCGGCCCACGACGGCGAACAACAGGCCGGCAATGATTCCGTGCGAGAACATTTGCAGCACTGCCCCGCTGAGCCCGAAGGTATTGAGCGTCGCCAGGCCCAGCAGCACAAAGCCCATGTGGCTCACGCTGGAGTAACCGATGACAAACTTGAAATCCCTTTGCACCAGCGCCACGCCTGCGCCGTATACGATGCCGATGACCGCCAGCGCGGCGATTTCGTTCTGCCACATCCGGACGCCTTCGGGAAACAGCAGCATCGCGACGCGCAGGCAGCCGTAGGCGCCGAGTTTCATCACCACGCCCGCCAGCAGCATCGAGCCGGCGGTGGGCGCGGCCACATGGCCGGTAGGCGCCCAGGTGTGGAATGGCCACATGCCGGCCAGGATCGCGAACCCGACGAAGATCAGCGGGAACACCCAGTGTTGGAAGCCCAACGGGAACGTCACTTGTGATAATTCCACCAAATCGAGCGAGGCATGGCCGGTCTGGGCGCGGGCCACCACCCAGGTGGCGATCAGGCCGATGAGCACCAGATGGCTGCCGACGAACGAAAAGAGCGCCAGCTTCATAGCGCCATATTCCTTGCGCGTGCTGCCCCAGCGCGCGATCAGGAAATATTTCGGAATGATGGTCAACTCATAGAACACGAACAACAACAACACGTCAAAACTGAGGAACACGCCGTACACCCCGCCAATCAGCGCGAGGTAGAAGGCGAAAAACTCCTTGGTCCGCTTCTCGATGTTCCACGAAAACAAAATACCCGCAATCGCCGCCAGGCCGGTCAACACCACGAGCACCAGGCTGATGCCGTCGGCGGCCAGATTGAAGCTCGCGCCGAGCGACGGAATCCACGGCACTTTGACAATCGTCACGACCTTGCCCGGGTCGGGCTGCTGCATCGCCCCGGCGAAGGCCACCACGCAACCGGCGACCGCCGTCAGCAGCGCGATGATGCGCGCCGCCCGCGCCGCTTCGCGCGGCAACAGCATCAGCACCAACACGCCGATGAACGAAATATATATGGTCCAGGCCAGCATGGTCAGAAATTCAGTTGTTGGACCATCTTCATGACGGTTGAATCAATCACGCCCAGCACGAGCTGCGGCCAGAGGCCCAGCACGAACATCAGCGCGATGGGAACGATCACCAGCACGCGCTCGGACAACGTGAGGTCCGGAAACTTCAACCAGCGTTCGTTCAACGGGCCGCAAAACACCCGCTGGATGATGGTCAGCATGAAAATCGCCGTCACCAGCAGGCCGAGCGTGGCCAACGCGGCCGCCCAGGGCGCCAGCGGGAACACGCCCTTGAAAATCAGGAATTCGCCCACGAAACCGTTCAACCCAGGCAGCCCCAGGGACGAGAACAGCGCGATACCCATCAGGCCGGTGAACACCGGCACCACCTTGCGGAGGCCGCCAAAATCCTCCAGCCCGCGCAGGCCGCCACTGCGCTTCTCGATCAGCCACACGAACAGGAAGAGCGCCGACGCCGTGAGACCGTGGTTGAACATCTGCAGCAACACGCCGTTGAGCGCCGCGGCTTTTTGCAATTCCGGCTGGTTCACGCCCGCCGCCGCGCCAGTCACTGCAAACAGCGCCAGAAGGCAGTAACCGAGGTGGTTGACCGACGAGTAGGCCAGGATGCGCTTGAGGTCGCGCTGGGCGAACGCCGCGCAGGCCGAGAGCACGATGGTCAACAACGCCAGCCACATCAACGGCGTCAGCACCAGCCGGATCTGTTCGGGGAAAATCGGCAGCAGAATCCGCAGGAAACCGTATACGCCCATCTTGGACATGACCCCCGTCA
>CAYPSF010000224.1:0-6861 GCA_964413165.1 uncultured Bifidobacteriaceae bacterium
CGAAACAGGAAATTAGCCTGAAATTGGAATCGGTGAAATAACTCCCGCTTAACAGCCAAAGCCGCTCCAGTCGCCTGGAGCGGCTTTCTTATTGCCCCCGGCCGTTATGCGACCGGTGGCTGGTCCGGTTCGGGTTGTCCCAGCCGTTTCACCAGCAGCCACGACAAGCCGGCCAACAGCACGAGGCCGCAAAGGTTGAGGTAAAGGCTCTGCCGATCCCAATCCAGGCCTGCCAGGGAGGGATAAACCAGGCCAAACAACAGCAGCAGCGCCGCCAGCGAATTGCCGATGCCGTCCACCGTGCGTTTCAACAGCCAGGCGAGCAGTAGAAACAACGGCAGCAAGATCACCGCGGCGCTTCCCCAGAAACCGAACAACAAATCACTGAAATCAGCCAGCAGCCCGTAACCAAACGCCGTCGCCGTGCCGAACAGGATCGCCAGCGGCACGGCTTGGCGCACCGGCGCCAGTGTCAGCGCCAGCACGAACATCGCAAAAATCAACAGCCAGGCGCGTTCGGTTTCGCCCAGCACCGCCTTGGTGGTTTCGCCCGGCTGTGGCAATTGCGGCAGCGCGATGCCCATACCTTTGTCCGTGAGCGCATGGTCGAGGCGATACGTCAGCACGCTGCCCGGACCGTCCGCCGCCGGTTTGATGTCGGTCGGCGTCATGCAACCGTCGGGATAATTAAGCCGCGCCTTTGGCAGGTCGGGCAAAGCCAGCGTGAGAGTGAAGTCGCGGATTTCTCGCGGTTCACCCACGTGGAAATACCAGGACGAGAGGCCGCGGCTCTTGAACGTGATCCGGAAGTCCATCGCCTCTTTTGGTTGCAGCTCGCGGCTCAGTGCCAGGTTGCCGTCCTGAATCTGCATCTGCGGCAAAACGTCCTGGCCATTCAGCGTCGCCGTCAGCCCGTCATACATTGCGCCCGCGGCGGGCAGGGGAAAGGTGAGGTTGCAATTCTGCACTGCCTCGGCCGGGTTCCGCAGTTGCCAGGCGAAACCGCACTCCGTCTCATACCCGTCATAGAAGGCGGAACCTTTCTTCCGCGGATTTTGCCGGAGCGTCACGTCGTGGTGTTCCGCCACGAACGGGTTGCCAGTGGCGAGGTGGCGCACGGTCTTCTTGCGCAACAACGCCGGCTTGGTCGGATCCTCGGACTCGATGCGCTCGGTCACGTCCTCGTTGGTGTAAACCTCCAGCCGCAATTCACCCTGCTGCTGTTCCGAACCCCAGATGGTCTGGACGGCGTTGTAATTGGCCCGGGTGATGCGACCGTGCGTGCGCTGGAAATTTTCCTCCGTCTGGCGCAGGTAGATGCGGAGCACGGATATCGTGCCGGCGAGGAACACCACCAGCAGGGCCGCCCAGAGCAGGCAGGCCGCCTGCTGATACAATATCCAGAGCAGGCCGGGGCGGTCGCTGTCCGGGGACGTGGGCCGGGCGGGGGAGAACAGGGCCGACAGGAAGACGGCCAGCAGGGCGGCGCCGAGGAACAGCGCGATGAGGGGTTCGACGTCAGCCAGGTCGCTCGCGCGGCCCAGCAATTTGGACAATATGATTTTCATGGCGGGTAGTTTGATGAACAGGCCCGCGGACGGCGCAAAGAGACGCGAAGACAAGGGCAAAATTGAACGCCAACAGCTCGATCATATCCGCAAAATCGTTTTCGTGCTCCGCGGAATCCGCGGGCAGGGTTTTCAGTGATGCCGCAGCGCACCCAAAAATCGGAACAACCAGACCAAAGGCGCGCCACAACAGGGATTACTGGGCACCACTCACACGAGTGGCGTCAGGCAGGATGAGGAACCGCGCGTCTTTTTCAGGGACGCAGCGCGATTTGAAACCCGTTTCCCGCTTTTGTCCACAACTTTCTGCGCCGGGGGTTGATTTTCAACCACGGATGGATGGCAGGGCACGGCACTCCGTGCCCGCCGCCACATTCATTTGCCAGTTGACTCTGCCGCCGGGGTGCGGACATTGAGGCGATGAAAGTCCTTTCCCTCATCAACGATAGTAACCGGGGAACGATTCCGATTGTGCTGGCGCTGATTTTGTCCGCGCTGTCCGCGCTGTCCGGCGATACCAATGTAGTTGAGATCGCTGCCTTGCCGGCCGGCGGCAAAATTTACACCAACGCCATCATCACCCGCGTGACGCCCGCCTACGCGGTGGTGAGCTATCAGGATGGGCTGGTCCAGATCCCGCTGAACGAACTGCCGTCGATTTATCAAACCCGGTTCGGTTACTCGCCGGAAAAGGCCGCGCAATTCCTGGCCGCGCAGAAGCAGAACCAGCAAAAACAATGGCACGCCGAAGCGCTGGCCCGGCAGGCCGCCGCCCTGGCCCGGACGGGAACGAACCAACCGGTCCGGATTACGGCCATCATTGACGAAACCACTTTTGGCGGCATTCCGCTCTGCGCCGCCGATGGGCACAGCGACGGTCTGCTGGTCAAGAACCTGCCCGGTTCCGTGCGACAATTTCTGATGAGCTACCGGCAACTCCAGGCGAACGTCGCCGACTGCGAACGCCAGGTCAACCGGCTCAAAGCCGCCGAAACGCCTCCGCCGCCCAAGACGACTCCCAAGCCACTGGCGGGCAGACCCATGATGATGGGAGGCAGCCCGGCTCCCGTCCGGACCATCGCCCCTCCAAAAAAAACCACCGCCCGTCAAAGCGCCGAGGACCGGCTGAACGCGCTCAGCGCCGAACTGGACGAGCAGACGACCAATTTCGACCATTACGCTGCCATCATGGCCCATCCCACCGGTGATTTTTTTGGGCAGAAACCAATCTGGATTTGCACCGCCCCACCGGCCGGCGCGGCTAAATAGACCCGAAGTTTTTTACCACGGATAGACACGGATGAACGCGGACATGTCCGCGCACTTCATAGCCTCAGCTCCTCACCGGAGCGCAGCGCAGCGAAGACCGGTCAACCGGTGCGCGCGAGTTTTCCATTTTGGATTGCCGAAATCTTCCGAAGGACATTGTCTATCGCCTGGCCTGATCCGGGCCGCGAGCTCATAAGATGTATATTTGTGTTCCGGAAGACAGTTACAAAATAATTAATGTTATTGGTCAGATTGGCCCGGTTTCTGCGGCAATTACAACTTCGATACCATGAAACGAGTCATTAATATTGCCGGTTACCTGCTGATCGCGGTCGGGTGCAGCTTCACTGCCTGGTCAGCCTATTTCATTCTGTCCGCGACGTACGTCACCCTGTGGGCCAGCGGCCCGTTCGGCTTCGCGTCCGAACCAACGATTGTCATCACCAGCCCGGCGACCGCAGTGGTTTCACAGCCCCGGCTTCAGGTCGCCGGCTGTTTCCCGGGCGAAATCAAAACCGTCACCTATGACGTTGCGTCCGTCGCGGGGAAGAATGTGAACCAGGCCGACGGGCAACTCCAGGGGGTGGTCACCACCCGCTCTGATGACGCCGCAAAATCGGAGTTCACCACCAACTTCTTTGAGTTGAATGACATCAACCTGGCCGAGGGCAAAAACCGCATCACCGTTCACGTCCGGGACGCGAGCGGCAAACAATATTCCATGAGAAAATCCTTCACTCTGGTCGGCTCCGGTGAAGCGGTTAACCACTGATGAACGCGGATCGGTTTGGCGTGGGGTGACATGTCCGCGCACTCCGCAACCCTCCACCGACCTCAGGCCTGGTCACCAGATTGGCTTGAACTTTTTCTCAAAATCTTCGGGCAACTCGGAAAGCAGGTTTGCTTCGTTGGATGTAATTTTCGCATGGATTTCCAGGAACGATTCGTCATTGGTCAGATCGAATTCGTGCTGCGAAGCAAATTTATCCGTGTCCCAGTGCACCAGATACACCTGGCAGGTTCCTTTCGGCACAATGACCTGTGCGTAACGTCCGATATTGATCTGGGTGAGACCTTTACCGTTGAGTGAGACGTTGATTCGCCCGGTTTGATCCAGGCCGTACATCAGAAAATTTGAATCATTGAAAATAACCAGCTTGGTATCATTGGGATTGCTCGCCTTGGCCGATAGATCACCGTGCACCAGGGGAATTTCGTTCGCCACCGGCGTGAGACAACCGGCAAGCAAAAACGGGAGAACCAGCAGAACGGCCAGTTGGAGGCTTCGTTTCATAGATGTCCTGAGTCAAGAATCACATTATTTCCCGCCGCCCGCCGTGTCCATCCATTTTATGGCGGATAAACGGGTAAACACTTGGACCACAAAGACGCGAAGCCACGAAGAGTTTTAACCACGGATAAACACAGATGAACGCGGATTCGTTCGCCGCGAAAAAGCACAAAAATCGCAAAGCTCATCTCCTGATTTCGGGCTCCCTGGTCGCACCGTAGTCTTGGCGAAGGCGGATGAATTTAGTAATATTCGCCGAAGTCGGTCTAGATTCGAATGACCATCAGAACGGCAAATCTGCAGGATGTTGCAGCCATTGCCCGGCTCTCGGACGAGCTGGGTTATCCGTGCGACTTAGCTGTCATTGAGACACGGGTCTGGAAGGTCACCGCCCGGAAAGACCATTTGTTGCTCGTCGCGCAGAATGACCGCGGCGAGGTCTGCGGCTGGCTACACGCTTTCGGTGCCGATTTCATCGAGGCTGGCTTCCGGGTGGAGATTGCCGGGCTGGTGGTCGCCCGAGCCGCGCAAAGGTCCGGCATCGGCAGTAGCCTGGTCGGGGCGGCTGAGCAATGGGCCCGGGAAATCAGGGCGGAATTCATCAGCGTACGCAGCAACATCAACCGCACGGAAAGCCATCCGTTTTATCAGAAACTCGGATACGAATTGAAGAAGACACAGCAGGCCTATCGCAAGCGTTTGTAAGGGAAGGCGATTTTTGAACAACAAAAGCACGAAGACGCGATAGTTTTTTCAGCCACAGATGTTCGGGCAGTTTAGTTCCGGCCAGGGCGCGTTTGTAATCACGTTGAATCTGATGTGACATTTCAGCCGGATGATAACAGCTCAAATCCGCCGCTCCAACTTTGTTGTTTCGCTCCTGTGGAGTTCAACGAATTTGTGTGAATTCTTGAAATGGACTCGCTCGGCCCTCTCGGGCCTTCGTCGCTGACGAATTCCTTTCGCGGTTTCCCAATCCGCTCAAGTCGTGTCAAAAGGTTTTGCGCCTTCTGTGCCTTTTTGCGGCGAAGATTTCGCGTCTTTGGCGTCTTTCGCGGTTAAACATCTTGCGGCTTGTCGCCGAAAGCTGTGGCGATGATTTCCGGTTTAGGCGGCTGAGTCATCAGACTCACCACGGGCACGACCAGCAGGGGCAGGAACATGGCGATGGCGCCGGCGACGGGGATTAAGGGCTTGCCCCACAAAAAGAACAACGCTACGGCGGTGCCGACGCCGACTATCATTCCCGCATAGGCCCCGGCTTTCGTCGTGCGCCGCCAGAACAGTCCGTACAGATACGGCGCCAGAAAAGCTCCGCTCAACGCGCCCCACGCTATCACCAGAAGGTTTACGATCACGTCCACCTTGCTCACGGCGATCAGCAGCGACAGTATCACGAACACGGCGCACAACACGCGCATCAGGATCATGGTGGATTTGGATTTCTTTTCGCGGTCGCCGAACGCGCCGTAAATATCAATCGCAATTGCCGAACTGCTCACCAGCACCAGCGATGACAGGCTGGACATCGAGGCCGAGAACACCATCAGCAGGATGACCAGCACCAGCCATTGCGGCACGTAGGTGGTGATGAAAAACGGCATCAACAAGTCGAGGTTCGGTTTGTGCGTCACTGCGTCCACGATGGGTGCCAGGTCGGTCTTTGGGTCGGTGAAGAACAAATGCGTCAACGCGCCGCTATAATACGCACCAAAAGACATGAACAGAGCGAACACCGTGGCGATGGTCATGGCCCGCTTCACGTCAGCTTTGCTCCGGATGGAATAAAACTTCTGCACCATCTGCGGCAGCGCCCAAGGCCCGAAACTGGTGATCAATACGAGCGAAACAAAAATGACCCAGCCCGGGAACGGCGGTCCGGTCGCCGGTGGCGGCGCGTGAAAGGCCGGCATGTACTGCGGATCCATCAACGCGGTGAACGATGCGACCAGTCCGCCTTTCATGCTCGCCAGCAGCAGCACCATGATCAACACACCCGCAAATTCGACGATACCGCGGATGAAATCGCTCACCGCCACGGCGAAGTAACCGCCCATGACAAGATACACGCCGGTCAACGCGGCCAGGAAGATGAGCGCTTCGTTGTATTGCAGCCCGAGCGTTTTCTGGAACAGATAGCTCAAGCCCATGTACACCGACGCCGAGTACGGCACGAGGAACACAAAGATAATCACCGCCGAGATGCCTTGCAGCGGCGCGCTGTGGTATCGGGCGCGGAGGAATTCCGGCATGGTCAGTGCGTTGAGCCGAGCCGTCATCTCACGCGTGCGTCCGGCGAGGACGAGCCAAGCAAGGAAGGTGCCGATGAAGGTATTGCCAAGGACAATCCACATCGTCAGGATGCCGAACCCCCAGCCGAGCCGTCCGGCGTAGCCGATGAAGAGCACGGCGGAGAAATACGTGGTGCCGTAGGCGAACGCACTCATCCACGGCCCGAGCGTGCGGCCGCCCAGAAAGAAATCGCCGACGTTCTTGGTGCGCTGCATGCACCAGTACCCGATGGCGAGCATGATGAACACGTAAAGAACGACGATGGAGATGTAGATGGAAGGGCTCATACAAAGGAAGGCTGAAGGCTGAAGGCTAAAGGCTGAAGGAAGACGAGGGAACATCCAACGCCCGATCGTCCTCGTGCTCGTCCTCGTAATCGAGAAAAGTGGGCTTGCTTCGAAAAAACGGACAGTGAAATTGGAGTCATTTGGTTAGTTGTTT
>CAYPSF010000225.1:0-6826 GCA_964413165.1 uncultured Bifidobacteriaceae bacterium
CGAGGCCGCGGTGGGACGCGAGATCGCGGCGATGAAAGCCCTCGGCCTCGACTCCCTTCAAAACCACCGTCACATGCCCAAGGCGGTCGTGCTCGATGCTTGTGATCGCGTCGGGTTCCTGCGTTACTGCGAAGCCGGTGGCGGCGTGCTGACCTTCGAGTCCGCGAAACAGGAGCCTCCGCAGACCAGCATTCAGGTGGAAATGAACGGCAAAACAGCAGAGCTGGATTTCCTCAACCGCTACCAGCTCGATAAGGAACTGGCCATGATCCGGACCTTCCGGTCCCATCCTTGTGTCAGTCTCTGGACCCTCCAGAACGAGACCAGCCCCGAAGTCAACAACCCCCGGATGCGCTACGCCCTCGAGAAGATGCGCGGGGCCGACCCCTCGCGCATGGTCCTCCTCAAATCCGGCGACAGCATCGGGAAACAGGTGTGGTCACTCCCTTACAGTGACGCCTGGATGAAAGATGATGGAACCGGCTACTCCGGCTGGTGGGATCGGCACACGGCCATGGATTCGCCCGGCGTGTGGACCGATGCGATGTACAAATCGCCCGTCGATTTCAAGTATCGCACCGACAACCAGAAGGAAGTCGTCGTGTGGGGCGAGCTGGCGACGGGTGCCTCGCCCGACGATCACGCCGCGATTGTCAACTGGTACAAGGCGCACCACCAAACAGGCTACGATCTGGCCGCCCACGAGGCGATTCTCGCGGCTTATGAAAAATTCCTGGACGACCATCAATTCCGCCAGGCGTTTCCAACCGCCGAGACGCTTTTCCAACAGGCGGGGGCGAAGCATTACTTCTCCGCCGCGCAGCTGCTGGAAAACGCCCGTATTTGCGACGCCGTCGATTACATCGTCCTCTCCGGCTGGGAATCCACCACGATCGACAATCACAGCGGGCTCGTTGATTCGTTGCGCCAGCTCAAGGCAGACTCCACGCTTATCCATCAGGCCGCGCAACCGGAAGTTCTGGTTGTCAGACCGCGCCATTACGTGATCGCCAAGGGCGATACGGCCATTGTCGATGTTCATCAGATCAACGAGACAAATCTGACCGGCTCCTGGCGGCTGACGGTGACGGCCTCCATGGCCGGTAGCAAGCCGCTGTTTCACGCGGACTACCCGGTCGAGTTGATCGGCGGCGAAACCTTCGGCCAACTGCTCAAACAGGATATCCAATTCAAAATCGAACAGCCTGGTCTCGTCACGATCCACGCCGCGTTGAGCTCCAAGGCCGGCGGCCAGCCTGTGATCGAGCGGGACGAGCCGTTGCTCGTGATCGACCCGCAGCCGGCAGCGCTGAAAACCACGATTGCCTGCAGCGGCGAATCCGATGAGATGATCGCTGCGCTCAAGCGCCAATTTAACGCCAATGCCGTGGCCTTTTCGACCAACCTTGGAAAAGTGCCGACTATCCTCTTGGCGTCCGGCGACAGCGGCCTGGACGGCTGGCAGTCGAGCTATACCGACGCGGACGTTGCCAACACGGATGACCAGGAGCTTTACAAGCATCAGATGTGGGGCCACGCCGGACTGATTCATACCTGGCACGGCCTGACGCCTGGCAAGATCACCGTCAAACTCTACCTGGACGACGGCTATTCCGGCGTGCCCGCGCAACGAGTCTTTGATATCGCGATCAACGGCACGATCGTTGCCAAAGACCTGGACATCTTCGCCAAGGCAGGCGGAAAAGATCGGGCGCTCGTGAAAACGTTCATGGTCGATGCGCCTGAGGGAACGATGATCCTTTCGGTGCCACGCGTCACGTCCGACAACGCGACGCTGGCCGCTGTGGAGTTGCGGGATGGGTCGGGCAGGGTGGTGCGGGCGGTTTTCCGGGACGAGCGTTATACCGATCCAGCTGGCAACGTGTGGACGCCGATTTCCCAACAAGGTGATGATTATTGGAAGCCGGACCTTGTTGCCGCCATCGAACGGGCGCGACGCGATGGCACGCATGTGATCCTGCTCACAACCGGCGGCACAGACGCTGAGCAAGTCGCTACCTTTTTGGCCGCGCAAGGACTCGTCACGTATTCCGGACCGGTTGGCTCCTCAGGACCGTCATGGATGGGATTTTGGTTCTTCGGGCGCAACCACGGGCTGCTCGCTGGGCTGCCATCGAACTGTGTGCTGGACTGGCCGTACCAGATTGCCAGCGGCAACGGCCTGATGCTTTCCGGTTCCGGCGTCGAGTCCGTCATCGGTTACGGCAAAGATCACGATCCAAACGTTGGCATCGCTGCGGCCATCGTCCATTGTGGCCAGGGCAAAATCGTGCTCCTGGCGCTGCCCGGACTCATGGATTCGTTCGTGGGCAGAGATTCCAATAAATTTCAACCAGTGACGGCCAAAAGGCTGATGTTCAATGCGCTCAACCAATAGTCCCGGAGCCGGGCGAGCCTAGGCGGTTTGCTACTTCGCTGGCCATCAATCAGTGGTCGCTTTGCTCAAGCAGCCTGAGCGACCATTTTCCTTTTGGCCTTGGCCCACGTCGCTGGCGTGAACTCATTGATTCGCGTCGTGGGATTGTTTACTTCCGTCGGCTGGTCGAACACGTTCTCACTGGCGATCGAAGGCGTCGGCAGCTATAAGAGCCAGGCCTCGTCGTTGCTGGTCATGGCGATCCTGGGTGGCGCCATTCTGCCGCCGGTCCAGGGATTCGTGGCCGACCACCTTCGGCTCCAGTTTTCCTTCATCGTTCCCCTGGTGGCCTACGCCTACGTGGCCTTTTACGGTTGGAAAGGGCACCGGATCGGACGCGGCCGCCCGGCCGCCTGAAAAATTTTACTTGGAAACCACGCTGCGTCCGCGCTCGTCGCGGGCGGTGAAATGCCCATACTTGGCCACGGCCTGGGCACGGGACCGCACGTGCAGCTTCTCGTAGATGCGCCGGATGTAAGTGACCACGGTTGCCACGGTGATGCCCAGGTTATCGGAAATTTCCTTGTAGAGATAACCACAGGCGAGCAATTCCAGCACCTCCCGCTCGCGCGGGGAAAGAGTTACCGATTCATCCACCTGGGGCGCGGCCCGCAGGAAGGACTGCACCACCTTGCGGGCGATGTTGCTGGTCATGGGCGACCCTCCCGCGTGCACGTCCTTCAGGGCCGTGAGCAGTTCGTCGCGGGGTGTTTGTTTCAGGAGATAACCGCTCGCGCCCACCGCCAGGGCATCGAAGATGTGGTCGGTGTCCTCGTAAACGGTCAGCATGACGAATTGGGTGTCCGGCAGTTGTGGCTTCAACTGGCGCACGCATTCAATTCCACTCATGCCCGGCAAATTGATATCCATCAGCACCACGCTCGGTTTCTCCGCCTGCAACCTGGCCAGCGCGCTTTCGGCGCTGCCGTAGTGGCTCACACAGCGGAAACCCTGGGCGTGTCGGATCCAGTCCGTGAGAACCTCCCGGGCCGGGCCGTCATCTTCAACAATCGAAACACCAATGCTCATGCTACCTCTTCTTTTACATCCGTTTTCATAAACAGGGTTGTCATCTGTTTAGACGACACGGTCGCGCGTCGCGTCCCGCCAGCCGGCAACCGCGCCTGCCCGCCGGCAGGATGACAAATTTTACCGGATTGTGTCATGGGCAAACAATTGTTTATTTCCCTCCGCCCCGCCCCGATGGAGAGAGGGGGCGAGCAGCGACCGGAGAGGAGGTTTTTTCTCACAGGCAGAATTCCAGTTCCTGCCGGTCGGCTTCCGGCGGCGACGCCCCAAACCTTGCTCCGCGGGAACAAACCAATTATCCTGAATCCCGTGCCGCGGCGATTTAAACCCTCAACCTGTGCGCGCCGGCGAACGGGCATCTCCGCCGGTGTTGGGATCTTCTGGATTTTGCTGTGCGGCTTTTCGCTTCCGGGCGCGACCAATTCCTCGGTGGCCGATTATTCCATCGATGCGTGGCAGACGGAGCAGGGGTTGCCCCAGGACTCGGTGACTTCCATCGTGCAAGCCCGGGATGGTTACCTGTGGTTGGGCACATACAACGGGCTGGTGCGGTTTGACGGCGTGCGATTCAAAGTCTTTGATACCCGTAACACCCCGGAATTCGGGGACAGCCGGATCACGAGTCTGCTGGAAGACGCGGACGGCACTCTTTGGATCGGCCATGAAACCGGCGACCTCACGCAAATGCGGGCTGGCAAATTCGCCGCGGTAAACCTGGGCAACGGCTGGCCGGGTGGTACGATTTGGGCGATGGGAACCGATGCCGACGGGGTCCTCTGGTTGCTCAACAAGGAAGGGGCGTTGCTTTCCATGACGGGCGGGAAATTGGTTATCCCGGACTCCGGATCCGGGGGAAGCGTGCCGTCGTTCGCCAAAGACAAGAACGGAGAATTGTGGGTGGTGCGGGGCAGTCTGCTGGGAACGCTGAGAAAGGGCCGGCTGGCCCCGTGGGTGCCCGGGGTGCAACCGGATACCAGTGATGTCCAACGGGCCTGTGCGAGTCGGGATGGAGGCCTGTGGCTCATGGGGGGCGCGCGGGTGAAAAAATTGATTGGCCAGGGAACCATCGTGGACGTCGGGCCGGCTCCCTGGGGCAGGTTGGATTCGGTCACGGCATTGCTCGAAACAAAATCCGGCGATTTGCTCGCGGGAACCTTGCATGAGGGAATTTTTTCATTGTCGCCTGACGGAACCAGCCTGCATTTCACGCGCCAAAATGGATTATCGCATGATTGGGTGCTTGACCTGTGCGAAGATCGCGAAAGGAATTTGTGGGTGGGAACCGGCGGCGGCGGTTTGGATGTCTTGCGGCGGCGGAAAGTGGAAATGGTCAAGGCTTCCGATGACTGGCAGGGACGGGCCATCCTGTCCATTACCCCTGCGGCCGAAGGCGGACTTTGGGTGGGAACGGAGGGCGCAGGATTGTACCGGCTGGACCAGGGAGACGCGAAACCCTTTGCCGAAACGAATGGATTGTTGAATTCCTTCACCTGGGCGGTGCTTGAAGACCACGTCGGTGATCTCTGGGTGGGAACCTTTGGCGGCGGCTTGTTTGTCCGCCATGACGGACAGTTCCAATTTCCCAAGGGCTTGGAAGATCCTGCCGCCGTCGTGTTCGCGTTATACCAGGATCGGCAGGGGGTGATGTGGGTGGGAACCCAATCCGGGCTGGCCCGTTATGCCAATGGGCAATGCACCTGGTTCACCCGCAAGGATGGATTGGTGCTGCCCAGTGTGCGGGTCATCACGGAAGATGAGAGCGGCACCATCTGGTTTGGGATGGCGGGCGGCGGCCTGGGCCGGCTGCAGCAAGGCAAACTCACGCAATTTCTCCGGACGGACGGATTGGCCAATGATTTTGTCTGGTCGTTGTTGGCCGAAAAGGACGGGACGCTCTGGGTGGGAACCTTTGGTGGCGGCTTGTGCCGCTGGCGGTCGGGGCAGTTTACCACCATTTGCACGCGCGAAGGATTGCCGAACGACGTAATCTGCCACATCGCCGACGACGGTCGGGGAAATTTCTGGATCAGTTCCTACGGGGGGATTTTCCGGGTGGCCAAGGACGAATTAAACCGGTGCGCCGACGGCCAGTCGAAAACGGTAAACTGCCTGTTATACGGAAAGGCGGAAGGTCTGAGCACCCTGGAATGTTCCGGTGGTTTCCAAGCGGCCGGCTGCCAAACGCCGGATGGGCGGCTCTGGTTTCCCACCATCAAGGGACTGGCGGTGGTGGACCCGGCCGATGTGAAAATCAATCCCTTTCTGCCGCCAGTCTTGATCGAGGAAGTCACGGTGGATGACGAGCTGGTGCCGATGCCCGGGCCCACCTGGTCCGCCCCCGAGGCCCGGTTGCGAATCCCGCCGGGAAAACATCGCTTCGAATTTCGCTACACCGGCCTCAGCCTGATTGCTCCGGAAAAAGTGCGGTTTAAATATCGCCTCGACCGGCTGGAATCGGACTGGGTGGATGTCGGCACTCGCCGAGTGGCTTATTACAGTTATCTCAAGCCGGGGAATTACACGTTCCGGGTCATTGCCTGCAACAACGACGGGGTCTGGAGCGAGAATGGCGCGACCCTGGCCTTCACGGTGCTGCCCTGGTTCTGGCAAACGTGGTGGTTTACCGGCGGCGCCATCCTGGCGGGCATCGGCGCCGTGGGCGGCGCGGCGCGTTACGTCACCCGCCGCCGGCTGCATCAGAAAATGGAACGTCTGGAACGCCAGCGCGTCCTGGAAAATGAACGGTCGCGCATTGCCAAGGACATTCACGACGACCTGGGTTCCAACCTGGCCCGCATCATGATGCTCAGCCAGTCCAACCGCGCCGAAGGCGAGGATTCGCAACAGGTTGTGACGCGCCTGGGCAAGGTTTATCTCACGGCGCGGGAATTGACCCGGACCATGGACGAAATCGTCTGGGCTGTCAGCCCGCACCACGACACCCTGGACAGCCTCGTGAACTATCTGGGCAAGTTCGCCCAGGATTTTCTGAATGTCGCGGGCATCCGCTGCCGGTTGGTGGTGCCCATCCAGCTGCCCGCGTGGCCCCTCACCGCCGAGGTGCGCCACAGTCTGTTCCTGGCTTTCAAGGAAGCCCTGCACAATGTGGTCAAGCACGCTTCCGCCACCGAGGTGCGCGTGTCCCTGACCCTGGCCGAATCCGGCTTCTCGGCCGCCATCGAGGACAACGGCATCGGCTTTGATCCCGCCGGCGTCGGCCCGGGCGCAGCCTCCAAGGACCCGTTACGCATCGCCGGCGGCAACGGCCTGGCCAACATGCGTAAACGCATCGAGGGCATCGGCGGCGAATGCCAGGTGGAAAGCGCCCCCGGCAAGGGGACCCGGGTCAGGTTCATCGTC
>CAYPSF010000226.1:0-6801 GCA_964413165.1 uncultured Bifidobacteriaceae bacterium
AGAGCGAGATGAAAAGATATTCACGGATGAGCGCGCGCAGAGTCCCGGTGCCACCACCCATGACCTCGGGCAAGGTCTTCGTCGGCCAGGCAACTTTGGCCAGACCCTGTTGCCATTGCGCATCGAGCGGCAACAAGCGCTGGCTGACCGGCTCATAAAGCGCCCCGGTTTGCGGACGGTTATGAAAGACGTAAACCCGCGCATAATCGCCTTTGGCCCGATGCTCTTCACTCTCGATTTGGATCTGCCCGACGAGTGGAGTGATTGCCTTCACGGAGTTCGGTACGGTGAAAAGTCCCATCAGCGGCACGCCGGCATCCTTCAGGCGCGCATGAACGCGCTCTCCAACAGCCCAGACCTCGGGTTTGCCGGGCAAAGTGGCAAGGGTCTTGATCGCAAAATCGGCGATCACGTCGTTAAACTGGCCCACCAGGCCCTGGTCGGAACCAAACACCACGGCGCCAATCGTGCCCACATCAGCTTGTCCTTTCTGTTCTACCATTGGGGCTGTCGGTTCGCTCTCCCGAAAGCACGCTCCCAACCCCAATTCCACGGTCCGATAATAGTCGGCCAACGCACGCACCGATTTCTCGTATTGTCCAATGCTTGAAGCCGCCAACGCTTTCATCGTGCGAACGACGGATTGAAGATCCCCGGCACTGGCGATCTTTCTGGTCAGACTCACGGTCGTGTCGCTCATGGCTTCTCCTTGAGCGCTGCCACGGGCTTGGTTTCAGGCTTTGGCTCAACCGGTTTGGGCTCGGGCTTGGCTGTTGAATCAGGCTTTGGTTTCGGCACAGTTACAGGAACCGGTTTGAGATCGGATTCAGGTTTCGTTTGCGGCTTGGACGTGCCGTCAGCATTGAAGTCGGTCTTGGCTTCAGGTTTAACTTCCGGCTTGGGTTGAAAACGGATGAGCGCTTTGCGGGCGATTTCGATAACTGTTTTACGATCCTCATCATTCAGTTTTGCGGCGGTTTCGAATCGCGCGTTCACCTCGGCCGGAATGCCCGCTGCCGCCTCCTGGACTGCGTGTTCAGCGTTCGTCATCTGATCCAGCGGCACCGGGTCGAATAGGTTCGCGGTCAATGCCAGTAGAACGGTGATTTGAGCGGGCACGGACACCGGCGTAAATTCCGGCTGCTTGAGACAGGCACGAATTCGACGACCATGCTCGATGATCTTGCGGGTGTCTTCATCCAGGCGGGCGCCGAATCGGGCAAACGTCTCGAGTTCCTCAAACTGGGCGTAGGCGAGCTTGAGGTCGCCCGCCACTGCACGATACGCCGCCCGTTGTGCCTTGCCGCCGACCCGGGAAACGGATTTGCCGACATCGACCGCCGGCAGCACGCCCAGTTCGAACAATGACGGCGAGAGGTAGATTTGTCCGTCCGTGATGGAAATCAGGTTGGTGGGAATGTAGGCAGAAATATTCTGCGCTTCCGTCTCGATGATAGGCAGGGCGGTGAGCGAACCACCTCCACGTTCCTTGCACAAATGGGTGGCGCGTTCGAGCAACCGCGAATGAATATAGAAAATATCGCCGGGGAAGGCTTCGCGTCCCGGCGGCCGGCGAAGCAGGAGGGAAAGCTCGCGATAAGCCTGGGCATGCTGCGTCAGGTTGTCATAAACGATCAGCACATCGCGACCCGCTTCCATGAAATGCTCCGCGATGCTGGTCGCAACGTAGGGCGTGACGTAGTTCAGACCGGGCGCGTCATTGCCTTCGGCAACCACAACCACGCAGAAGTCCATCGCTCCATTTTCCCGGAGGTTGGCCACAACCTTGGCGACAGCCGAAGCGCGCTGGCCAATGGCGCAGTAGACACAGATCACATTTTTCCCGCGCTGGTTCAATATGGTGTCGATCACAACGGCCGTCTTGCCCGTCTGGCGATCACCCAGGATTAGTTCGCGCTGGCCGCGCCCAATGGGAATAAGCGCATCGATGACCATGAGGCCGGTCTGGAGCGGCACGGTGACGGGCGCCCGGTCCATGATGGCGGCGGCGGGGCGTTCAATCGGCAGGCGCTCGCTGGTTGTCACCGGTCCGTGGCCATCAAGCGGCCGACCGAGCGGGTCAATGACCCGTCCCAGCAATCCATCGCCCACCGCCACGTCCATCACCCGCCCGGTGCGTTCCCCTTCGTCGCCGGCGTGCAGATCCTGATATTCACCAAGCAGTACGACGCCGATTTCATCCTCATCCACGTTGAATGCGATACCGAACACATCGCCGGGAAATTTTACCAACTCCTCAAACCCCACACCGGGAAGGCCGGAAACTCTCGCGATGCCGGTGGCAACGCTGATGATCGTGCCCACTTCTCGCGGCGTCAGTTGCGGCGTGAAAGCTCCCAGCACCTGGTCAATTCCAGCAAACGTGCGGTCGAAGACATTCTGCAAGCTTTCAGGCGCAGCGTTCATAGGCTCTTGGTTTCGGGCTTGGGTTCTTCAGGCTTGAGCTCTGTTTTGACTTCAGCCTTGGGCTCGGTCTTGGGTTCAGCTTCCGGCTTTGCCTTAGCTTCGACTTTGGCTGCGGCCTGGGGCTCGGCTTCAGGTTTGGGCTTGGCCTTCGCTTGGATTTCGGCCTTTAGCTCGGCTTTGACTTCAGGTTTCGGCTCGACCTTGGGTTCAGCTTCCGGTTTGGGTTCGACCTTGGCTTCCGGTATCGGCTCGGCCTTGGCTTCAGGCTTGGGTTCAGCTTTGGTTTCACCGTTCCGAATCTCCCGTTCGGCCTGCCCCCAGTCTTGATCTGATGAATCACTCTTGCGGCCTCGCTGCTCGTACAGTTCATAGGCGCGCTTGGCGATTTGCGGTGTCAAATCGGACGATGTTTTGGCTTTGGCCTGCAATTGATCCTGCTCTTTCAGAAGTTCGCCGACGCCTTTTTCCAACGACGCGAGGTAATCCGCAATGCTCCAGGCCACTTTTTGTCCATTCGTGATGAGTTCAATCCCACCGACCAGGTCCGGCGCAGTTTCGAACCGGACATGGATATCCGCCGAGAAGGTTTCGTTGAGCGCATTTTGGATCGCCGCGCGTTGCTCCACCGGCAGGTCAAATGCGCTGCGCACGAGCGCGGGCTCCGAGGCGGTCTTGAGGGCCTCGGCGAGGCCGGCTTTCGCCTGGCCGTCTATCGCATGCAATCGGCGATTGAACACCTCGCCCAGTCGTTCTTCCAGACTGGTCGTGGCGAGATCGGCCAGTGCTTTGCGCGCGATGGCAAATACCTCTTGTTGCGTTCGGCGGCTGATGGCCTGATTTAAGTTATGCGCCTCATTTTTCAGCGTTTCCTGCCGCTTCGCGCTTAAGGCATCGGCCGCTTTCCGCGCTTCGTCGAGGAGCCGCTGCCTTTCGGCTTTCGCCTCGTCCGTGGCCTTGGTGAGGAGCGCAGCCCGCTGCTGGTCGAACTCCTCGTTCTTGTGCTGGAACTCGTCGCGTTCCTTTTGGGCTTCGGCCTTTTTCGCGTCGGCGTCCGCAAGTTCCGCGGCGATCCGCTTCTCCCGCACGTCGATGGCGTTAAGAATGGGTTTGTAGAGAAACCGCTTCATCAACCACACGAGAATGAGAAAGTTGAGCGCCTGCGCACCGACGGTAAACCAATCGATCAACATAGGTTTACTTTCCTGCCGCTTGGGCCGCCCCGGCGATGACGTGGTTCCAGAACGGGTTGGCGAAAATCAAAATCATCGAGACCACGAAGCAGTAGATCGCAATGGATTCGATCATCGCCAGACCCACAAACAAGGTGCGGGTGATCGTTGCCGAGGCATCGGGTTGCTGCGCCAGCGAACTCAATGCGGTGGCGACGGCGCGTCCTTCGCCGAGCGCCGGCCCGATGCTTCCCGTGGCAATCGTCAAGCCGGCGGTGACGATTGAGGCAACTGCAATGATTGTCATGCTATCCATAATTTGTCCTTTGGTGGTTTCGTTTTGGTTTCAAGTTTCTGGCGCCGGCTCCGGTTTGGGTTTCCGGGTGCGTGCGGCCGCTGCGATATAGACTGCGGCCAGGATGCTGAAGATGTAGGCCTGCACCATGCCGGTGAGCAAACCGAGCACCGTCATGACGATCGGAAAGAGGAACGGCGTGATGGTCAGCAAAATGCCGATGATCATCACCCCGCTCATCATATTGCCGAACAACCGGACAGCCAGAGCCAGCGTGCGTGAAAGTTCGCTGATGATGTTAAACGGCAGCATGATGACCGTCGGTTCCGCATACGACTTCAGGTAACTCCAAAGTCCCTGTTCCTCGATGCCGAACAATGGCACGGCCACAAACACAGACAATGCGAGCGCCGCCGTGGTCGAAAGCGAGCCGGTCGGCGGCTCAAAACCGGGAATGACGGTGCAGAGCGCGGCCAGCGCAACAAACAGGAAGAGCGTGCCCAGAAAACCAATATACTTTTCCGGGTGGCGAAGGCCGACGTCTTCGATTTGCCTCTCGATGCCAGTGACGACGATTTCCAAAAGGTTCTGCCAACGGGATCGTTTCATCCCCGTGGAAAGTTTGCGCGTGATGAGTTTGGACCCGACGGCCAGCGCAAGCATTAGTCCCCAGGTGAACACAATCGTGCCATTCAGTTTTAAAAAACCGTGCTGCCAGAAAATCATCTGGTCGGGACTAAGGCGCACCAATGGCCTCCTTGGCTGAGGATTTGGGGTGCTCGACCCGCGTGCGGGTCAGTCGTATCACGATGAATCGCGCGATGATAAATCCGATCAGACACATCACCATCCGTTCCCAATGCCTGCGCCCGACAAAATAAAACCCAACCAGGGCAATGCTCATCCGCAGCCATCGGCTGCCGATGAACCAAAGCGCCAGCTGTTTGGATGATACGCCCTTGCGCACCGTCCACCAAAGGCCGCCAAAGAAAACTGCGCCAAGCACAAGGCCCGCCATCAGCGCGAGGGCCAGAGTCAAAAAATCATTCATCGTCATTCTCCTGTTCATCCCGCATGGCCTTGTCTTCCTTGGCAACCCAATGCCATGCATTCAAACAACCGATTGCCAGCCCGACTACCAGGAGGGCCAGCGTCCAGGGATGCTTGCCGGGATGGTGTTTGTCCAACCAGATGCCAATCGCTGCGCCAAGCAGCGTGGGAACGACCACCGACCAGCCGACCAGTCCCATCATGCCCAGGCCGAACCAGACGCCCGGCACAGGGTTGCGCCGCGCCTTGAGCTTGCGCGCCGCCTTTGCGCCAACCTGCCCGGCCAAGGTCGGTTCGCTGTTCGAAGCTTTTTGCGGCTCATCATTCATGATGCAGGGTCGCGAAGCGACGCAGAAAGCCGGTCTCCAGTTTCGCCACCACCTGGCGCACGCTTTGCTCGTGTTCGTCCAGGGTCAGAAACTCCTTGTTCACCGCTTCGCGCAATTGGCCGAGGTCGGTTCCGCCGATCGCCCGGCGTACGGAAACGAGCACGTCCGTACCCGTCTTGACCAGCACCCCCTCATCCACGGCCACCAAAATTTCCACCTCAGTTTCTGTCTGGTAGATCAAAATTCCCGGTACGAGCGCCGCGACACAATCAAGCCGGTGCGGCAGGAGCCCAAACGAGCCCTCGCGCGTCTCCGCGATGATCCGCGACACACCGGTTTTCTCGGCGAAAATTTGGAACGGCAGGAGAACCTTAAGATTCATGGAAGTGGGCTGCATGTTGAAGCGTGATTGAAGGTAGCAGCCGACGTGAGGAGGCTCTGACTTCTTGCGACAGAAATAGAATGAGCCTCCTTACGTCGGCTGCAACGAGCTTCCGGGTAAGAGCATTGCGACTCACAACAAGTTTTGTCATCATTTTTGCGCTGTAGTTTCAATCTTCGGTTTCGGCTCTGCCTTTGCATCGTTTTTGACGCCAGGCTTGACCGCTTCAGCGGGCTTCGGGTCAGCCTTGGCTTCGGGTTTTGACTCAGGTTTGGCTGGAGCGGCTGGCTGGACAGGTTTCGCTTTGTCCTTCACTTCGCCAATCGTCCCGATCATGTAGAGCGCACTCTCCGGGTAGTCCTTGAATTCGTCGTGCAAGATTCGCTCACAGCCGTCCAACGCGTCTTTGAGGCTGACCAGCTTTCCAGCCAGGCCGGTAAACTGCCCGGTCGTGAAAAAGGGCTGGGTCAGAAACCGTTCCAACTGCCGGGCACGGACGACCACATTGCGATCTTCCGGCGAAAGTTGCTCCAGCCCGAGCATGGCGATGATGTCCTTGAGTTCAGCGTATTGCGCGAGCGTCCGGCGGATTTCCTGCGCCAGCAGATAATGCCGTTCGCCGACAATGCCTGGCGTGGCCATCTTGGAACTGGATTGCAGCGGGTCGATGGCCGGGAAAAGCCCTTCGCCAGCCCGTTTGCGCGAGAGCACGATGGAGGCGGACAGATGCGAAAACGTATGCACCGCTGCCGGATCGGTGAAATCGTCTGCCGGCACATACACGGCCTGGATGGAGGTGATGGCACCGGTGTCAGTGCTGGCGATGCGTTCCTCCAAACCCGACAGCTCGGTTCCCATGGTGGGCTGATAACCCAGGCGCGATGGCATCTGCCCCATCAAGCCGGACACCTCCATGCCGGCCTGGATGAACCGGAAAATATTGTCAATGAGCAGCAGCACGTCGCGATGCTCGTCGTCGCGAAAATACTCAGCCATCGTCAGCGCCGCGTGGCCCACGCGGAACCGGCTGCCCGGCAGCTCGTTCATCTGGCCGAAGATCATCACCATGTTGGGCAAAACGCCGGCCGCCTTCATGTCGCTGTAAAGCTCCTCGCCTTCGCGACAACGTTCGCCGATGCCGCAAAAAAT
>CAYPSF010000227.1:0-6795 GCA_964413165.1 uncultured Bifidobacteriaceae bacterium
AACAAACTGGACAACTCTGCCGGGGTTGTTGGCGACAAACAACACCCGTTGGTTGTGTTCCTATCCTCTTGACTCAGCCCTCCATTATTTGGAAGAAATTGGCGTCACCAATGAATACAGTTATTCGCCAGCGATCAACGCGATGTACAACAATGTCAGCAATTATTTTGGCCTGCGATTTTTGTCAGCCAAAATCGGTTATGGCAATGGCTCGGCCTTCACGCTTTCTGCGGGGAGCAGCACCACACAGGGGGGATATTTTTATCCGGAGACCGTACAACCACAGTTCCAGACCGTTGAATATGATTTCTGGAAAATGCCATATTACCTGCCCTGGACATACATTCCGGGAATGCCGGAGTTTTCGACAACGAACAAGTCATCGTTATTGATAACGACTGTCGCCAATTGGATCCAAGCGGTCGGTTACGCAAAACTAGCCGTCACAAACGGCTACAGCGGCGTGTACGGTTACCTGGGACAGTATTTCGACAAAGCCTACACTGAAGACATTAACGGGGTTGCGACTACCAATTCAGCGGGTATCCTTGATGCTTATGGAAATTTTTACCCGACAATGGCTGGCCCGGCAGCGTTGATGACGATGCCGGATGTGGACACTGGCGCCCGCGGCACTTGCACGGTTTACTGCGTCTCGCTCCAGCTTGATAAAAATCACGATGGGAATATGGATTTAAGTTTCAGCGGGCCGGATACTACTTCGCAAGCCTCCCCCGCCACGCTGTGGGTCAACAATGATTGGGATACCGCACAAACCACCGTTGACGGCGCTCCGCTTGAACCTGGTCACGACATACCTGTTTCCGCAAGGGATGCCTACCGAGATTTTGGCTTTAATCACATCCACTCGGAAAGAGACTTGGAGGATTTTGCCCGGCTATGGATTTGCGGCGTGCCAGCGCTCACCAATGCGGAATCCCAGGTCACTTTGAGTTGGGACACGGTCAGCAGTGGCAATCCGGCCATTAAATTGTTCAAAACGGCCGAAACCAACGGCGGCACCGCCTATTTGACGGATACAAACGTTGCACTGGCACAAGCTTATGGCGCCGCATCGAGTTGGACGATTGGCGAAGTATCTTCCACCCACACGCTCATGCTTCCCGGTAATTTGTTCACGAACAGCGGGAACAAGTATTTCCTGTTTGAAGGCTCGGGCATCGGGGCTGGACAGTTGATAATGACCATTTCGCAAAACAGCAACACGATCGCCCAAACGGGCGTATGGCTGGATTTACATGACGCGAAAGATTTTTACGAACGGGCCGTCATCACGAACAATATCAGCGGAGCAATTAGCAATTGGACCAGTAGCCTTCAGTTGGTGCAACCCGCTTCTTCATCCGCTTTAGGCGAAGACACCAACCTCATCGTCTTCGTTCATGGCATCAATGTGGATGACGACGATTGGCGGATTGAAAGCGATACGGTGTTCAAACGGTTGTATTGGGCTGGTTATCACGGAAAGTTTATGACGGTGAAATGGCCCTGCAATTTTTTAACACCGCCAAGACCGGTGACACTCGATGTCTTCAACTTGAGCGAAGCCAATGCCTACAAAGCTAGCACATCACTGACGACCTATCTGAATCAGTTGCGGAGCCGTTTCCCTGGGTATCGTCTGAATTTGTTTGTCCACAGCCAGGGCAATGCCATGGCCAGCGAGGCGATCAAAAACGGCGCTTCGTTCGACACTTATATCCTTACGCAAGGCGCCATCTCGGACGGTGCTTACGATGTGAATGCGACCAATTTTCCGGCCCTTGCGAATGAAGAACATGGAAACATGATTACACCGGATTGGCAGCTGATGGGTTATCACGGTGTTTATACCAACTCCAACTTTACCGGGAAGATTGTGAATTTCTACAATCCGAACGATCCTGTTTTGGCGGTTTGGATAGTGGACCAGGTGGATTTGAAACCCAGCGGCGGTTACTTTTATGACGGAGTCAACTGCAGATATACCATTAGCAGCAATATAGTGACTGATTTTCAAGAAACGCGTTCGATGGTGGCGCGTTCCCGTTCTTTGTCAGTCGGGCAAAGCGGGCCTCAATCGGCACACGGTGTGATAAAGTCAGCCGTGGACCTTAGCGCGAGCTTTGGATTTAACAAAGCGTTTCCTGATGATCACAGCGCACAATGGACGTGGCCCATTCAAACGTCGCTTTTGTATTACTATAGCGTTATGTCTGCGTACGGTATTCCAACAACTCAAGGACAATGAAAACCAGGATTTTTGCAATCTGTTCCATAGCAACGGCAATCATCTGTTTATTGTTATATCTGCTTCACAATTCCAGACCTGAGGCGAATCCATTGCCACAGGCTGTTGTCACGCTCACAAATCGACAGTTGGTGGAGCAACCAGCACAACCCCAAGCTGTGGAAAACCAGCAAACATTAAACACTGCGAAAACCACAACCGTTCCGCCTACTGCGGTTGCATCTGCGGAGCTATCATCGGAATCAAATGGAATTGACTCCCGGCTGCTTGCGCGTTGGCAAGTTCCTATCGAATTTTACGGAAAAGTTGTCGATGAAAACACTAATCCGGTGGCTGGTGTGAATATTAATTTTAATTGGAGTGAACTGCCAGAGAGAGGCGGCGAAAGAACTTCTGATGTGCTAAGCGATTCCGAAGGCTTATTTTCGTTGCAGGGAAAACGTGGCGAAAGCTTGACGGTCTCGTTCGGCAAGAAAGGCTATTATTCGTCACTTCGTGGTCAAAGGACATTCAATTTTACTTTAGGCCCGGACGTCATCTCGCCTGACCCACAGAATCCAATTATCTTTAAACTAAAGAAGAAGGTGGCACAAGAACCACTTATGCGATTGACGGGAGCAATGATAGGGCCACGTCAATACCAGCTTGATACCAAAGGCACTCCAACAGATATTTCATTTTACACAGGAAAAAGAACATCACAAGGAGCAGGTCAATTTCGCGTCGCGTATTGGATGGATGTTCCGCAAGACCCAAAACAGCAACAATTCGATTGGCATTGTCAGGTGACTGTGCCAGGAGGTGGTTTGCAAATGACAACCGAAGAACTCCCATTCACTGCACCAGAACAAGGCTATCAAGAATCAATTGAAATTGGTTCAAATACGAATGCCTGGTCAGATCGTTTGGAACAAAATTTTTACGTCCATTTGGCCGATGGCAAATACGGACGAGTCAAATTTAGCTTGGTTTGCGGCGGTAATCCATTTTTCGGCGTAGAAGCCCTGATTAATCCTTCTGGTTCAAAGAATCTGGAGTATGACAAATACTTGCCGGGAAATATTATGGTGGATCAATCTGCACCATGAGAAAACGAATTTGGATACCTGGCGTCGTCATTTTTGGGATCTGCCTGTTGCTACTGGTCAAGTTGAAACAACCTCGCCAGAGTACCTTGCCTGAACAGAGTCAGGCATCCGCCAATCACCCGGCTCAACCGGAAAAGTCAAAAACCGCAGAGAACTTTAAACTGCCAACCGTTCCGATGACAAAGGTTGTTCCGCCAAATGCGGAACCTCCTGCGTCCCAGCTTTCATCGAATGTTGTTTGGGAACAAACACTCGCCCGATGGCAAGCACCCATCGAGTTTTACGGGAAAGTAGTGGATGAAAATACCAATCCGGTCGCTGATGCGACGGCCAGCTTTCATTGGATGGAAGTGCCAACAGCGGACGGCAACCGAAGCACAAATACCATGAGCGATTTTGGCGGGCTGTTTTCGTTACACGACGCGCTTGGCTTGACTCTAGCCGTTTCAGTCGGCAAAGCAGGCTACTATTCTTCGCGGAGAGATAACGATTCGTTTTCCTATGGTTCTGTGGCGGCAGGACATTTTTCGCCTGATCCCCAAAATCCAGTGATTTTCCGACTGCGAAAGAAAAGCCAGGGCGTAGAGCTGCTCACGTCTCAAAACGGCATCCGGCCGAACGTGTGGGCACGTGTTCTAAAAGATGGTACTCCTGTTCACTTTGACTTTTTTCAGAAGCAGACCAATGCAAGCGGCCAGTTGACCATCAGCCAGAACAAACCGCCGTGGCAGGGAGCAACAAAGTGGTCCTTCAGTTTGAGCATTCCAGACGGCGGTTTGATTGAGAATCAGGATGAATTTCAATTTGAGGCGCCAGAGACTGGTTATCAGCCCCGAATTGAGTATAATCTCGCAAAAAACGAGCCTGATTGGATGACACATGTAACCAAACAATTTTACATTGTTTTCGGTCAACCGCCCAAATATGGCTGGCTACGGTTTGAGTCTGATATATCGCAGGAAACAGTGTTTGTGACTTACGCCATTAATCCAACCGGTTCCCGGAATTTAGAGCCACAATCGAATTCATAGCCCTAACTCTTATGGGAATAAAACCAATAGTGTTGGCGTTGATAATCGGGATTCAATTGTCTGGCGTTAAATTAGTGCCATCACAATAACTTCCGCAACACGGTACCCAGCCGCTTGATGCCTTCACGGATGTCGGCCTCTCTCGCGCTGCCGAAACTGATGCGTAGTTCTTGGTCCGGTTTGCGGCGCGTCGGGTCCTCCGCATAGCAGAGTTCACCCGGCACGTAGAGCACGTCGTTTTTGAGCGCAGTCTGAAAAACTTTCGATTTCACCCCTGCGGGGATGTGGCGCGGCAGCCGTGCCCAGAAATAGAGTCCGCCTTCCGGCTCCCACCATTCGACGTCGGCCGGGAAATATTTTTCAATGGCCTGTTTCATCACGCGCGCCTTGTGCGAGTAGCGTTTTTGCAGCCGGGCGACGTGCTTCCGATAACTTCCCGATGCCAGGACCTGGATGAACAGGTGCTGCAACAGGTTCGCCGTGCCGAAGTCGTGGTTGCCCTTGATATGCTTCACCGTGGAAAACACCGGCTCGGGCAAGATGCCATAACCGACGCGCGCTCCGGTCGCGAACGGCTTGCTGAATGTGCCGGTGTAAATCACCCGGTCCGCCGCCCCTGGCACCGCCAGTGCTGATGGCATATCCCGGCCGGTGAACCGCAACTCGCGATAAGCCGCGTCTTCCAGCAGGTAGATCGGATGCCCGGCCGCGCGTTCGAATTGTTTCAACAAACGCAGGACCCCGCGCTTTTTCTCAAAGCTGGTCGTCACGCCGGTCGGGTTTTGAAAGTAGCTGACCAGGTAAAGCATTTTGACCCGGCGCAATTCACCGCTGCGTTTGAGCGAGGCCAGAACTTTTTCGAGCCGCGCAAGGTCGAGCCCGTCGCGTTCGAGCCGTATCCCGCGTGCGTGTAAGCCACGGCTTTGGAGGATGCTTAAGTAAACAAAATAGGTCGGGTCTTCCACGAGCACGATGTCGCCTTCATCGCACAAAGCCTCGGTGGTCAGGTAAAGCAATTGTTGCGAACCGCTGGTGATGAGCAGGCGTTCCGATGGGTAATTTTTTCTGTCATCGTCCTTCGCTCTCGCCTGCCGTGCCGGAGCGTCTGCGCGAAGGCTGGTCCTCGATTTTTGTTCGAGGACGTTGGACGAGGACGAGACAACGGCTTTAAAATCGAGTTTCTGCAAATGCGCCGCCGTCAGTTGGCGCAGGGCCGGCTCGCCGGTGGTGCTGCCATATTGCAGGGCGGGCTGGCCGGTCCGGGTTGAGCGCAGGACCCGGGCCAGAGCGGCCCGGGTTTCGGCCACGGGCAGGGAGGTGTTGTCGGTGAAGCCGGCGGCGAGAGAAATCAATCGGGGATGCGACAGCGCCGCATGCATGAGCCACGAGATCGGCGGTTCGGCGGTGCGTTGGCCCATTTTGGACAAATACGATTTCATCTGAAAGGAGGGTGATGGTAATAAAAGCCGGAATATTGAACAACAAAGGAACTCAGTATCCGGAGCGCGGCTGCCTCAGCCGCAGCAGATCAGCTCCCCGGAAGTCGCTCCCCTTAATTCGACCGTGACTTTGCATCGTGCGTGCTGCGCCTGGGACCGGCGCGCCCCGACCATTAGGACCATCATACAGATTCAGAGGCGGGCGCCGAATACGCTATCGAGGATGACCTGCTTGGTTTTCCAGAGGAGCGCCATGGTCATGGCCAGTGGCAGCAGCGCGAAAAAGACCAGCGTCCAAAAGCCGAGCCGGTCAAGCCAGTAGGTAAAGTCGCCGAAGACCGACTGCCAGCGTGAGGAGTGCAGGAAGACGTCGTAACCCGCGCTGAGGAATAAAAGGCCGATGATCAGCCAGCGGTTGAGGATGGTAAACAGCAGGGTTTCGTGCCGGAGCGTTTCATCCGGCAACATCGCGCCGAGCTGTTTGAGGACGACGTTCAAATTGAACAAAAAGAGGAGCGCCGAAAGGCCCAGCACCCAGACCGCCGCGGTGAAAAGAGGCTGTCCGGGCATTTTGTTCTGCCAGTAAAGAAACGGGCACAGGCCGAAATTGACCAGACCGAGGAGCTTCGCTCGATCCAGGGCGGTGAGCCAGGGGCGCTCCTGTTTTTGAAAATCGCCCATTTGCCAGAGGCCATAGAGCAGCAAGCCGGTGCCGGCCAGCGCGGGGACGAGGCCCAGCGGCCGGAGCCAGTCGGCGCGGGCTGTTTCCGCGCAAATGACCAGCGACGCCGGCAGTCCCCAAAACAGGGCGGAGAGGCCGCGGGCCAGCCGTCCGAGCGAACGGAGCAATTCGGCTTCGTTCCGGGCCCCGGATTCTGGATTTTGGGTTTCGGTCAAAACGAAAGGTACGTGTAGGCCTTCAAGCCGCGTTCGTAATCGTCGAGCAGCCGCATGGCTTCGGAGGGTTTCATGCGGTCGGATTTGAT
>CAYPSF010000228.1:0-6744 GCA_964413165.1 uncultured Bifidobacteriaceae bacterium
TGCTGGTCTCGTTGATGTAGGAATAAATGTAAAGCTCGCTCCAGCGCGGCCAGCGGCCCCACAGAACATCAAACATCTCGTCCGTGCCCTTCGTGTTCGGCTTGTCACCGGACAGGAATTCGCCGATGAGGCTCACCTGGTTGTCGTAATGGTCTTTGAATAAATAGGTCATTTTGCCGTTGGCGCCGTAGGCATTGATGGTACGCCAATCGGTCGGGGAATTGACATAAGCGGCTCCCACGGTGCCGTCCTGTTTGCTGCCGAACTGATATGCGCCTTCGACCGAGTAAGCCGTGTGCGGCGTCGGCGTGCCGGAAATTTTGCTGCCCAGGGTGTAGATGTCCGCATTGTCGCCATTGGCAAGTTGCTTGTCGTCGCGTTTGTAGATGAAGTAACCGTCCACCTGCGTGTTCTTCAAAGATTTATTGGACACGTAGAGGATGACGCCCTGTTCGTCCTGCTCGGTCAGATAATAAGGCGTGGGCTTGTTGTCGCTGGATTGGCCGAGGGTTGGAATCACCTGGTCCGGCTTGGAAGTCTGGTAGATGTAGACCACATCGAACTTGGTCGCGATTTCCTTCGCGTCAAAACAGGCGCGCAGGCTGTCGAGAAAGAACGTCCAGGAACCGTCCGCGGGCGTGCCGTCGGCGACCAACCACCAGTTCAGCGGATCGCCAAACTGGACGTCCTGCCGGCCGCCGGAAAACGACAACGGCAGGCCGCCGATGTTGCTCCATTTGGCATAGGCATTGTCCAGGATGCCGTAACGCCATTCGAGACCCTCGCCGAAATTGAACTGGCTGGCGTAGGACGGTTTCATCCATTCACGTTCTTCACCCGAGAAACGCGCGTTCACGCTCACGTTGGTGATGGGCATGACCGAGGCCCAGATACGTTCCCGGAACCGGAAATAGTCCTGTTCGTGCCGTACCGCGCCGTCGTTCAGGGTGATGGCGTTGTCGAAGTACTCGTTGCGAACTCGCATGTCGGCCCCCCAACTGAACCAGGGTGCCGGGTTTTTGATTCCCTTGATGATTTTTTCGGCACGATTGCCCCCGGGCGGAGCGGCGGCGGAAGGCGTGGAAGAAATTGACGGGGAATTGGTCTGAGCAGCGGCGGTCAAGGTAATCGCCGCCGCGGTAAATATACCGGCGGCTTTAAGTCGGGTGAACATGGCGGGTTGTTTTTGGGTTGATTGCGGCTTCACAGGAAATCCTAAAGCCCCAAAGGTTTAAGTCCACGCATAATAAGAAAAAAACTAATCATTTATTGTTCTTTTTAGAATTGCTGATTGAAGAGAGTAGGAACAAAAAAGGGGAGGGTATCGGCAAAATCGGGCAGGTCAGAAACCCCTGCGCAGCTTAAACTTCCAATAAATCCACCGGTGGAGACGGTCCGGGCCGGTTGGCGCCACTTTACCATGAGCAAACTGCACGATGTCCTTCAGTTGCGCGTCCGCTACAGCGAGACGGACCAGATGGGGACATTTTACAATTCCCGCGCGCTGGAATGGTTTGAGTGCGGCCGGACGGAACTCATGCGCCGGCAGTTGGGAATGCCCTATGCCGCGCTGGAACAAAAAGGCGTGTTCCTCCCGCTGGTGGAGGCGCACCTGGAATTTGAAGGCGGCGCGCGCTATGACGACCTGCTCGACATTGCAACTACCGTCGAGCTGTCCGGTCGCGCGCGGCTGCGGTTCGAAGTCCAGATCACGCAAAATGCCACCGGCAAACCGGTAGTACAGGGTTACACCATCCATGCTTTTGCCGGCCCGGAAGGCAAGCCGATCCGGCCGCCGTTCTGGTTTGTGGAATTGTTGCGCAAGGCGGCCGGGCCGCCCAAAACCTGAAACTGATTTATCGCCGATCCGACCGAAATGAACTTGAACGACCGACAATTGCTGAGTGGCGATGACGCCATTGCCCTGGCCGCGTTACACGCCGGCGTGGCGCTGGGCACGGGTTATCCCGGCACCCCGTCCACGGAGATCCTCGAATCCTTTTCCAACCTCGGCGGCAAGGCCCAATGGTCACCCAACGAAAAAGTCGCGCTCGAAGTCGGCATAGGCGTGGCCTTCGGCGGCGCGCGGGCGCTGGTCACCATGAAACACGTCGGGCTCAACGTGGCCGCCGACCCGCTGTTTACCGCAACCTACACCGGCGTGACCGGAGGACTGGTCATCATCTCCGCCGACGACCCGGGCATGGCCTCCAGCCAGAACGAACAGGACAACCGCCATTACGCCGTGGCGGCAGGCGTGCCGATGCTCGAGCCGGCCGACTCCCAGGAGGCATACGATTTCACCCGCGCCGCCTTTGAAATTTCCGAACGCTGGAAGCTGCCCGTGATTTTGCGGGTGACGACGCGGGTGTGCCACAGTTACACCGTCGTGCGGCCGCGTGATGCGGAACGGCAGGCGCCCCCGGCGGATTTCCAGCGCGACATCCGCGGACGCGTCATGATCCCGGCCAACGCCCGCCCGGCGCACCGGCGGCTCCGGCAGAAACTGGCGGACATCCAGGCGGGCAACGACACCTCGGAGTTCAACCGCGTCGTGCCCGGCGACAAAAAACTGGGGATCATCACGTCCGGCATTTCCTTCATGCATGTGCGCGAGGCGGCGCCGGCTGCCAGCGTGCTCAAACTGGGCTTCACCCATCCGCTGCCGCTCAAGCAAATCGCGGACTTCGTCAAAAGCGTCGAACGTTGCGTGGTGGTGGAGGAAGGCGACCCGTACCTCGTGGACGCCATCCGTGCCGCGGGCATCACGGTGGAAGGCAAACCCATCATGTACCGGTTCGGCGAACTCGACGTCCCCCGGGTGCGGCGCATCCTCGACCGGGACATCAGTCCCGAGGCGGCGAAGCCGCCGGGCAAACCGCCGCAATTGTGCGACGGCTGCCAGTACCGGCTCGTTTTCACGGCGCTGCGCCAGCGCGACTGCATCGTGGCAGGCGACATCGGTTGTTATACGTTGGGCGTGCTGCCACCGTTCGAGGCGATGGACTCCTGCGTCTGCATGGGCGCAAGCCTGGGCGTAGGACTCGGGTTGCGGCACGTGCTGCCCCGGGACCAGGCGCGTCGCGTCGTCAGCATCATCGGCGACAGCACCTTCGTGCACAGCGGCATCAGCGGCCTGGTGGAGATGGTTTACAATCCGCCGCCGGACGGGCACGTGCTCATCATCCTGGACAATGCCACCACGGCCATGACCGGGCATCAGGAACATCCCGGCACCGGCCGCCGGCTCGACCATGAGCCCACGAACAAGCTCGTGCTCGAAAATGTCGCCCGGTCACTTGGCATCAAACGCGTCCACGTGGTGGAACCTCGCGCCGGTTCGGACGAGTTCGAGCGTCGGCTGGACGAATGCCTCGCCAGCCGCGAATTGTGCGTCATCATCGCCCGCCGGCCCTGCCTGCTCATCGTCCAGCGGCTGCGCGGACTGGGACTGGAAGAGCTGAGAAAAAAGGAGCCGCCATGCCCGGCCATCTGACCAACGTGGTCGTCGCCGGCCTCGGCGGCCAGGGCGTGCTCAAGGCGTCGGATATCCTTGCCGACGTGGCGTTGCGCGCCGGGTTCGACGTCAAGAAGAGCGAAATCAAGGGCATGAGCCAGCGCGGCGGCTCGGTGAGCAGCGACGTGCGGTTTGGCGACGCCGTGTTCAGTCCGATGGTTTCGCCCGGTGAAGCGGATTTCCTGCTGGTGCTCGAGCCGACGCAGGTGGAACCCAACCTCTACGTCTTGAAAGCGGCCGGCCGGCTGATCACGCCCGATGCTGTGGACCCCAAAACGCTGGCAAACAAGAAAAGCCTGAACGTAGCCCTGCTCGGTGCGTTGAGCGCATACCTGCCATTGCCCGAAGCCACCTGGCTGGAAGTCCTGGCCGGGGCTTTTCCACCGGAATTTTCCGCGCCCAACCGGCAGGCCTTCCTTGCCGGCCGCGCCGGCCAGTCCCCGGATCGAAAGGGTTGAATGCCTATGAAAAAGACCCGTGAAACTCCTCCGATGCACCCCGTGAGTGCGCTGGATTTTCTTCCCGGCGAGCAGTTGCGCAATCTCCAGTTGAAACGGCTCAAGGACATGGCGCAACGCGCCTACGATCGCGTCCCGCTGTTCCGCCAGCGCATGGAGGAACGCAGCCTGACACCGCAGGACATCTGGACGCTGGACGACGTCATCAAATTACCTTTCACAGTGAAGACGGACCTGCGCGACACGTATCCATTCGGCCTGTTCGCCAGCCCGATGAAGGACATCGTGCGCCTGCACGCCTCGACCGGCACCACCGGCAAACCCATCGTGGTCGCTTACACACAGGAGGACATCGCGGTCTGGTCGAACGTCATGATGCGCAGTTTTGCGGCGTGCGGGCTGCACGCGGGCGACGTCATCCAGAACGCCTACGGCTACGGCCTGTTCACCGGCGGGCTGGGCGCGCATTACGGCGGGGAGGCGCTGGGCGCGACGGTGATTCCCATTTCCGGCGGCAACACCCAGCGGCAGTTGATGGTGATGAAGGATTTCGGGGCCACGGCCATCTGTTGCACGCCGAGTTATTTCCTCCACATCATCGAACAGGCGCCCGAGCTGGGGGTGAATCTCAAGGACCTGCCGTTGCGCGCCGGCATTTTCGGCGCCGAACCGTGGACCGAATCCATGCGCCGCCGCATCGAGGCCGACAGCGGCATCAAGGCCTATGACATCTACGGCTTGTCGGAAATCATCGGCCCGGGCGTGGCGATGGAATGCCAGTGTCAATGCGGCCCGCACATTTTTGAGGACTGGTTTTACCCGGAAATCATCGACGTCAAGACCGGGAAGCCGCTGGCGGACGGCGAGGAAGGCGAGCTGGTGCTGACCACGCTCGGCAAGCAGGCGATGCCGATGATCCGGTACCGCACGCGCGATATCACCACGCTGGCCGCCGACCGCTGCGATTGCGGCCGCACCCTGCGCCGCATCAAACGCATCAGCCGCCGCAGCGACGACATGATCATCATCCGCGGCGTGAACGTCTATCCGTCGCAGATCGAGACCGCTCTGTTGAAGGTGGAAGGCACGCTGCCGCACTACCAGATCCTCCTCACCCGCGAAAAGGGGCTGGACGAAATCGAGGTGCAAGTGGAAGTGACACGGGAAGTGTTCGGCGACACCGTGGGCGCGCTGGAGCAGGTGCGGCAAAAACTGGGCAAGAGCATCGAAACCCTGACCGGCCTGCGGGCGAAGGTGCGCCTGGTCCAGCCGCAGACCATTCCGCGCAGCGAAGGCAAGGCGAAGCGGGTGATGGACCAGCGGAAAATGTGAACCGGAGGCCAGGACATGAATACAAACGCTGACGGCGCGCTCGGAATGTTCAAGGAAGGTTACAATTGCGCACAATCGGTGCTGGCCGCCTGTGGGCGGCGCTTCGGATTTAGCCGGGAGCAGGCCTGCCACGTCGCGCAGACATTTGGCAGCGGCATGTGCGGCCTGAATCAGACCTGCGGCGCCGTGACCGGCGCGTTAATGGCCATCGGCCTGAAACATGGCAAGACCACCTCCGATGACGCGCCTAAGACACGGGCGCAACAACTGGCGCACGAATTTGCCCGACGATTCATTGCCCGCAACGGGTCGATCGGTTGCACGCAATTGCTGGGGCATGACCTCAGCCTGCCCGGCGAAGTCGGCCGGGTCAGGGCGCTAGGCTTGTTCCAAACGATTTGTCCCCGATTGGTGAGTGACGCCGTTGAAATAACCGATGAACTGCTCAAAGAGGAATGAAAGGCCCATCATGAAACTGAAACAACTCTCGCTGTTCCTGGAGAACAAGCCCGGCGCGCTCAGCCGGCCAATCCGGTTGCTCGCCCGGGCCAAACTCAACATCCTGACGCTCTCCATCGCCGACACCGACCAGTTCGGCATCCTGCGCCTGATCCTGCGCGACTGGGAAAAGGCGAAGCAATTGCTGGAAGGGGAAGGTTTTGTGGTCAAGGTCACCGATATGGTGGCCGTGGAGGTGGCGGACCGGCCCGGCGGCCTGGCGGAAATCCTGGACGTACTGGAAAAGGCCGGCATCAACGTGGCCTTCATGTACGCCTTCACGGAAAAGCGGAAGGGCCAGGCAGTGCTGATCTTTCGCTTTGACGATCCGGACGGCGCCGTCCGCGTCCTGCAAAAAAAAGGCATGCCGGTTATTGACAGCGGGGACCTGCTCAAGCAATTGGAAGGTTGATGAACATTGAAAACATCAAACGCTGTTTGAAAAACGACCGTTTTGCCCGGCACACGGACATTGAACTGCTGACCGTTTCGACCGGACACGCAACTGCGAAGATGATCCTCCATCCGCATCATCAGAACGGACTCGGCACGGTGCAGGGCGGGGCAATCTTCACGCTGGCGGATTTCTGTTTCGCCGCCGCCTGCAACTCCTACGGCACGGTGGCTGTGGCCCTCAACGTAAGCATCACTTTCATGAAAGCCGCCACCGCTGGAACGCTGTGGGCCGAAGCCAGGGAAGTATCGAAGAATTTCAAGGTCGGTTCGTATGCCGTCGAGGTGAAGGACGACCAGGGCGACCTGGTGGCCCAGTTCCAGGGACTGGCCTATCGCAAAAAGGACAAGCTGCCCGCCTAGCGGCTTCATTTCCCCGTCGGACGAAGTCATTGGTTCTTCGCCGGCCCTTCAATCTCCCATTCAGCCGGAATCATTGCCAACAGACGGTTTGATTTCCGGGTCAAAGGCAGCCAGCTTGGTACG
>CAYPSF010000229.1:0-2408 GCA_964413165.1 uncultured Bifidobacteriaceae bacterium
CCGCGCGACAGGTGAGAACGCCGGGGCTTATGCCATCCTGCAAGGCACGCTGACGGCCGGGGCGAACTACAACCTGACTTACATCGGGGCCAATCTGACGATCAGTCAGAAAACGATCACCGTCACAGCCGATGCGCAGAGCAAGACGTATGGCGATACCGACCCGGCACTGACTTACCAGTTGACCAGTGGCTTGTTGGTTTCGGGCGACAACTTCACCGGCAGCCTGACCCGCGCGACAGGTGAGAACGCCGGGGCTTATGCCATCCTGCAAGGCACGCTCTCAGCGGGAACCAACTACAACCTGACCTACAATGGAGCCAACCTGACGATCAGCCAACAGGCCATCACCGTCACAGCCGACCCCAAGAGCAAGGTTTATGGCGATACGGATCCGGCGCTGACCTGGCAGTTGACCGATGGTTCGCTGGCTTCGGGCGCCAACTTCACAGGCAGCCTGACCCGCGCTGCGGGCGAGAATGCCGGGACGTATGCCATCCTGCAGGGCACGCTGACGGCGGGGGTGAACTACAACCTGACCTACGTCGGGACCAATCTCACAATCAGCCAGAAGGCGCTGACAGTGACTGCGGACAACAAGAGCAAGACCGAGGGGTTGGCGAACCCGGTGTTGACTGCCAGCTACGGTGGCTTTGTCACCGGCGACGACACCAACGCACTGACGACACAAGTGACATTGACTACGACGGCCGATGCCAGCAGCCCGGCCGGCACCTCTTACCCGATCACGGCCAGTGGAGCCACGGCAACGAATTACACCATTAGTTATGTTGAGGGCACCTTGACGGTGGTGGCGCGACCTAATTTGACGGGCATCCGCGTGAACGGAAATCAATACACGCTTACCTGGCTGACCCTTGTGGGACAAAATTATCAGGTGGAATACAAGGACAACCTGGGCGGCCCAGCGTGGACTCCATTCGATGTCCCGGTTGCCGGCACGGGGAATCTGTTGAGTGTGGATGACAACAGCAACAACGTGCCACACCGGTTCTATCGATTGAAGATCATCCAGCCTTGAGCCGGAGCGTTCGGCGCTGGTGGATTTCCTTGAGGTTCGTGAGCCAGGTCCCAACCACGGGTGAGCCGGATTGGTCGATGAAGTAGCGACGTGCCTCCTTACCTGCTTGCAGTTGGCTCGGCGAACGACTTTAACGCTTTATACCATGTGTGTACGGTATTTGGACATTCGCTAACTTTAAGATTTAAACATCTGACTTTTCCCGCAGCAGAAATTCCGCTGGTTCTTGGACATCCCAAGCCGCCGTTTGCCCGGAGGCAAAAAAACAGCTCGAGACCATTGACAAATGGCTGATTGGCCTTGGGGATGCTCGCAGAAGTGCGATGAAGATGGATAAATTTACGAAAATCAGAATTTTTTTGGGCCTGTGTGTCGCCGTGGGTGCGAGTCTATTTTCCATTCGGGCGAACGACACCCCGGCCCAGGCCGCCGCCCGCGCCGCTCTGCAAGAACAATTGAATCATCCGGATGAACCGATAACCACGTCATCACCGGCCCCGAGCACGCCCTCCGGGGCCGAGGCGGCCCAATCCGACCAATCTACCAACAACGTAACCGGGACAATTCCCGAAAAAACGGTGTCTCCACAAACCACCCCGGTGGTTGCTCCCGCGGTCGAAACTGCCACTGTCACTGCTCCAGCCGCTGCTGCTCCGGCCATGCCCGCCACAGTCGCTCCCGCGGTGGTTGCTCCGGCGGCGGCTGCTTCGGCGGTGGCAGACGAACCTGATGTTCCCGTGCCCGCGGTTGAAGCCCAGGTGGCGGCTACTCCGGCTGCCGCTACTCCCGCTGTCGCCGTTCCATCTGCAGAAACTCAGACGATAGCGACTCCGGCTGCCGAAACCCCGGCAGTTGCCGCTCCGACTGCAGAAGCTGCCGCCACGGTCACTCCGGCTGCTGCCATTCCTGCTGTCGTCGCGTCCACTACAGAAACTCCGGTGGCGGTTGCTCCCGTTGTTGAAGCTCCAGCGGCGGCGGCACCGGTCTCCGAGACTCCCGCGATTGCCGCGCCAACTGCAGAAGCTGCTGCTACTGTCACCCAAGCGACCGCCACTCCTGCGGCTGCCGCTCCCGTTGCGGAAATTCCGGCGGTTGCGGCTCCAGCCGCCGAAGCTCCCGCGGCAGCAGCTCCGGTTGTTGAAGCTCCAGCTGCCACTGCCCCGGCTGAGGTCACCTCTGCTCCCATCGTTCCCGGTGATGCTCCCATGATCATTCCCGCGGCTGAAATTCCGGCGGTTGCCACGCCAACCAATGTAGCTCCGGCAGTTGTCACCCCGATCGCTGAAACTCCGGCTACCGCAACCCCGGCGGTTGCTCCGGCCATTGTTGCTGCACCGGCCGATGCCACACCTGCTGAAACGGCTCC
>CAYPSF010000229.1:2508-6662 GCA_964413165.1 uncultured Bifidobacteriaceae bacterium
TTGCTCCGGCCATTGTTGCTGCACCGGCCGATGCCACACCTGCTGAAACGGCTCCAGCTGTCACTGCTCCCGTTGAAACCGCCCCGGTCGCTGCTGCTCCGGCGGTCGTTGCTCCAGCGGTTGAAGCCGCTGCCCCGGTTGCCCCGGCCACGGAAACTCCGGTGGTTGTCACGCCCACGGTTACCGCGCCCGCTACGGTCGCTCCCGCTGAGGCGACTCCAGTTGCCACCGCACCTGCTGAAACCGCCCCGGTCACTGCTGCTCCGGCAGCCGTTGCTCCAGCGGTTGAAGCCGCTGCCACGGTTGCCCCGGCCACCGAAACTCCGGTGGTCGTCACGCCCACGGTTGCCGCGCCCGCTACGGTCGCTCCCGCTGAGGCGACTCCAGCTGTCACTGCTCCCGCTGAAACCACCCCGGTCGCTGCTGCTCCGGCAGCCGTTGCTCCAGCGGTTGAAGCCACAGCCCCGGCTACCCCGGTCACGGAAACACCGGCGGTTGCCACGCCCGTTGTTGCTGCGCCCGCTACCTCCGCACCAGCTGAGGTAACTCCAGTTGCCACTGCTCCCGCTGAAACCGCTCCGGTTGTCGCCGCTCCGGCGGTTACTGCTCCGACAGTTGAAGCGGCAGCTCCTCCGGTCGCACCAGTGGTTGTCACACCAGTTGTTGCCGCGCCCGCCCCGGCGCCAGCGGCGAGCGCCCCGGCTATCGTCACTCCAGCTCCTATTACTCCCGCTGTCACCGTCCAGGCAGTTACCGCACCCCCGCCAACTCAACCGACCGTGGCCATGGCTACGCCCCGGCCAACTCCGGCAACGGCACCGGTCAAAACGTCAGCGCCGGCGGTTGCCGCTCCCGCTGTGATTGCCCCGGTTACCACCGCACGAGTGGTGGCGGCGCCAACCAGGACTCAACCGGCAACGGCAACGGCAACGCCCAAGCCTCCGGCACCCGCTGCGACCAAACCGTCCAGTCCGCCGGCACCGGCGAAGCCGTCCAACGACATCGTGACCGTCACGGGAGCGACCTTCAAAAATGTGCATGTGGAAAAAAGGGAGCCGGACGGCATCACCATCAGTTACACTCCGGCGCGCGGCGGGATGGCGATCATCAAGATCAACTTTGACGAGCTTTCGCCGGTATTGCAGAAGAAATACGGATTCGATCGGGACAAGTACAAGGCTTACCAAAAATAACTGCCGCCACCTATTCGTCGTGGGTGATGGCACACATCTCGGTTTCAAGCTGTTGTCGCAACAATTCGCGACGGTCGCCGGAGATGTCACGCGGCACACATAAGGTCTGGCCGATCGTGATTTCACAGCGGGAAAAGGGCAGTGGAATTTGAAACCGGTCCCAGCTCTTCAATCGGATTTTCCAGTTCAAATGATAGGACACCGGCACGGCCGGCAGCCCGGTCACCTGCGCCAGGGCCAGCGCCCCGTCCTGGACGTTGTAACAGGGCCCGCGTGGACCGTCGGGCGTGATCGCGATGTCGTATCCGCGTTCCGTCCAGGTCGCCAGCTCGCGCAGCGCCTGCGGACCGCGCCGGCTGCTGGAACCGCGCACCGATTGGACCCCGAAACACCCGAGGACCGCCGCCAGTAGCGCCCCGTCCCGGCTCGCACTGACCAGGCCCGCCAGGCCGGCAGTCCGGTGCTGACGGACTTTGAAGACGGAATGCAATTTCATGGAGAGCGCCAGGCGGTTGTGCCAGGTGCAATAGATGACCTCGCGCAGGTCGGTGCGCGTCATGAATCCGTGCGGGTCCTTGATCCGATAACGGATCGTGCCGGAAAGCAAATTGAACATGGCCCAGAGGGCGTGGGCGGCAAGGAGCTGGTGCCAGGTGGGAAGATAGGGAACCACCACTCCGCCTTTGATGGGCGCGGACAGTCGGCCGGGAGGCTTCCGGTTTTTGGCTTTAGACAATCATACTCATTTCTGCCGGTATCAGCATCACCTGTTCCCTGCTGGGGGGAAAGATTAATTGTGCAGTATATAGGTGACTTCTCCGACGCCCCGTTTCCCCGGGGCAATGCGCTCCGAAGTCCGCCGGCGGTTTTAAGCTGTAAATCCGGTTCGTTTCTGTTTGAATCAACGCCTTGCAACACCGTCTCCGGCAAAACCGGTCGGGATCGAGTGATGTGGCATTGCGGCAACGTCTATGAATTTGCGCGAATTGGTGGTTCTGGCGAAAAACGTTTTCATCGGCCGGGCACGGAATCTCTCCGACAAAGGCCTGTTTCACCAAACCACGTTGATTGCCCTGTTCGCCTGGGTCGGCCTGGGCGCAGACGGACTGTCCTCGTCCTGTTATGGTCCGGAATCGGCGTTCGTGGCCTTGCAAACGCATACGTATTTGAGCCTGTTCGTGGCCGCCGCCTCCATCCTCACCATCATCGTTATCTGCGCGAGTTATTCGCAAATCATCGAGGCCTTTCCCACCGGCGGCGGCGGTTACCTCGTGGCCAGCAAACTCCTGTCACCTACGGCCGGGGTGGTGTCCGGTTGCGCCTTGATCGGCGATTACATCCTGACCATCGCCATCAGCGTGGCGAGCGGCACCGACGCGCTGTTCAGCCTGTTGCCGATGGAATGGCAGGTGTGGAAACTGAAATTTTCCATGGGCATCGTGATTTTCCTCACCCTGCTGAATTTGCGCGGGGCCAAGGAATCGGTCCTGTTGTGGCTACCGGTGTTCTTTCTCTTTGTCCTCACCTACACCGTCGCCATCGTGTACGGCATCGCTTCCCACGCGGGCGAATTGCCGGGCATTGCGCAGGGGGTGGCGTCCGACGTGCAGGCGGCGACATCACAAATCGGCCTGTGGGGAATCATCGTGGTCATTCTCCGGGCCTACAGCCTCGGCGCCGGCACTTACACCGGCATTGAGGCCGTCAGCAACGGCCTGAACTCGTTGCGCGAGCCGCGGGTGGCCACGGGTAAACGTACCATGGTTTACATGGGCACTTCGTTGTCGCTTGTCGTCGGCGGACTGCTGCTGGCCTACCTGCTCTACCATGTCGTGCCGGTGCCGGGAAAAACCCTGAACGCCGTCTTGTTCGAACAAATGACGGCAAACTGGCCGGTGACGCCGGCCAGGGTTTTTGTCATCGCGGCGCTCGTGTCCTCGGCGGCGCTGTTGTTCATCGCGGCACAAACGGGCTTTTTCGGCGGACCGCGCATCTTGGCCAATATGGCGGTGGACCGCTGGATGCCCACCCGGTTCGCGTCGCTCAGCGACCGGCTGGTGACCGAAAACGGAATCCTGATGATGGGCGCGGCGGCGTTGGTGGTGGTGCTTTGCACCCAGGCGATGGTCAGCGTGCTGGTCGTGCTTTACAGCATCAACGTCTTTATCACTTTCAGCCTCTCGCAACTCGGCATGGTGCGGCACTGGTGGCTGGAACGCGCAAATATGCCGACCTGGAAAAGAAAACTTTGTGTGAACGGCCTCGGCCTGCTGCTGACCGGCGGCATCCTGATTTCACTCTGCGTGGTGAAATTCTCCGAAGGCGGCTGGGCGACATTGCTGGTCACCGGCATCCTGATTGCCGCCTCCTTCTGGATTAAACGCCACTACCGGCGGACCCAAACCCAATTGCAACGGCTGAACGAACTGGTTGCCGCCGCCGGCATTGACCCAGGCAGTATCACGGATAAGCCATCCGCGCCCGCGCCCGCCTGCGATCCCAAGGGCCGCACGGCCGTGTTCCTCGTCAACGGTTTCAACGGCCTCGGCCTGCACACCTTGCTGGCGGTGGTCCGGATGTTCCCGAAGGTCTATCAGAATTTCGTCTTCCTCCAGGTAGGCGTGGTGGACGCGGGCAGTTTCAAGGGCGCGGCGGAAATGAACAACCTCCGCGAACATTCCCGACGCGAGGTGGAGCGCTACGTCACTTACATGAGCCAGCAGGGTTTTTATGCCGAGGCGCATTTTGCCGTGGGCACGGACGTGGCGGACGAGGCGGCCAAACTGTGCGAAAAGGTGGCGCAAAAGTTTTCGCAGGCGCAATTTTTTGCCGGCCAACTGGTATTCAAGGATGAAAACATGCTGACGCGCTGGCTGCACAACCACACCGTGTTCGAGCTGCAACGCCGCCTCTACCAGAACGGCTGGCCCATGCTCATCCTCCCCATCCAGGTGTAGGGAT
>CAYPSF010000230.1:0-6617 GCA_964413165.1 uncultured Bifidobacteriaceae bacterium
TCGCCGTGCTGCCCATCGGTTACGGCGACGGTTTCCCGCGCGTGCGCAACACCGGTGGCGCGCTCATCCACAGCCGGCGCGCTCCGCTCATCGGCGGCATTGCCATGGACGCCTTGATGGTGGACATCACGGACATTCCGCAGGCGCAAATGTGGGACGAGGCCGTCATCATGGGCCGCCAGGGGACCGACGAAATCACCGTACACGACATCGCCAAGCTGAAAAACTCGGTGAGCTACGACGTGCTCACCAACTGGCGGCTGCGGTTGCGGCGAAAATCAGTGAACGCCAGGACGGTGCCGTCACCAACCGAGGTGGAACCCGCCGCCGCAAAATGAAACTCCTTTTTTCCGAGCAAAATTCGGACTACGAGCATTACCAGTTTCCCTACGCCATCTGGGCCGTGCCGGAAACCGGCGAGATGCCTTCGGACATTTTCAACGCCGGCTTTCTGCCGTCGTCACGCAATCTCGACCGTTTTTATCTCTGCCGTCAGGTACGGATAAACCTGGCGAAGTTCAAGCCCTCATCCGAAAACCGCCGCATCCTGCGCAAGGGAGCGGGCATTGACGTAAAACTCGTCCCGCGCGATAAATACGATTACACGCCCTCCAAACGCGATTTTTTCAAGACATATGCCGACATCAAATTCGGCAAGGATGTCATGACCTTCGAACGGCTCGAGGCCTTGTTCAGCTCACCGATCATCTCGCATCTGCTGGTCTTCACGGACGCGGAAAAAGGCGATGAGGTCGGGGTCGCCACACTTTACATCGAGGGCCGGGAACTGGCGTATTATTACTACGCCTTTTATGACCTGAATTATTATGCCCGCAACCTCGGGATGTTCATGATGACCTCGGCCGCGGCATTGTTTGCCGAACGCGGTTTCAAGCAGCTCTACCTCGGCACCTGCTACTCGCAAACGGCGTTGTATAAAACGCAGTTCGCCGGCGCGGAATTCTTCAATGGGTTCCGCTGGTCGGACAACCTGGAAGAATTGAAATTCATCATTCGGCGGGACAAGAAGGAACTGGACCAGCATCTGCTCGAAACCGGAGAATACCGCGACGAATTTTACAAGGGTGATCTGGACAAAATCACTGACGCCAGCGCCTTCCGGGTGAAGGTGAAATAGCGGGATTCCGACATTAAGTTCTTGCCTTTGTTTTTTCAGCAAGTTTTCCTTGGGGTCCGGTCATGACCACTGAACGAATCACCCGAAGCCATTTTGGCCGGACGGCCCGCGGCCTCACCATGGGCACGGGACAAAATGTTTTCATCGGCACGGACAGCGGAGCAACCACATCGAAGATTGGTGCGGTCTGGGAAGATGGCCAGACCGTCTCCACCAAACTGCTGCAACGACCCACCAACTCCAGGAAAGGACCCCCAGCCGTCGTCGCGGGCTGGGTGGCGGCAACCAACGAATACCTTCAGCAAAATGGGTTGAGCTGGCAGCAAATCAAGGGCGTCGGGCTGGCCATTCCCGGGCCGTTTCGACGGTACGGTGTGCTGGATCGGTCCGCCAATCTGCCCGCCAGCTTCGCGGGCTGGGACGTTCACACCGCCTACCGCCGGGAACTGGCCGCGCAAGCGGGGCGCGAGTTGCCGTTGATTGTGGGCAACGACGGCAAATTCGGCGGCGTGGCCGAGGCGCATTATGCCCGTGGGAACATCAAAGCTTCCGTGCTGATGCTCGCGCCCGGTTCCGGTCTGGGCAGCGCTTTTATCAATGAAAATGGCCTGCCGCTGGATGGCGACACCCTGGCCGGCATGGAAACCGCCCACATGCCCGCTCCCTTGCACCTGCTGGGAGTCAAACCGTTCCCTTGCGGCTGCGGCAAAAATTGGGGTTGCATCGAAACTTACACCACCCTTTCGGGCCTGCCCTATCTGCTGGCGGAAAAACTCTTGAAATATCCCAAACATCCCCTCGCCCGGTCATCCGCCGATGCCCGGGAAAAGGTGCTGTCCCTGCGCGGCCGGGCGCAAAAGGGGGATCCGCTGGCTGTCGAAATTTTCGATTTTCAGGCCCGCGCCCTGGGACTGCACGTGGCCAATCTGGCGATGGCTTTGGATCCGGGCGTGGTTGTCATTGGTGGCGGATTGATGGACCCCGAGGCGACGTCGGTTAAATTCCGTGAACGCTATCTGAGGATCGTCCATGCCGCCGCCCGGCCCTACCTCTGGCCGGCCCAGCGCAAGCAGATGAAAATTGTTCCGGCCGTGCTGGGTGAACTTTCCCAGGCCATTGGCGCCGCCCTCGTCGCGCTCCACCAGGGACGGGCATAGCCAGGCCGCCGGGAATTATTTCTTCCGGTATTTGTGAGTGGTGTCGGAAGCCGCCAGGGACGGGCCCAGCAGCTGTTGAACTTTGGCGATCAGTTCCTGCGGGTTGAAGGGCTTGAACAGAAATTCGCTGGCGCCGGCTTCCAGCCCGGCAAACCGGCCAAACTGCCCGTGCATGCCCGTCAGCATGATGATCGGTACGGTCGCGGTGGCCGGGTCCTGCCGGATGCTCTCGCAAATATCGAACCCGTTTAATCCGGGCAACATCAGATCCAGCACAATCAAATCGGGCGCCACCGTGCGGGTCTTCAAAAGGGCGTCAATGCCATTGGACGCGGTGCCAATGGCAAAACCAGCTGCCTTTAAAGTCGCACGGATTACTTCCAATTGATCGGGATCATCCTCAACCACCAATACTTTCCTTTGCATAACAATTTCTTTAACCCTGGCGTGAACCAACAAGATTGACTAAGCGCGCCTTAACACGCCCGCATAAAGCAGGATTGATGCCGCTAAAACCGGGAAAAATGAGGGGCAGCAAATCCGCCGATTCTCCGGAAAACTCGCGATTCCGCTGTCACATTTTAACAAGGCAGCCTCAAAAATTGCCAACGCTCCAGCCGGTCCCCGGATCCAGGGAGGGAAACCAACAAGCAGTTATGAATCAAATCACGACTATTGATTGTCGGACGCGGCCGCCGGTTCCAGCGTCAGCGGCCGGTCATGATCCAGAAAACTCCCGCACACCCGGAAGAAGTCGGTGACCGTGTTGACCCGGCGGATTTCGTGCAGGAATTTTTCGCCGACGCCTTCACCGATGAAGTTCATGAATTTTTTCATGCGCTGCACCTGGGCCGATTCGGGCACGCCGGGGGTGATCTCACTTTCCCAGAGTTCGCGCACGTAAGCCAGCACGTCGCGGCCCGCCGGCAATCTTATTTTTCCGCCGCGCAACTGCGCCCGGATCTGGTCGAACAGCCACGGGTTGCGGATGGCGCCGCGCCCGATCATCAGCCCGCGCACACCGGTCTCCGCCAGCAGCACCTGTGCCTGCGCCGGGCCGTGGACGTTGCCGTTGGCCAGCACGGGACAGCGCAACTCACGCACCGCCCGCGCAATGAGGTCGTAACGCACACCGGGCCGGTACATCTGCGCCACGGTGCGCGCATGGACGGTGAGCAGGTCAATCGGATGTTTCGCGAACAGCGACAACAAAACATCGAATTCGGCGGGCGATTCGAAACCGATGCGCGTCTTCACCGTGAACGGGATGGTGACTGCCTCGCGCAGGGCGCTGAGAATGGCGTCGATTTTCTGCGGCTCGCGCAGCAGGCCGCCACCGGCGCATTTGCGATAAACCACCGGCGCCGGACAACCGAGATTCAGTTCAATCGCCGCAACGGGATGGCACTGCAATTCCTTCGCCGTGCGGATGAGCGCGGGAATATCATTACCGATGAGTTGCGCAACGACCGGCCGGCCGGTGGGGTTTTCGGTAATGGACCGCAAAATCCATTTTTCCGGGCGCGAACTGCCATGGACGCGGAAATATTCCGTCCAGTAAACATCCGGCCCGCCGTAACGCGCCATGACGCGCCAGAATTCGAGCGTGGTCACATCCTGCATCGGCGCAAGCGCCAGCAATGGTGCGTCGCCGCGGAGCAGGTTCAAAAAGGTTTCGGACGAAGTCATGGGCGGCAGGAACTTGCCAGAAAAATAAATAATTTCAGCTTCCAAATCACTTCCTGCCAATTGAATGGATGATCCGTTTCCGCTCCAACTGGCAGGCGGGAAATTCGATTGGACTCGTGCCGATAAAGTACAGGAAGCTATTGCGACCAGATGGCAAATTGCATGAAACCCGGACCAAAGGGCTGCGTTAATGTGCGCCAGGTTGCCTGGTCACTAACGGGGCCTTCTTCCAGATAAGGAATAAAAGCGGAACCCTGGATCATTAGAATTAAGTCCAGCGGCGGCGGGGATTTAACCAGTTTATCAATATTGATTCCGGTGCCGCTTTTGATCATCTGATGTGGGAGCAGTTTCTTACCGGCCAAAATATCATCCAATTCATCCAGGATATGCCGCCACCCATCAATCTGCTGTTGAGTAACCTTGGTTCCGCCCGGGCCGGTTTGAGCAGGAGAAGGCAGCCATTCATGGTCGTTATCCGTTTCCGCCGACACTTGATTCCAACAAGTACGGCTGCATGAAATCATTGCCCGGAACTCGTTGCGTGCATCCAGCAACCCATTCTTATCCCTGGGTTCCAACCGCATATCGTGTACCGCGGCGATCAGATCAATCCACTGGGCTATATCCCGGCCTTGTCTCGCGGGAGCATAGCGGGCAATTGGCGGGACAGGATCGGGATTCTGAAAGATGACATGAGCACATTGATTCCAAACCGGAAGCCAATCGTAGGCCAGCAAGATGTCGATGATTCCAGAGAGAAAATGAGTGTACCCCTTCAGCCAGCTGGCGTCCGCGGCGTCAAAATGAATCATCAGATCTTCCCCGGTCTTAAGCCGTGCAGGGATCCCCAATGTCCGCCCCAGAACGGCCATCAGGAGTTCATTGGTGGAAACGACTCCGTCGCCGTCAAAATCAAGATGCGCTTGTGAAAGGTTTACCTCGACCTTGAAATCTTCATCACTCATCTTTCCGAGCGTTGCATTGGCATGCTGCAAGGACGTCCGCAGGTTGCTGAATAAGGCAGCGACCTTTTCCGGAGTGGCTGTTTCATTCGTCACCAGCGGGGAACCGGAGGGGACAACTCGTAAAAACGGCAGGCGGGTGAACTCAGGATTAATCCCGAGCTGATGGAGTCCGGCACTGAATTGTTGCATCCCATCCAAGGCCTGTAAAGCGGCGAGCGAAAACCGCTCTGAATTGTTCTTTGGCGAGGCGAACGCCGCCAGACCTTCGTGAATCTGGCCGGTGTGCAGGAAATCGTCGAGCGGTTTTGGCGCGCTCGCCCCGGCAGAAAGAACCGTCCCAAGGAGCACCAAGCCCATTAAACCGGTTTTCCAATTCGTGGCGCTTCCAGATAAGTTGCTAATCATACCCTGATGTAAGCGGACTTCGAGATTTCCGGCAAGCCTAACCTTACCGATGCTCGGGAACCTTCGACCGGCTGCGGAACCGATGCCTCCGGTTGCGGCAGAAATCCCTCAATTTCCAAAAAGAGCAGAAAATAACGCGGCGCGTTTTTGACATCTGATGCAAACCCGGACACCGCCTGCTTTTTGTTCAGTTGAAGTTGCACGGTTCATCGACTATGATGTCTCCTCTATGACTTTGACGGAAAAAATTCTTGCCCGGGCCGCCGGCAAACCACGCGTACAGGCCGGCGACAACGTCTGGGTGAATGCGGACGTGCTGATGACGCACGACGTCTGCGGGCCCGGCACCATCGGCGTGTTCAAACGCGAATTCGGCCCGACCGCCAGGGTCTGGGACAAAAACAAGATCGTCATCATCCCCGACCATTACATTTTCACCGCCGACTCCAAGTCGAACCGGAACGTGGACATCCTGCGCGATTTCGTGAAGGAGCAGAGTCTTCCGTATTTTTACGACGTGATTGACGACCCGAACGGCCACTGGCATTTCGACGCGTCCAAGGGAATGTTGAACCGCCAATACGGTTCGCAATACGCCGGCGTCTGTCACACGGCACTCCCGGCGAAAGGCCACACCCGGCCGGGCGAAATCCTGTTCGGCACGGACTCGCACACCTGCATGGCCGGCGCATTCAACCAGTTCGCCACCGGCATCGGCAACACGGACGCCGGTTTCGTCATGGGCACGGGCAAGCTGCTTATCAAAGTTCCCGAAACCATGCAATTCCGGCTCGAAGGCCGGTTGCAACCCGGCGTGATGGCCAAGGACGTGATCCTCCATTGCATCGGTGAAATTGGTTTCGACGGCGCAACCTATCGCGCCCTGCAATTCGACGGCGAAGGCGCGAAAAATCTGTCCATCGACGACCGCATGACCATCGCGAACATGGCGATTGAAGCCGGCGGCAAGAACGCCATTTTTGAATTCGATTCGCGCACCGCAGAATACGTGGACGCACGCGTGAAATTGAATGGTACCAAATCCACCTACGAACCGGTGACCCCGGACAAGGACCAGAAATTCGTTTATGAGCTGGTGGTGAATCTCGACCAGCTCGAACCGACCGTCGCGTGCCATCCCGACCCGGGCCAGCGCAAGAAGGCGAAAGAAATGGGGCATATCAAGCTCGACCGCGCCTATGTCGGCTCCTGCACCGGCGGCAAGACCAGCGACTTCGTGGAGTTCGCGCGCGTGTTGCG
>CAYPSF010000231.1:0-6543 GCA_964413165.1 uncultured Bifidobacteriaceae bacterium
CATGGGCACACTCAGTGACAGGATGCGAAAGCTGCTGAAGTACGGCGATTTGTGGCTTGTTTTCGCGCTGTTTGGCACGATTCTACTGCTGATTCTGCCGATCCCTCCTTTCCTGCTGGATCTGTTATTAACGGTCAGTATTAGCCTTTCCATGTTGGTGTTGCTGGTGATTCTTTACGTCCGGCAACCGGCAGAATTTACCGGGTTTCCCACGCTCTTGTTGTTTATCACCCTCTATCGGTTGGCGCTCAATGTGGCCTCGACCCGGCTCATTTTGCTCGATGGTTACGCCGGGCACATCATCCAGGCCTTTGGCAGTGTCGTCGTTCGCGGCAATTATGTCGTCGGCATGGTCGTCTTCCTGATCCTGACGCTCATCAACTTTATCGTCATCACCAAGGGCGCCGGACGCATTGCGGAAGTCGCTGCACGTTTCACGCTGGACGCATTGCCCGGCAAGCAAATGGCGATTGACGCCGAACTCAACGCCGGCCTGATCAATGAAAACGAAGCGCGCAGCCGCCGGCGTTCCGTCGAAGGGGAAGCTGACTTTTACGGTGCGATGGACGGTGCGAGCAAATTTGTCCGCGGTGACGCCGTCGCCGCCATTCTCATCACCCTCATCAACATTGTCGGCGGTTTTGCCATCGGCATTCTGCAAAAGGGAATGACCATGAGCGAAGCGCTGCAACGCTTCACCATCCTGTCCATCGGCGATGGCCTGGTCTCGCAAATTCCGGCGCTGATCACGTCCACCGCCGCCGGCATTCTCATCACCCGCGCCACGTCGAAAAACGACCTGGGCCATGAATTGGGGCGCCAGTTGCTTTTCTATCCGCGCGCCTTGACGATGCTTGCCGTGATGCTCGCGGTGATGTCCATCATGCCCGGATTGCCCATGATGCCGTTCCTCACCCTCGCCACGATCACGGGGCTGCTTTCGTATTCCATCCACAAGTACGGGATGCCGGAATCGGCCGCGTCCAAGGTTGCCTCCGCGGGAACTGTTCAGCGAGGGAAAGCCGGAGAGTCCAAGCCGGCTGGGGCAGGGGCGGCCACCGTTGCCGAAGCGCGGGCGGCTGACAAACTGGAAAACCTGTTATTGCTGGATACCATGCAAATCGAGCTGGGATACGGTCTCGTTTCCCTGGCGGATTCGCAAAAAGGCGGTGATTTGCTGGAGCGCGTGACGGGAGTGCGACGGAATTTCGCGACGGAAATGGGAGTGCTTATCCCGCCGATTCGCCTGCGGGACAATCTCCAGCTGGGCACCAACGAGTACCGTTTCCTGCTCAAGGGCAATCCCATTGCGCAAGGCCAGCTCATGCCCGCCCACTGGCTGGCGATGAACGCCACCAACAGCAAGACGCTGCTCAAGGGCATTCCAACCGTTGAGCCGGTCTTTCAATTGCCCGCCACCTGGGTCACCAACATTGAGCGCAAATCCGCCGAAGTTGCCGGCTACACCGTGGTGGATGCGCCGTCAGTGCTCGTGACGCACCTGTCAGAGTCCGTCCGCCGCCATTGCCACGAGATTTTGACGCGCCAGGACGTGCAACTGTTGCTCGACAACCTCAAGCAAACGAATCCGGCGGTGGTCAACGAATTGATTCCCGCGCAACTGAGCGTGGGCCAGGTGCAGCGCATCCTGCAAAACCTGTTGGCCGAAGGCATCTCCATCCGCAACCTGGGGGGCATTCTTGAAAAAGTGGGGGATTACGCGAGCTACACAAAAAATCCGGATGAACTTTCCGAACACGCCCGCCGGGCGCTGGGTTCCCAGTTGACCAAGCCGTTTCAAACCGAGAACGGCGGATTGCGCGCCATCACCATTGACCCGCGACTTGAGCAACAGCTGACCCAGGGCGTCAGGCAATCACCCACGGAAGTGGCGCTGGTCATCGAGCCCAAACTGGCGCGACACGTCATCGATACGCTCTCCAAGCTGGTGCAGCAGATGCTTTCCGCCGGCCATCCGCCGGTGGTGTTGTGCGCGCCGCAGTTGCGACTGGCCTTCCGCCGCTTCTTCGAAAACACGTTCAACGATCTCGCTGTGCTTTCGTACGCGGAAATTCCGGCGCGGATGCAGGTCCAGAACGCCGCGGTGATCCCCCATTTCGAATGAGGACCATCAAACATCGAACATTGAACCTCCAACGCCCAATTGCTCCGGCCTGGGCAGGTGCGGCTGACCGGATGTTCGATGTTGGACGTTCGGTGATGGATGTTTTCCAATTCCGGCCATGAAACTTGTCCCCTTCATCGCCCAAAATGCCGATGCCGCGCTGGCGCAGATCCACGAGCAGTTGGGGCCGAATGCCGTGGTGGTGAGCGTACGACGATTACCGGCTTACGGCATCTCGCGGCTTTGGCATCACACCGGGAATATTGAAGTGGTGGCCTGTGTTTCCGACGAAGACACGCGACACAAAACGCATACGGTTCCGCCCGGTGAGGACGCCTATGTGCCTTTCTCCGAGAGGGTTGAGCCGATAGCGCCAACCACGCCCACGCCGCGCCCATGGCGGAGCATTACCTGGCTGGAGTCATTGGGTCTAGTGCCGTCATTGGCGGATCACCTGGAACAAAAGGTTTGTGCCTTGCATGGGAATGAGCCTCCCCCGATGCCGATTGCCGAATGGACCGCCGTTCGAAACGTTTTGGCGAGTCTGTGGCGTCCGGCAAGGCAGGTGATGGAAGGCACGGGCCGACCGCACGTTTTTGTGGGCCCACCCGGATCGGGAAAAACCACGGCGTTATGCAAGTGGATGACCCTGGCCGTCCTGGCTGAAAATCAAAAGGTGCAGGTATGGCGGCTCGACGGGGAAACTGCGAATACTGCTGAAATCCTCACCTTGCACTGCGAAATGATCGGCGTGCCGGTGGACCGGTTCTGGCATGCGCCGGATGGGCCGGCGGACCTGTTTTTTGTGGACTTGCCCGGAGTGGAAACGTACAACACCAACGCCCTGGCCAACTTGCGGGTTCAAGTGGGCGCCTTGCCGCAACCGCATGTGCATCTCGTGCTCAATGCCGCCTGCGAAACTTCCGTGCTGTTTGAGCAAATTCACGCTTTTGCCGCCCTGGCGCCGGAAGATATCATCTTCACACACTTGGATGAGGAACGGCGACGCGTGAAATTGTGGAATTTTGTATTGGGCACAAATTGCTCATTCAGTTTCCTGAACGCCGGGCAAAAAATTCCGGGCGAATTTCATCGCGCGGAGTCAGCGCTGCTCTTCCCCTGCGAAATTCGCCCGTGAACATTGGGTTTCTTCGCTTCCCGCCGCCGCAAAATTCCCGCTGGCAAACCTTGTGCTAAACGTGCGTTCAAACGCACATGAAGTCGTTCATGATTCTCGGGTCCGTCGTTGGTTTCCTCATCGGTGCCGGCTTTAGTCTGGCCGGCAATTGCACTGGGTCCACTGCCCTGTGGCGGGCCCTGGTCGCTGCCCTGTTGGCTGCCCTGCTGGCCCGCTGGTGGGGTCGCGTCTGGTTGCAGGGGCTGCGGGAAGCCATTGAGCAACGGCGTCACACGCGTTCGATCCCGCCGGTCAACCCCAAGCCCGCTGCTAAAATATGAGCACTTCCATTTGCGAATCGCCCAAGGCCAACGTAGTCGCCACCGCTCCACCGCCGACCGCCCAGGACCTCTGGCAGCGCTACCATCAGCAGGCCGATCTTTCCACGGAAAACGACCTGATCGAACGGTACCTGCCCCTGGTCGTGTCGGTCCTTGGCCGCCTGTCCATGACTCTGCCCGAACACGTCAGCCATGATGATCTTCACAGCGCCGGGCTGGTCGGGTTGCTCCAGGCGCTCCGCAATTTCGATCCCACCTGCGGTTCGTCGTTTGAAACTTATGCGCGAGTCCGGGTCCGCGGCGCCATGCTGGATGAACTGCGGCGCATGGACTGGGTGCCGCGCACGATTCACGAAAAGGCGCGTAAAATCCAGGCGGTGATGGGCCAGCTCGAACAAAAACTGGGCCGCACGCCGGCCGAAGCGCAGGTGGCCCAGGAATTGGGTTTGTCCGTGCCCGAATACAACGAGTTGCTCGATGAAGTGCGTCCCGCGTCATTTGTCTGCCTGGATTCCGCGGGTACCTCCGAGGACGGCGACACCGGCAGTTTATATGAAGTAATTGCGGATACATCGGAGGAAAACCCGGTGGAACAGGTTTCGCAACGGGAACTAAAGAAGGTCATTTTCGAACGCCTTAAGGAACTGCCCGAAATCCAGCGCAAGGTGTTGGCGCTTTATTATACCGAGGACCTGCATCTGCGTGAAATTGCCGAGGTTTTCGGCCTGACCGAATCGCGCATCTGCCAGATTCATTCCCAGGCTATCCTGGCCATCCGCGCCTACGTGCAACGTTTTGAATCCGGGCTGGTCAAGCGTCCCGCAACCGCCCGAAGCGCATGATCATCATTGGCGGCTTTTTAGTTGTCATCATTTGCGTCTTTGGCGGCTTCATCATGGAGGGCGGCAAAATGACCGTGCTCATCCATGCCCTGCTCAATGAAATCATTATCATTGCCGGTGGCGCCGTCGGGGCGCTCATCGTCATGTCGCCCAAAAAGGTGCTCCAGGACATTGCCAAGGGACTGTTGGTCTGCCTCAAAGGCGCTCCGCATAATCGTGCGGCCTATGATGATTTGCTGAGGGTGCTTTATGAATTGTTCCTGCTGGGCCGGCGCAATGGCATGATCGCACTGGAAGAGCACGTCCTGGAACCCCAGAACAGTTCCATCTTCAAGAAATATCCGCTTTTTTCCGACAATCAGCATGCCGTGGTGTTTCTGTGCGGGAGCCTGCGGCCGATCATCGATGGCAAAATCAAACCCGACCAGTTGCGCCTGCTGCTCGACGCGGAAATCGGGCAGATGGAAACGGAACATGGCGCGCCGGTCAACGTGCTGACGAAGACTGCCGACGCCATGCCGGGATTTGGCATTGTGGCCGCCGTGCTGGGCATTGTCATTACCATGGCCTCCATATCCGGGCCGGTGGAGCAGATCGGCGAACACGTGGCGGCGGCCCTGGTCGGCACGTTTCTGGGTATTTTGCTCGCCTATGGTTTCATCGCGCCACTCGCGATGAACCTCGAATTTGTCAGCACGGCGGAACTGGATTACACCCGGTGCATCGCCGCGTGCGTCATCGGCTTCGCCAGCGGCATGGCGCCGGTCACCGCGGTGGAACTCGGCCGTCGCGGTTTGAGCAGTGAATTGCGTCCGACCGCGGATGAAATGGAGCAGATGTTCAAGGCCCTCAAGACCGCCAAATAGTCTTGATTCCGCATGAGCAAAAAACATGTTCATCACGGAGGTTCATGGAAGGTCGCTTATGCCGATTTCGTCACGGCCATGATGGCCCTGTTCCTCTGCCTCTGGCTCACCTCGCAGGACCAGAAAATCAAGGATGCCGTCGAACGCGCCTTCAAAAACCCTTTCTCCTCCGTCACCAAGGAATCCACCGGCATCATCCCGAACAAGGAAGCCTCCAGCACTTATAAGCAGGAAGGCCGCTTTACCTCGGTTTCAGCGGTCGAAATGGAAACGATGCGCCGCCTCAGTGAGGACCTGGCCAAACTGCTCAAACAGCAGGATGAGGATCAAAGCAGTGTTCAAATTGACGTAACGCCGGAAGGCCTGCGCATCAATATTTTTGACCGTTCGCTGAAACCCACTTTCAATCCCGACTCGGATACGTTCACGGATTACGGCGCGTGGGTTTTCAGCACGCTGGCCTGGGAAATCGCGCGTTTCACTACGTTCCGCATCGAACTCGAGGGCCATACCGAGGCCAATTCCCAAACCGGCCGCGAAGCGCACGGCAAGTGGGAACTTTCGGCCGAACGCGCCAATGCCGTGCGCCGCAAACTCGTCCAAAGTGGTGTCGCTGGCAGCCAGGTCTGCAAGGTTTCCGGCTATGCCGACGCCGCGCCCATGCCCGGGCTTTCGCCCGCCGCCGAAGTCAACCGGCGCGTGACCGTAATGCTTAAACTGAAGGAATCCGTGGATTCACTCCCGGCTTCCGCTACCCCGGACCCGCCTCATGACACTCCTGCGAACTGAATCATTTATACCGCTGACGACCCTGCCGGCTTCCAGTGAACGCCGGGAGTTTCACGTCACCGTCATTCCTAAAACCGAGCAAACCCGCTCATTGCTGTCGTCGGAGTCACCGGCGCCCGTCCCATCGGGGCCCGGGCCGGGCGCGGGAAAAAATTGTGAGCCGCGCGTGTCGCTCGAATGCGACGGCGATCGGGTTACCAACATCCGGGTGCAATGTTCCTGCGGTCAGGTGATGGACCTGGCCTGCGTCTACGAACCAACCTCCAAGCCGGCATGAAGCGTCGCCCGGCAATTTCTGCTGCCAATACCGGAATCTTTTGCCAGCACCCGGCGGAGGACTGGACGAAAATGCCCGGAAACCGGCATGGCACATCCGCTGCTAAACCATCTTGCGTATGGAAGTAAGTCTTTACCAGGCCGCCGCCGCGATGAATGCAACCGAACGGTGGCAGGAAATGATTTC
>CAYPSF010000232.1:0-6519 GCA_964413165.1 uncultured Bifidobacteriaceae bacterium
CCGTCCCGATTCAAAGCGCCAACGCGGTGGCCAGCGAGCGGATCAACGAACGGCTCGGGGCAATTCTGACGACACCCCTGACGGCTCGCGAGATTCTGAATGAATGGCTCGCGCCGATCGGACGATGGATCCAGTTTCTTACCCGGCCGCTGATCGTTATTTTCGTGGTGGAAGCAATCGTGAAATTCAAAACCCAGGATCGGCAGGACCCGCGCTGGACGAATCTGGCGCTCTACCTGGTCATTTCCCTGCTGACCGTTTGGATTTATCCCGCGCTGGTTCAATGGTCGTGTTTTTGGATTGGCTTGCGGATCCGCAATCAGATCCGGGCGTTAATGACGGCCCTCCTGCTGGTTGTGGCGTGGTGCCTCATTCCTCTGGTCGCCGCCAGTTACCTCGCCGAGACGGGATTGTTGCCCACGGATTGGAACGGACCGCTGCGCTTCGTCAGCCCGGTCACGGTAATCGGTACCGCCGAGGCGCTCGGCAAAATGTCCGATAACCCGGTGACATCGGATATGGTCGTCATGGTTTTCGTCCAGCTGGGATTGGCCGCCGTGCTCGTGTGGTGGATTCGCCGGTTATGTTTAACCAGCGCCGATCGTTATCTGGGTCGAGTTTGAATTTCAATTTCCGGGGAGATTCTATATCATGCACGTCATGCCGCATACCGCACTCCGATGGCGTGGCGAAAACCGCTGCATTCGGATGAATTGCTCCGGGTGGATTGGCCTCCTGATTTTCGCCGCCGTTTCGGTGTCAGCTCTCGAGGTGCAGCAAGTGAAATGGGGCTTTGACGGTCAGGTTGTGCCCGGCCGGTTCAACCTGGTCTCCGTGCTGGTCGCCAACTCCGACCCCGCGCCATTTGACGGGGCCGTGAATTTCTCCAAGAGCCGCGGCCTGGCAGAGCGGGTCGGGGCGGTTTATGAAATTCCCTGTTATCTCTCGCCGCTGACGACCCGCTGGTTGCAATTCTACGTTTACATTGACAACCAATATGTCCAGTGGCGTGTGGAATGGGGCCGCGGCCCTGACGATCACTATGACATTCCGGCGCCGAAATGGGGGCCGGCAGCACAGGTGCTTTTATCTGATTCGGAGAAGACTCTGGGCACGATCAGCGCCTTCAAGCAGTTTCCGGAAGATTTGTTTCCGCCGACCGCGGCCGCAACGAGCGGATTGGACAGCTTGTTATTGGATCATGCGCCGCATTGGGAACCAGCGAAACGGCGAGCGTTTTTGAACTGGTTACGAGCGGGCGGCAAAGTCCATTTGTTGATCGGTGCCGATGGCCGCTATCCGGAGTTTTCAGATGAACTGAGTGTGTTGAATTCTTCCCTGGAACGTGTCCGCAGCGGGGCAGGGGTGATTGTGCGGCACGCCGCCACGGCGCGCGATATTCAAATCCGGGACGTTCAAGAAGGCGGGTTTCCGCTGCGGCAGTTCAAGCCGGGCGAACAGGATATGCCGGCTCAAACGGCGGATTCATTTTTCAGAACTTTGACCCAGTTGAGTCAGCGACGCTACAGTTGGGAATTCATCTACATATTGGCAATCGCCTACGCGGCACTGGTGGGGCCGGCCAACCTCCGCCTCGGACGGAAACTGGCTGATTACCGCCTGCGAATCCTGCTGTTGCTGGCGACCGTCGCAGGATTTGCGTTGCTCTTCGACTTGGTGGGACGCCGCGGACAAGGCGAAACCAGCGCCGTCCATTCGCTTTCCTACGCGCGGGCAATTGATGGCGATACCTATGATGTGATGCAGTGGGTCAACATCTTCGCCGTGCGCGGCGCGCATTACACGATCACTCATGCCGCCTCGCACAATCTCTACGCCACCGGCCAGGATTATGAGGCGGTCAATGGCTTGATCGAGAGCGGCCAGGATGGGAGGTTTGTGGTGGACATCCCGATGTTCTCGCGCCGGGCATTGCTGCACGAGGGTGAAATGAAAGGCGCGCACATTCCGGTGAAAATCGTGAGTTGGGACGGGACGGAAGCGCTGAAGCAATTGGTTTTGACGGTTGGCCCGGATTTCACGAAGCAGGTTCTGGAGGGTTGGGCGGTGCAAGGAGACCAGATCTACGCGATGAAGTTCGCCAAGGACGAACTTGAGTTCGGGGATTCGGACAAACAATCGCTCAACGAGTTCATTTCCGCGCCCGGGTTGCAGCAGTTTGGGGTTCCTTATGGATATCCGCAGGGAAACGTGGTCACTGACGTGGAAGGCCAGTTTCGGAAATGTGTAAAACCCCTGATCGCCTGGAGCCTCGGCGCGGTGGATTTCACGAAGCCGAATGCATTGTCATCGTCGGCGAACGGCCGGGTTCAGATTTTCCTTTTCGCACGCAGCCCGGACAGTTTTTGCATCACCGGTTCCGAGCTTGGCCATGAGGTCGGCTATGTGCTTTATCATTTTGACCTGTTCAAACCTGGAACGGCGGGAGGAATATGAGTGAATCAAATCTACTGACCATTGAAATTTGCAACCTGCACCACGCCTATAAACGTCAGCAGGCGTTGCGGGGCGTCAGCTTCGCGGTGGAGCAAGGTTCGATCCATGGATTCGTCGGGCCTAACGGTGCAGGCAAAACCACCACGCTCAAAATCCTGGCAACCCTCCTCAAACCGCAGAGCGGCACGGTCCGCGTTTTCGGCCTCGATGTGGTTGCCGATTACAAAAACGTGCGACGCAAAACCGGTTTTATGCCGGATCACTTCAGCCTGTATCGCCAGATGACGGTGCAGGAATATCTGGATTTTTTCGGCGCCGCCTACGGGCTGGATGTGCAGGAACGCACCCGCGTTGTCGGTGACGTGCTGGCTTTGACCGACATGGGGGCGCGCCGGAACGATCTTATCAAAGCCTTGTCCCGCGGCATGCAGCAACGGATCAGCCTCGCCCGGGTGCTGGTCCACGATCCCGCCTTGCTCCTGTTGGATGAACCCGCCAGCGGGCTCGATCCCCGGGCACGAATTGAACTGATGGACATCATTCGGGAACTTCGGCGCATGGGTAAAACTATTTTCATCAGCTCTCACATTCTGTCCGAGTTGGCGGAATTGTGCGACAGCGTCACCATTCTCGACCGGGGAGCGGTGTGCTACAGCGGCTCGATGAGCGGTCTGAACCAGCGCGACGGCGAGGTGGCGGATTACCTTCTCACGTTCGCGGAGGAGCATCCGGCCGCTGAAGCCGCGTTGAGAAAAGTCAGCGGAGTCATCGAGGTGACGAAACCGGCGAAAGCGCCGCAGTATCGGGTCAGTTTTCAAAGAAAGCAGACCGATCTCAACCTCCTGCTCCGCGCCGCTCTCGATAGCGGCGCGCAAATAACCGGTTTCCAGGAAATTGTGCGCCACCTCAATCAGGCGTTTATGGACCTGACCGAGCCGGGGGTGCCGCCGGTGATGGTGACCGCTGCCAATAACACGCCACCGCCACTGCCGGTGCCCGATGCCGGAGGTCCATCGTGAAACTGCCCGCCTTGGCCCTTTTCGAGCGCTCTTTGCGCCTGGAAACCCGATCGGCTCTGATGTGCTGGTCGCGCACCGGGTTGTTGATCCTGATCCTGTTGGTGCTGGTTCCGATCCAGTCGCTGGCGAGGGTGGGGATGTTCGGTGCTCCGGGATTGCATTTTCTGCAGGAAATGGTCTGGCTGAACCTCGTATTCATCACGCTGGCGGGGCTGAGTTATTTCGCGTCCGCCATCACGGAGGAAAAAGAGGAGATGATGCTTGGATTGTTGCGGATGACGGATCTCGATCCGGTTGCCATTCTGTTGGGCAAATCCACGAGCCGGCTGGTTGGGGCGTTGCTTCTCCTGCTGGTGCAGGTTCCCTTCGTCCTGCTCGCCGTGACGCTGGGGGGCGTGGGCCTGCTTCAAATCGCGGCTTCTTACGGAACTTTGCTGGCCTACTTGTTCCTGGTCTGCAATCTGGCCCTGCTGTTTTCGGTGGTGTTCCGCAACACGACAACCGCGGCCGCATTCACCTTGATCGTTCTAATGGTGTTTCTGATTGGACATCATTGGGCGGCCGGCATCGTGCAAGAGATGGCCTCGTCCGGTCGGGTCAATCCTCAACGGGGAATGGGGCTCATTCTCACCACTCTGATTGATTTCTGGCGTCAGGCCGCGCCCTCGGACCGGTTAAGCGCCATCTTCCGTACCGGGTTTGCGGGGCCGGCGATCGGTTTTCAAGTGGCAAGCAATCTGGTGCTGGGAGTTCTTTTGTTTTTGCTGGCGTGGCTGGTTTTTGATTGGTGCACCCGCGAAGAAAAGGATGCGGCGACACCCCAACGGTGGCTGGTGGGCCGGGCAACCCGGCGCAGCAGAATCCCCCCTCGCCTCGTCGGCACCCGGGCCATCAGTTGGAAGGATTTCACGTTTATCAGCGGAGGCAAGCTTGGCTTGCTCTTGAAGTTCGGCATCGTGGCCCTCCTGGTGGCGCTTTGCAATCTCATCGCTCTGGAAACCGGATCTGGAGAAGTTATTACGCGGGAGTTCGAAGGGTCAGTCCTTATCTGGGTCTCCCTCGTCATAACGGCGGTCTGCCTGGCACTGGAAGCAGCGCACGTTTTCCGGGAGGAAATCCGGTGGAAGACGCTCTCGTCCTTGATAACGCTGCCAGTTTCAGTGCCCGAACTCGCCTACCGCAAAGTCGCCGGCACGCTGGCCGGCACGCTCCCGCTGCTGGCCGGCTTCGTCCTCGGAGCGGTGCTGGTTCCGGAGGACGTCGGCAGGTTCTTCAACGATATTTTAAGTGAGCCGATCGCTTTGGGAACGTTCAGCGTGGCCATTCTTCAATTTATTTTATTCCTTCACCTCACGGCGTTTTTGTCCCTGATTATCAAACGCGGAGCGCTGCCCCTGGCCATCGCAATCCAGTATATCGGCGGGTCATTTTTCATGGCAATTTTGGCCATAATGTTTTCGGCCGGCGGCAGCTCCGGCCCCGGCGCGATCTGCCTCTTGACCGGGCTGATTTGTGTGGTTTCCACCGTTGTTTTGCACCGTGCCATCGGCCTGCGCCTCGCCCGCGCGGCAGCCGAGGAATAACGTGCGACGTTGTTGAGACGATATCGACCTGTTGAGGAATCCCGCCAGGAGCGTAACCGGGGAGAACAGCGATGCCTGCTAGCGCCGGCTTTCGACCTTCGACGGCCATCCTCTTTCTAATGGACGCTGCGGGAACCGGAGTCTAAAGTCCGGACAGCCATGTTCTCCGCCGGCTTTTTGCGCTTGTACTGCGACGCCTCCGTGTTCGAGCCCTTCAGCTCAATCCTCCCCGTCAGCTTCGCCCGCGTCCTGCCCTTTCAACCGGACGATCCCGTGATGGACGATGCCGGCCTGCTCGGCGCCGAGTCGGCTCATCTGGCCGAACCCAACGACCTCACCCGCGGAGAGGTGATCGATGCTTACGCCCGGCGAGGCCTGCTGTCCGCGGAAGACGCCCGCCACGTGAAATCCGTCATCGACCTCTACGGCGCGGATTTTTTTGATCTGATGGGGTTGGTTTACGCCAATGCCGGCATGTACATCTGTGCGCTCCGCTGGTACCGCGAATGCATCCGTGCCCTGGAAGCGCCCCGGAGCTGGCCGCGTCCCGAGACTGACGATGACGGCCTCCATGCCAGCATCGGCTACTGTCTCTATGCTTTGGGCCTGTATCCCGAGGCGGTCGCCTGGACGAAATCCTGTGCCGGTCCGCAGCTGACGGCGGACGCGAATTGCGAGGCGCTCATGGACGACGAAGCGCAGAAAGCGGGCGGCCGGTTGCGGGCCGTCGAACGGGTCATCTTCCGCGCTCGTTACACCCTGAGTGCGTCGGACCCGGCGCAAGCCGGCCAATCTGCGCCTCGGCTCAAGGCCGCCCTGAAAGCATACGTTCCGGGCCAGGAAGTCTATCTGGACTGGATTGCGGCAGACGCGCCACTGCCGGCGGCGCTCGCCGCCGCCTCCGAATGGCCGGTCGACGGAGGAAAAATGCTCTTTGACCCGGTCTGGATCGTCCGCGACAACAGCGAACGGCCCCGGCACAAGTTGAATCTGCTCTTTGCCAGCTACGCCTGGGCCGAAGCATTGATCGAAGAAGGTGCAATCCCGCAGGCGAGACAATTATTATCCGAAGCCGCGTTGCTCGACCCCTTCGCCGCCTTTATCCAATCCCGCCTGAAGACACTTGGCCCGTGACCCAGCATGAACGAGACAGGGTAGGGCGCGTCACTCCGTGCGCGCCGCATTATTTGCCGCAAAAAGGCGCAGAAGGCGCAAAGACTGAAAACTGAAAAATGGAAACTTGCCCGTCACGCCGAGCAATGTGACGAAACTACGCCAAACCTGACTCAGAGCATCCGAAGACTTCTCTCGCCCTTGCCATTCGTCCGGTGTCCTAATATAAATAAAACGGATGACCGCAATAAGTAGAAACGAAGCCGGCGCGTCCAGCCGCACCGGGAGGCCATTCAAGAAATTGCTCGCTGCCAACCGCAGCGAAATCGCGATCCGCATTTTCCGCG
>CAYPSF010000233.1:0-6474 GCA_964413165.1 uncultured Bifidobacteriaceae bacterium
TGGCCTGCCAGACCACCTTGTCGAAGCCTTTGATGCCGCCGTGCAGCGAATTGGGACCATTGTTGGCGGCCAGCGTATAGCTCTGGCCTTCCAGGGTGAATTTGGCGCCGCCGATACGGTTCCCGTAGCGGCCAATCAGCGCGCCGAAATAGGGGCACCCTTTCACATAACTGTCTTTGGTATAACCGTCCAGGGTGTCGAAGCCGAGCACGACGTCGTCGAACTTGCCATTCTTGTCCGGCACCTTGAGCGACACGACGATGCCGCCGTAGGTCATGATGCGCGCTTCCATTCCTTTGGCATTGCGCAGGGTGTAAATTTCGACCGGCGTTCCTTCCGGGGTTTTGCCAAAGGGCGCCTGGCTGATGGTTCCGACAGTATTGGTTGGGGTTGACATGGAGGTGCAGCCTATAAGACCGGCAGCGGCCAGTCCAGCCGATGCTAGCATGATGAATGATGTTTGTGTTTTCATTGGGATCTCGCTGGTTTTATTTCTGCCCGTAGTACGCGTCCGGGCCGTGTTTGCGCAAAAAATGTTTGTCGAGCAATGCGGAGGGCATCGGCTTGGTTTTCGGGTTGAGACGAAGGGTTTCGCCGGCCAGACGGGCAATGAATTCGAGCACCGACGCATTGTGCACCGCGTCCTTCACGTCCCGGCCCCAGGTGAAGGGACCATGACTGGCTACCAACACGGCGGGATGCTGCAGCGGATCGAGTTTCGCAAAGGCCTCAATAATAACCCGGCCGGTGTTCGCCTCGTAATCGGCTTTGATTTCGCCCGGCGTGAGTTGGCGTGTGCACGGAACATCGCCGTACCAGTAATCGGCCTGGGTGGTGCCGTAGGCGGGAATGCCCCGGCTCGCCTGCGCCCAGGCCGTGGCGTAAAGACTGTGGGTGTGCACCACACCACCGACGTTTTTGAAGGCGCGGTAAAGCATCAGATGCGTCGGCGTATCGGAACTGGGAACAAGATTGCCGTCCACCACCTTGCCGGTTTCCAGCGAGACAACGACCATGTGCTCGGGTTTCATGCCGGCATAGGGCACGCCGGACGGTTTGATGACGACGAGGTCATGTTCGCGGTCAATGCCGCTGGCATTGCCCCACGTTTGAATTACCAGGCCTTCCTTCACCAAATCGAGGTTGGCCTGACAAACGTCCTGCTTCAGTTGTTCGAGCATGGTCCTGGTTCTAAATACAAGAAAACTTCTTCCCCGCCTATCCTGAAATTTAACTACACGGCCCGCCCGGCCTTATTTTCGCACCCGATTGCGAATTTCGATGAGTTGCTTCATCACGCCGTAAAGACTTTCGCTCGACTCATTGATGCCGAAAGCGTCATGGCATTTTTTGTAAAGCGGATACAGCTCGCGATAAATCGCATGGGCCTTCGGATTCGGCTTGAACACGCGCGGTTTCAGGCCGGTCATGGCCTTCTGGGCGGCGGCAAAATCCCGGTACACGCCGGCCACCACCGCACCCGCAATGGCCGAGCCGAGCGCACACGTCTGCGCCGACCGGGAAACCTTCATCGGCCGACCGGTCACGTCCGCATAAATCTGCATCACCAGCGGGTTTTTCTCCGCAATACCGCCGCAATTGACGACCTGTCCGACTTTCACGCCGTACTCCTCGAAGCGGTTGATGATGGTAAGCGCGCCAAAGGCGGTGGCCTCGATGAGCGCACGATAAATTTCCGCCGGGGTGGTATACAACGTCTGGCCGACAAGCAGGCCCGTCAACCGCTGGTCGACCAGCACCGTGCGATTGCCGTTGTTCCAGTCCAGCGCGAGCAGGCCGGATTCGCCCGGCAGCAGTTCCGCTGCCCCACGGGTCAACGCCTCATGTGTGCCGGCCTTGCCTCCGGGCTGAAGGTAATTGACGAACCAGTTGAAAATGTCGCCCACGGCGGACTGGCCGGCTTCCAATCCAAAATATCCCGGCAAAACACTGCCATTGACGATGCCGCACAGGCCGGGAACGTCCGCCAGGTTCCGGGTATTCGGCCAGACGGTGATATCGCACGTGCTGGTCCCGATGATTTTCACGAGCACACCCGGCGTCACTCCGCTACCGACCGCGCCGAGGTGCGCGTCGAACGCGCCGACGGCCACCGGAATTCCGGCCGGCAAGCCGGTCTTCCTTGACCATTCCGCCGTCAAACCGCCCACGGCTGAGTCGATGGACCGGACGCGAGAACCCAGCCGGTCGCGCAACGCGCCGAGTTTGGGGTGCAGGCGCGAAAGAAATTCCTTGTCCGGGTAGCCGCCCCAATTCTCGTTGTACATCGCCTTGTGGCCGGCGGCACAAATGCCCGCCGTGAAACGGTCCGGGGCCGTGGTGCCGGTGAGTGCGGCAGGAACATAATCCGCCAATTCCACCCAGGAATGGGCCGCCGAAAAAACCTCCGGGCTGGTCCGCAAACAATGCAGGACCTTGCTCCAAAACCATTCGCTCGAATAGATCCCGCCGCATTTGGCGAGGTAGCGCGGGCGGATTTTCCCGGCCAGCTTCGTGATTTCCGCCGCTTCGGCAACCCCGGTATGGTCTTTCCACAGCCACGCCATGGCGGCCGGATTTTGGGCAAATCGTTGGTCGAACGCCAGCGGCCGGCCGTCGGCATCCACCGGCAGCGGCGTGCTCCCCGTGGTGTCCACCCCGATGCCAATCACCTGGCCGGGTTTGAATCCGCGAACGCTTTCCTTCGCGACGGCGAGGGCCTTTTTGATGGTGACCTCCGCGCCTTTGAGGTAATCGGCCGGATGTTGCCGGGCCAGGTTGGGGTCGCGTGACAATATCACGCCCTGGGTCCCGTGGGCATACGTCCAGACGGCGCTGGCGACTTCCGCGCCGTTGGCGACGTTGACGACGAGCGCACGGACCGAGTTCGTGCCGTAATCGAGACCAATTGTATAGCGTGTACTCATGTCTTGGTTGTCAGGCTCAGCCCCGAATGATTCCAATAATGGGCTTCAACGTAACGCCATTCTGCATCCATTAACCGCTAATCCGCGTCTAGGCGTGCCAGTAAACTTCCCAGCCGAGATACTTGCTGAGGGCTTCCTTGACCCCGGCGGCGAGGCGCGTCGGGTTGATGGCGACATGGTGTTCAAAGCCATTTTCGCAAATGTAGCGGAGCAGGTGCTGCAAATTCGGGATCCGGACGACGCCATAACCGCCAAACGTCTTCAGAGGATCGTTGGTCAATTCACCTTCGCCGATGTAGGCGCGGACCTTGCCCGCCGCATCATCGGTGCTCACCCGCAGGTAGGTGAAGGGTGAGGCCTTTACACGGCCTACGATGGTGCCGTAGGTATTTTCCTTGCCGACGGTGCCGGCGATGATTTCCTGGTAATCCATCACCGGTTCGCCCTCGCCCTTTTCCACAAATACGTCCTTGGGCAGGTTGCTGCAATGGAAGATGACGCCCTTGTCCGGGTCCTCGCCGTAATTATTGTTCCAGTCCACCAGCGCGCTGGGTTTGCCGCCGGCCTGGGCCATGGCATACATCGCCACCGTGCCCATGATGTCCACCTCGCACGCGCTGCTCATGAGCATGTTGCTCATCATGCTCATCAAGGTGCAGGGCACGACGCCGAAAAATTCCTCCATGGCCGTCCAGCATTGGATGGCCGTGGCATTGAGCCGGGTCTCCTTCATCCACTTGTCCACGCACACGCCGAACTTGGCCATTTTCAACAGGGCGACCGGGGGGATGGATTTGGAAACAACATAAGCCTGAATTTCCTTCAACTTGGCGTCCACCACGGGATCGCCATCCTTCAGCTTGCCGACCCAGCCGAACAACTCGAAGAGGTCGAGCGTTTCGATGCTGATGCCGGACGATTCGAGGAGTTTTTCGCTGTAACGGACCGTGTTGAACGCGGTGGGGCGGGCGCCGAGAGCGCCGATCCGGAGATTTTTCAAGGCCTTGACGGCGCGGCAGGTCACCACAAAATCCTGCAAATCCTGGGCGAAACTTTTGCTGTCGGGGGCGCAGGTGTGCAGGCGGGTCAAGGTAAACGGAACCTGGTATTGCCGGAGGTTGTTGCAGACGGACATCTTGCCGCAAAAGCTGTCGCGGCGGTCCTTGATGGTCATGGTCTGCGGGTCATCGTTGAAAGCGTGGATGAGCACCGGCACCCGCAAGCCGGCCCAGCGGAGGGTGTTGGCCACGCCGCGTTCATCCCCGAAATTTGGCAGGGAGACGAGGATGCCGTCGATCTTGCCGGCGTTCTGCTTGAACAGGTCGGCGCATTTCTGCGCGTCGGCCATGGATTCAACCGCGCCGAACTTGGTGGCGTCCACCGGCAGGGCGACCACGCCGATCCCGAGCTTTTCGAGAGTGGCCAGGATTTGCTTGCGCCCCGTGTCGCACAAGTGGGCCGGAAAGAAACCGCGGTTGCCGATAATAACGCCGAGAGTAATCATAGATATGACAATTAATTATGTGATTTTACAGCCGATGGCCATCATTTTTTCAGCCCCCCCAACCGCCCGGGAACCGGATCAAAATAAATTGAGGCGCGGTTTTAAGCATAGCACAAGCGCTGGTTTACCCTTACCCCAAAATGCGTATATAATTAGCCATTTTGCGCAAGCACCATCAGCCAGATTATTCGCCGGTTTATCGGGTCTTATGCCGTTTGCGGAAGGCCACCAGGCTCATCTTTTTCTCCCGGCGAAAATAGCGGGCGATGTGCTGCAGGTTTTCGTAGCCCAACGCCCGGGCAATGTCGGACACCGGCAGGTCGGTTTCCATCAGCATCTGCGCGATCAGGTCGACCCGGACCCGGCGGATCTCGTCCAGAATGGACCGTCCCAACTCCTGGCGAAAGCGGTTTTCCACTGCCCGGCGCGAGAGGCCGGAAATCCGGGCCACGTCCGCCACCCCCACGTTTTCCCGGGCGTGGTCACGGATGAAACGCAACGCCTTCAGCAACCGGGCGTCCCCCACCGCCAGAATGTCAGTGGACAGCCGGGGAACGACATGGGTGGCCGGGGCCGTGATCCGGGCCGGCAGGGAAATTTTTTTACCGTGCATCCATTCATCCAGCAGGCGGGCGCTTTCATAGGCGGCGCGCTCAAAATTGATCGCCACGCTCGAGATCGCCGGGGAGGACAATTCACACACTAATTCATCGTTGTCCACCCCGATGATGCCCACCTGGTCGGGAACGTGCAGGCGCGCCGCCTTGCAGGCCTCGACCAAATGATGCGCGACGTCGTCATTACAGGCCATCACCCCGACCGGCTTGGGCAATGATTTCAGCCAGCGTCCCATGATGACGTGTTCTGACCTCCAGGAAATCTTGCCTCCCTCGGCGGGCGCATTAAAAAAGTAGACCCTCCGGCCGGGCTGTTTCAGGCAGCGTTGGAAACTTTCCCGGCGGGCGGCGGACCACCGGATGCGGCTGGGGCCGCAGAAGGCAAAGTTTTTGAAGCCGCAGCCCAACAGATGCTCAGCTGCCAGACGGCCGGCTGACTCCGAATCCGTGACCACATGAGCGGCATCAGGAAAATCCTCCTTGCGATGCCCCACCACCACGGTGGGGATGCCCAGGGCCAGCACCTTTCGGATATGTTTGCCATCGCGCAGGAAGACCCCCTGGGTGTCCAGCCGGCCCAGACGAGGCCAGATTTCATTCAAACCGCCCGGTTCCCAATTGAACCGCCAGGGTCCATGATGCCGGGCGTAATTGGCAAAACCGCGCAACAGGGCGCGTCCCGCTCCGCGGGAGGATTCCAACAGCAAAACCACCTGGGGCAACTTGTCCATGACTCGGGCACATCGTTGCAGGAAGTGGTTTTTTTGCAACCCTGCGGCGCGCGGGTTGGTGGGTTGATTTGCTGCAGTGTGCGCTGTCCTCAGTGCACTGTCCGCTGAGACAGCTGACGTTACAGTGCCTTGTACAAAACATCTGCGCATCAGGTGTTACCGCAATTTGAACTCCCTCTCCGCCAAAGAAGTTGGGGGAGAGGGCCGGGGAGGTGGAGTTTTGATGAGCCGCCCCTCTCCCTGGTTTCTACAGAGCACGTCACAGTTCAAATTGCCCCATTCCCACGCGAGGTTGGGTCCGGCCGGCCGCCGCCAAAAACGAAGAAGCGCATCACCGTGCTGCCGGTGATGCGCTAACTTCGTAAGCGAAGAATATTGCTATCCTCCTTTGGCCGCCTTCGGCCGACCCTTGGTCATGGCCGGTATGCCGAGCGGTAGAACTGGTTCACGAAATTCGTCGCCTGCTGATCCGTGATCTGCCACAGGCCGCCGATGTCCGCGGTGTTGGTACTGATGGTCGTCCAGACCACCGGTGGTGTCAGGCTCGCCGTCGCATCCACCTGGTAGGTGTACCCGGGCACGCCGACAAAGTTCAGGGTGACGGTGCCATTGTTGTTGACGATCGCGGTGGCGACGGTACTGGTCGGCGGCGGGCCGATGACGATGTTGATTGCGCCTGGCGCGGTTCCGCCGAA
>CAYPSF010000234.1:0-6420 GCA_964413165.1 uncultured Bifidobacteriaceae bacterium
CGGGTGCGGTCTATGACCCGGACAACGTGACGGCGTTGACGGGAGGCCCGGCGCTGCCACCCCCGGGCGCCCTGCCGCCGGTGCCTCTTCCTTGGATGACGCAGGACATCGGCACGGTGGGACTCTCGGGCACCGCGGGTTTCACCAACGGTGTGTTTACGCTGGTTGGGGCCGGAGGGGACATCCAAGGCACGGCCGACGCCTTCCGCTTTGCCTATGTGACCGCAACCAGAGATTGCACGATCACTGCCCGGGTCGTCTCCGTGCAAAACATTGATCCGTGGTCCAAAGCCGGGGTGATGATCCGTGCGAGCCTGGATGCTGGCGCGACCAACGCCTTTGTCGCTATGACGCCGGGCAATGGCGTGACCTGGCAATACCGTTCGAGCACCGGCGGCGGCACCAGCGTTAACAACTCGAGCGGCCTGAGCGCGCCTTACTGGGTCAAGCTGGTGCGCAGTGGAAACACGTTCACGGGATACCGTTCGCCGGATGGCGTGACGTGGACGCAGCAGGGATCCACCACAATTACCATGTCATCCACCGTGTACGTGGGGCTGGCCCTGACCAGTCACAACACTTCGAGCCTCTGCACTGCCGCATTTGACAGCGTGACGGTGCCCGGCTGGTCAGCTTCAACTCCGCCGGCCATGCCGACGAATCTGGTTGCCACCACCGGTGATGCGCAAGTGGCGTTGAGTTGGTCGGCTTTATCCAACGCGACCAGCTATTTTGTCAAACGTTCGGCCGTGAACGGCAGCGGTTATGTGAACATTGCCACCAACGCCAGCCTCGCCTTCACGAACACCGGATTGGCCGATGGCACCTTGTATTACTATGTGGTCAGCGCGTGGAACAGCACCGGCGAGAGCGCGAATTCCGGGCAGGTCAGTGCGCGTCCGACATCGCTCGCGCCCGTCACCATCAGTGTAACCAATGTGTCTGGACAGCCTGGCTTTGCCTGGCCGGCGAACCACACAGGCTGGCAGTTGCAATTGCAGACGAATCGACTCGGCACAAACTGGGTCAACGTCACCGGTTCGGCACAGACGAATCTGGTGGCGATGCCGGTGGACAAGGCGAACAGCGCGGCGTTCTTCCGGTTGGTGCAGCCGTAATCACTGGCCCCGGTGTCCCGGCTCCAAGCCAGGCTTGTCACCTACCCGACTCCCATCCGCTGTCACTTGGCCAGTGAGGACTGAGCCGTTTGTGTGACTCGTTTGCTCAGAGGTTGACGCGATGGAATTATTGAAAGATTGACCCCTTGATTGCGTAATACTCGGTAGTAACTAAGCTAACCGGTAGGGAAGCAAACCTCGGGACATGACCGGTGGCAGTCAAGGCGTACCAACGGAAACACACAATCGCATGAACTTACCATCTCTTAATATCAAACGGCACGCAAAAATCATCCGCCGGCATTCAGTTCTCCTGGCACCACTGACGCTGTTGGCCACGATGTTTTTTGGCTCTCCCATTTCAGCCCATGTTGACTCGACATCCCGCAACAGTTGTCGCGTCTTCGTCAGGTTTAAAGTGGACTCATGGCTGACGATCTTCGGACAAGACATGTATTGGCATAAGGACAAAGGCTGCGGTTACGCCACGGCAGAATCCCTGTTCTACAAACCAAATGGCCAGGTGGGAGCAAGGGCATATGTCTATGTAAGTGCCAGTGGCGTAAAGGCGGACGTTTGGAGCCTGTCGCCTCAAATCACAGCCGGCGGCGGTTATCCGGTGGTCACGAATGACATCAACGGCCTGAGTCTTTCCAGCATTTCCTATAGCGTTGACATCAGCACCAACAATATCGTCACCCTGACCAACTTCAGCGGGGCTTTGATGGCGTTGACGAACAGCCTGTTCTCCGGAGACATGACCATCGTCGTCTATAATTCCGCCCCCAACGCCCCCGATCCGGAGCCAGTCACTCCAGAAAATACAATCTGGCAAGGCAGCGTCTGGATTGAGAATGGCCAGTTGACCACCAGCGGTGGGTTTGCCAACTCGGACTTCGAGTTGTCCACGGGAATTTATACCAATGCAGAATCGACAATCCCGGTGGTTCAAATAACCCCCGTGGCCGGGTTGATGAAAATGATTCCGGTCAGCGATACGATTTCCAACGACAACATTGCAGTGACCGGAATCGGGGATATTGGTTACGGTTCATTCAACGAAGCCCAGTTGATTGCATCACTGACGAACACCCTGCCGGGAGGAGGCGTCGAGCCATTGAATTTCACCTGCACCAACGGCGTTCTGGGCCTTTCCTGGTTGGGCAATGCTTCCCTGGTATCATCGCCCACCCTGACTCCGCCGGTGTTCTGGACCCTGACGACAAACCAGTCGAACACGCAATTCATCGTGCCCGCCGGGACGCAGAGTTATTATCGCCTCTTGGGACCGTAAAAAGGTTGAGGGTCAGGACAGTTTCCAACTGCGGCACGAATTCAGACCCCACCACCTGCCGCGCCGAACTGTCCAAACGGGTCCAACACCAAGTCGCCTTCGTTCGTCGAGGCCAACAGGCAGCGTTCGACCAACGCCACAGGTTTTTGGGTTGGATGTTTGCCGTGGGTTTTCTCGTCATTCCCCGGAGCCGTCATGGTCCAGACGGGATTTAACAACGAAGGAACAAAGGAATAAAGTTCTTCTGATTTTTCTTCCTTGGTTGCTTGGTTACTTTGTTGTTCAAACTCCTCCCGCCGCCAAACGGTCTTCATTCGCTTCCCTGTCACCTTCCGCATTTCCTGATAATTGAAAACGTGTTTGCTTTTCTCGTTCTTGGCGGCCCAGAGGACGGTCTCCGTGGAGTGGGTGAAGTAACGGCAGCTCAGGTTCGGGGGCGGGTTCGGCTTTTCCCAGGCGATGTCGTTCAGAATCTTGTACCCGAGCTGTTGCATCGCGTAGCCGATGCTGAATATGACGTGGTGCGTGCCGGTCACCCAGATGGTGCCGTTCGGCTTGAGCACACGCTGACAGCATCGCAGCCATTCGAGGTTGAATTCGTGGTTCATTTCCGGCCCGCGCGAGACGTCCCAGTCTCCTTTATCCACCTTGACCAATTTACCGGCGTGGCAAGTGATACCGCCGTTGGACAGGAAATAAGGTGGGTCGGCAAAGATGGCATCGAAGCGGCCTTTGGGATATTTAGCGGCGATAGCGTCCAGGAGTTCGAGGCTGTTGCCGTGGTACAGGCGGATGAAAGGGGTGTCGGATAGGAAAACTAATTTAGGTAGGGCGGGCACTCCGCTGCCCGCCGCTGGTTCGTCCACCTGTGACGGCGCGCACGGAGTGACGCGCCCTACCTGAATGGAACCATCTTCGCGGATAGTGAAATGCGCAGGAGCGATGGGATGGGCGTGAGGGATGTCCGAAGTCGTTTCGGCTCGCGGGAACGCTCGCCCCACCGGTTTTGCTTTTCCTGTCACCTGCCACTTGTCACTTGCCACATCCGGAGGTGGCAGCGGGGATTTGTAGAACGATTTGGCCTTCTTCCTCCTGGCTTCTGGCTTCTGAATTCTGGATTCTGGATTCTGCTTTGGACGTCTTCTTCGGCACGCCCAGATCAATTGATCAGAAAGCCGATCCAGATCAAGGGAAAACAGGTTTGAACAACGAAGACGCGAAGATTTTTAGCCGCAAAGAAGCGCAAAAGGCACAGAACAGCAAAAACCGACTTGAACAAGATGGGGCGTCGTGAGAACTCCGCTCTCCGAGACGTTCACCCGACACGCGCCACCCGTCACATTCCTACGGATTGGACAGGCGGAAGAAGCGGATATCGGCGGAGGCGGGATTGGTGGCGATTTTATTGATGCTATCGTTGCCGATGGGACCGCTGAAGCTGGTCCAGTTGCCGGCCGCGAGGTTGGTCGTTTGCTGCAGATTCCAGCTGGCCCAGATGGCCGGCCAGGAGACGATGACATCGGTTCCGGAACGTTTGAGCGCCAGGCGCGGTGTGAACGCGGCGGCGTTGGTGAAGACGCTCATCCCGCTGAAAGTATTCAAGTTGCCGCTGATCAAATCGTACCGGCCATCGCCGTTGACGTCTGCCGCGGCCACCGTCTCCGGATTGCTGGCGATGGTGATGTTGGTGTTGAAGCCAAAAACGCCGGCGCCGCCGTTGGTCAGCACAATCAACGACGTTACGGAAGGTCCGATTGCCGCAATGACGTCCAACTGCCCGTCACCGTCCACGTCGGCGACGGCAAGTCCGTTGGGTACGGCGGTAAGGAGACTGTAACCGGCGAGCACGAGCTCGCCACTGCCGTTGTTGGTCAGCACGGTGACCCGGTTGCTGTCAGATATCCATTCGGTGGCGAGAACCAAATCCGGTTTGCCATCGCCGTTGATGTCCGTCGGCACGGCGACATCGAAGCCGTTCAGAAAGGGGTCAAGGAACGGCACCGGCGCAGGTGCAAATCCGCCGGCGCCGTTATTGGTCCAGAGATGGAGATAACGCGTATCCGAGTTGTTGCAGGCGCCGATGATGTCCATTTTGCCGTCGCCGTTCAGATCGGCCGCGGCGGCCCATTCGGGAACGGTAAATCCCGGGCTGCCGACGCTGAGGCTGAAATTGGAGACGAAGTTGCCAGCGCCGATGTTGGTCCACACGGTGAAGCTGGCCAGCAGGGAGTTGGCGCTGATTAAATCGGGTTTGCCGCGGCCAAACAAATCCGCGGCGGCAACCGAACGCGGCTGACTGCTCGCGCCCAGCCGCAGGGTGGCGGCCAGCGTGAAGCCGCCAGTCCCGTCGTTGGTCAGAACGCTCAACGAGTTGCCGCTGACGTTGGCAGTGATTAAATCCAGAGAACCATCGCCATTCACGTCGACGGCGATGACCTGCCTGGGGAGGGTGCCTAACGTATAAGAGCGGTTGGAGACGAATTGCCCGGTTCCGCTGTTCGTCCAGACGAAAAGAAGATTGGGAGTCCCGACGCAGATGAGATCCGGTTTGCCATCGCCGTTGACATCGGCCGCCGTGACGCCACGGACATTCGACATACCGGTTAGCGATGCGGATAGCACAAAGGGCGCCTGCGCGGCGGCACTCAGGGAAATCAAAGAGGCCAAAACTATCGGGGACAAGCGGGGCGATTTCACAACACGCCTCATTGGGTTTAACTAATCTGTCCGTGTTTTATACCTGGTCCGGACGGAAAGCAATCCGATTGTGAATTGCGGACGAATCAAGCAGTAAAAGAGGGCTCCGTCCGTCGTCCCGCGGTGCGGGACTATGGCTCGGCAGGGAAGGCTCCAGTCTTCGCCAAGGCTATGACCCGGCAAGGAAGGCTAAAGAGACAATCAAGAGATGAGCAGTGGGAAGGAATATCCAATCACAGCGCGGGAGCTGAAATGTCAAAGCGGTCAACCGTAACCCGAATCATATGCTGGATTGTGTATGGAGTTTGACCACTTTAGCCACTATTTGCTCAGCGGCCATTTGGATCGCTTCATCCGTTGTGCCGGCAAAGGCTGATTTACCAGACTTCCCTTCGGCTTCAAATACCTCAATTTGATTTCCTGAATTCAAATCAGAAATAGTCACCTGAACCAAAATGCGCGCCTGGCCAGCCAAAGCCCCAGTCCATAATCGCGCATTGTCGGAAACCCGGTTGATCCCCTTTATGTCAGCAGCAACCTTTATTCCGCCGCCTGAATTAACGTCCGCTTTATTCCCGCTGACGCCTGGGTAATACTGTGTTTCCCGCAAGCCAGAAACGATCAACTCGTTAAGCCGATGCTTTTCAGTTTCCAAATCACCCAAAGAACTGGTGGATTCTACGAAGACAAAGTCCAGTGAGACCAGATTGGCGAGCAAGGCAGGGCTGTCATTCTTCACCACACCCGACGACGACGCGCAGCCAGCAAGGTTCAACAGCACGAACAGAATCACCGCACGGTTAAATAAATATTTCATTACGCTTGCCGGCGGTTTTGAGCTGAATCCGCTTCACGATAAAAGCTTCCACGAATCATTCCGAAGTGTCAAAAGCATAAACTTTGGGGCTCTTTTATGTGGTTCATAAACGGGTATGGCCCGGCAGGCATGTGACGGGTGACGGGTGACAAGAACGGAAAGACAGGCGGCTCAAGTGTTTTTGTCCGCAGATTGCGCAGATAGGCACAGATATTCTGCCGCTAGGAGGCACAAAAGGCGCAGGACAACAAAGACGGACTCGAACAGAAGGTAACGGAGGAAACGGAGATTCTTTCTTTTCCGGTTCCGGCAAGCCTCCGCTATCTCTGTTTGCTCCTGTTAAAAATTCCCAAGATCATTGTTTCCGTGGTCATCAGCGCTGATTAGCGACAATTAGCGGTTCGCTTTCGGCTCCCGGTTTCCAATGCTCAATGTCGGTTGTGCTCTGTTGAAACCATATCAGAGGAAGTTGGATCGCCTACCGGCGGAGGGCA
>CAYPSF010000235.1:0-6400 GCA_964413165.1 uncultured Bifidobacteriaceae bacterium
CGCCTGAGGTGCCAGTGGCTGAAAGCACGCCGGAACTTTGGATTCAAGATGATCACCGACTGGCGGAGGCGCTGCAAATCAAGGCCGATTTCCAATCTTCTGCGACGGTAGTTGGAAAAGATTGGCGCTGCCAGAAGTGCGGCGAGATATCCGATCCGCAGTTCACCTCGTGTTGGAATTGTGGCGCCAGCAGAGCAGCACAGATTCCAGTGGAATGGGTACAACGCGAGGAGGCAGCGCCAGCGTCCGATCAGAAGCAGATTCTTGAGGAAGCAGAAGGGGGGACGCCATGTGTTGCTTGTGAAAAGCGCATCGCGGTTGGTTCAAAGTTTTGCCCACTCTGCGGATGGACACAACCATGAGAGTTCTCATGACACTGCAGCTTCCTATGCGGGTCCGGATGTCAATTGTCAGGTGAATGGTTTTGATTCACCTCAGCAGAAACAAAATCATCCCCAGGACGACGAGCAATGCTGCCACCCACCAGAACCAGGCCAGGCCGTGCGGCTTGACCGGTTCCGGGCCGAATTCCTTTTTTACGAATTCAGCATGGTCGAAATCTTCATCCGGCAGGCCGAGTTGGCTGGCGTAGGCGGTTTCGGACCAGCCGGTCTGTTCATCCGAACCGCATTCGGGACAGGCCTTGGCGTCCGGCGGCACATCCGCGCCGCAGTTGGGACAGGTCTTCGGGGGCATTTATGATTTACGATTGATGATTTATGATTTTGAAAAATGCACCGGTGATTTCAATGGCTCTGAGCCAATCGTAAATCGTAAATCATAAATCAAAAATATTTCACCCGCTCGCGCCGGCGTATTCCTCGTCGGTCACCAGGTCGAGTCCCATGAGGATGTAATCGTGGTTGATGGCCTGCATGTCCTTGACGTAATTTTCCAGGCGCAACAGCTGGCTGAACCCGAGCAGGGCAAACATTTTGATCGCCGCCTCCTGTTCGCCGATGAATTCCGCCTCAACCTTTTCCAGGCTGACCTGCCGTGCGATCTCGACGATCTGGCCGATGAGCGCCCGCGCCAGGCCGCGGCCGCGAAATTTGGGATGCACGAGCACGCTGACCCGGCCCACATGCCGTTTCCAGCCGCCCAGTTGCTGGTGCAACGTGGCGACGCCGACAATCTTGCCATCCAGCAGCCCCAGCAGCGGCAGGTTGCGTCCGTAATCGATGTTCCGGCACCAATCGCGGATGGTCTCAATCTCGGCGACGCGATGCTTGATGAACATCCGTTCCTCTTCGGGGATGCTGAGAAACAGACCGTGGAATTCCTTTTCATCCTCCCGGCGCAACGGGCGCAGGTTCGCCTTGGTGCCGTCCTTGAGGGCGGCAACTTTGGGGAACTGCTGGAGTTCAAGTTCAATGCTGAATGACATGCTTCCTCTCCATTTCCACGCCAATCTGCCTCAACAACCCGAAAACGCAAGACTCAATCCACTCGTAGTTTAGACCCGGCGGGGCGAGGCTGCTGACGAGCCGGCCCGCGAGGATGCTCGCCCCACCAAATCGCAAACTGTACCGCCATTCACAATCCGCTTTTACAGCGGTTCGCCGGCGATGCCGTCGGCGTGTTTCCGCAAACGCCCGTCGATGCGGGCCGGGTCCAGACTCCAGCGCGCCGCCAGCAACGGGACCTTGGCGACGTTGGCTGCCATCCATTCCGCTGCGGCCCAGGAATCGGCGGCCGGATGTTCGCTGTAACCGAAACATTTCATGCTCAAATCCATTTCCCCCGCCGTTTTGACGCCCTGGTTCCATACCGTCTCGGACGCCCAGGCATACGCGCGTTTGACGACGCCGTTTTCCAGGCGCACCCAGGCGTGATGTTGCAGGACCCGTTCCGCCTGGAAAAATTGCACGTGCCCGAGCTTGCGGCTGAGCCGGGTCAGGAAGCGGAAACATTCGTCCGCGTCGTTGCCCGGGTCCGGCAGGCCGGAGCCGGTGACAATGATCCAGCCGTTGACCGGCGGGCCGATGAAAAACCTGTGACCGCCGGCCAGACCTTCTCCCCACGGACAGGGCGCAAAATGGTCCAGGCCTAGCGCGGCCCGGACAGCCTGGGGACTTTGGGACCGGATGGCCATCCAGCTGGCCGGGCGGGGCGCGAGGGTCAATTTGAACACGGGGAATTCCGGCCAGTGACGAATCAGGGGTTTGATTGGGCGTGCCCGCCGTTGCAGCGCGATGATCCAAGCCAGCATGGTTGCGCCTATGCCGAGCACAAAACCCAGCAACAGCAGCAACACCACTGGAATCAAGTTCTCCTGACTCACACGCTGAATTTACGCCCCCCCCGCCCGGGTTCAACCAAAATCTCGCGGACAAATCCAGCCCGGCCGGGCCGCCACCCGGCCGGCAGGATTTGGAGTGCGGTGGCTTGTCATCCGTCCCGCAATGCGGGACGCTGACATGTCGGGGCACTCCAAGGTCATTACAAGGCTGCCAGCCAATCGAGATACTTTTTGTTCCCTGCGCTCAACGGCAGGACGAGGAATTCCGGCATCTCGTAAGGATGTCGGGCCAGGACCAGTTTTTCCAGCGCTGCCAGTCTGGATTTCCGGGTTTTCAAGACCAGCAGGACCTCCGCGCCGGATTCGATTTTCCCCCGCCACCGGTACTGCGATTCGATTTTTGGAATAATGTTCGCACACGCAATCAGCCGCGCTGTCAACGCGGCCCGGGCCAATGCGCGGGCGAAGGTTAAATCCGGCGCCGTGACCAGGACAACGACGAATCCGGCGGCCGTTTTCATTTCGGGCTGTTCTGTCCCTCCAGGGCGTGGATTTTTTGATCCAGTTCTGCCGCGCGCGTTTCTGCTTCCGGCAAGGGCAGGCCCCGCTTGTGGCCCGGATACAAATGGCCGGCTTCCGTGAGCCAGGCATCGCGCAGGATGTGTTGCTGCTCGCGGACCAGCGCCATCAGGTCCTTGCTTCGCTGACTGGTCAACATCAGTTCGGTGCTGTCCATTTGCCCGATTTCCTTTGGAGCGCCCCAATGCAGCAGGATTTCCCGCGCGATCAGCCAGTTTCCGGCGTCATTCGGATGGATGCCGTCGCGGGTCAGGTTGTACGTCGGGTCGGTTTTGCGGTGTTCGGCGACCGATTGAATCATTGCCCCATGGACATCCACCACGTCCCAGCCCTGCCGGCGCTGTTCCACCATCCACTTCGAGTAACGGTCCAGCACGTTGTCATAGGCGGGGTCAAACGGGGTCATTCCTTTTGGGGCCGAGTCCAGGACCTTGGTTTTGAGGGTGGGGTAATCGAACAAGGGAGACGTGACGTGAAGGATTTTTGCGCCGGATTTCACCACGGTTTCATGCAGCCAGGAGGCGCCGTCCTGGAACTTTTTGAAATAGGCCTCATCGAACGGCTGATAAATCCCGTCGTTCATTCCATAACAGGTGACTACCAGGTCCGGCTTGGTTTTTTCCAGGATGGCCGCCAGCCGGGAATGCAGGTCCGGACGGGGAAACTTGTCCCTGGCAAACCCCGGCTCTGACAACCCGGAGACCGTTTCACTGGACTGGCCGACATTGATGAATTCCACCTTGGTGCCGGGATAGCGCAGCAACAGGCAGGTCTCGATATCATCCACGTACTCGCCGTCAAAAGTGATACTGTCGCCGACGAAAACAACGCGATGATATTGTTCCAGCCCGGGCAGTCTGTCCGCCGCCACGGCTCGCACCGCCAGGCCGGCCACCATTCCCAGCACCAGCCAAAAAACAAAGCGGGCGGGACGGGTCAGGATTTTGATGGCCAACGGTTTTCGCATTAAACGATGAAACCAGAATTTCCTGATCGAATCAATCGTGAAGCCTTGTGAAAACTGCCAAAGACATCAGGCGGTCAGTAAGCGGCATCATCCATAAGCGGAATGTGAATAAGTAACCTTTGACGGATCAGGGGGCCTGTGGTTTACATCTCACGACTATCAAATCAGAAGTATGAAAAAGCTCATTGTATTTATCACGGTGTTGACTGCACTCCAGTTCGTGAAGGCCGATACCCTCGCAAAATGGACATTTGATGCGAGTCCTCCCGGCGGAAACTTTGCGCCGGGAGTCTGGTTGACCAATGTCACGGCGGAAACCGGCAGCGGGACTGCGTCCGCCCGTCATAGTGGGTTTACCGGTTATGCCGGCGTTCTGGAAAGCGGAAACGGCTCGGCTGGCAGCTTTGCAGCCACCAATGGCTGGGCAGTCGGTGATTTTTACCAGTTTGCCGTCAGCACGGCTGGCTATCAAGATGTCCAAATTTCGTTCGACCAGGCCGGCAGTCTCACCGGGCCGAAGTTTTTTTCCCTTGAATACAGCACCGATGGAAATTCGTTTACCCAATTCGGGAGTGATTACGCGGTCAAGCTCGGCAATTGGCGTACCTCAGCTGTCAGCACCACCAATTCATACAATTTTGATTTGAGTTCGGTCGCCGCCATTAATGGCCAATCCACAGTTTATTTCCGGCTGGTGGATGATTCCACAACCTCGATCGTCGGCGGCACTGTGACTGGCTTTGAAGATGACCGGGTCGACAATTTTCTCATTTCCGCCCAGGTGGTACCGGAGCCATCCATAACGGCTCTGGCTCTGGCCGGCGGCGCTTGGGCCGCATTGGTCATTAAGCGTAAACGCCGCCTGAGTTGAGATCGCAACTCAAAATCAGTTTTATTCCCCGCCGGTTTTCTGCTCTAGTCAAGGCATGGACGCCACACTGCCGCCATTGACCCCGGGCACGCTTTACCTCGTTGCCACGCCTATCGGCAACCTCGAGGACATTACTTTACGCGCCCTCCGCGTGTTGCGCGAATGCGACATCGTCGCCGCCGAGGACACCCGGCACTCGGGACAATTGCTGAAACATTTCGGAATCTCCCGGCCGCTGCTGAGCTATTTCCAGTTCAATGAAGCCAAACGCAGCGAGGAAATCATCGAACGCCTCAAACGCGGTGAAAAAGTGGCGTTGGTCACTGATGCCGGCAGCCCTGGTATCAGCGACCCGGGCGAACGGGTGGTGAAAGCGGCGCTGGCCGCGGGCTTGCGCGTCGAAACGGTGCCGGGCTCCTGTGCCCTGGTTGCGGCGCTTACCGCGAGCGGCCTGCCGACGGATGAATTCCACTTTGTGGGTTTCCTGCCGCACAAATCCGGTCAGCGCCGCAACCAGTTGGAATCGCTCAAGCCGGTTCCCGGCACATTGGTATTTTATGAGTCACCGTATCGCATCGAAAAGCTGCTGGGCGAGCTGGGCCAGGTATTTCCGGAACGCGAAGTGGTGCTGGCGCGTGAACTGACGAAGAAGTTCGAGGAGTTCCTGCGCGGCAAACCGGCGCAGCTTTTGGAAATCGTGAAGAAACGGACTTTGAAGGGCGAATTTGTCGTGCTGGTTGCAGCGGTCTGACTGAATTTACGATATTGGATTTACGACACCGACTCTGTCGCGTGCTCGCGATTTATCGGAGTTTACGAGTCCCTCCGCCTTCGCGCCGGGCACGCAAATCGTATATCGTAAATCGAAAATGAGGAGGGAAATCGGTTTGAATTCCAGTCCCGGCACAGGCAAATTGCCCGTTCATGAAACATTTTTTTATTGCGGGTTGCCTTTTTATCGCGTTCGTCGCCCGGGCTGCGGATTCCCCGCTATATCATGACGGTTGGATTGACCTGGATAAGGACGGCAGGATGGATATTTATGAGAACCCGGCCCTGCCGGTTCCGGAGCGCGTTTATGATTTGATGGAGCGGATGACGTTGGACGAAAAAATCGGCCAGCTCTGGCAGGGACACATGGAGAAAGATTCGGACGTAAAATTTGCCGATCGTCTGCAAGGCGGGACGGTTGGCTCCTTTCTCGATGGTTCCGTATTGATCGAGACGCCGGTGATGCGAAACAAGCTGCAGCATATCACCGTCGAAAAAAGCCGGTTGGGCATCCCGGTGATCTTCGGCCATGACGTCATTCACGGTTTCCGCACCGTCTTCCCCATCCCGCTGGCACAAGCCTGCGCCTGGGAACCGGGGTTGTTTGGGCGCACGGAAACGATTGCAGCGCGTGAGGCGGCGGCAGCGGGCATCGACTGGACATTCGCACCGATGGTGGACCTGGCGCGCGACCCGCGCTGGGGCCGCATTGCCGAGGGCTTTGGCGAGGACCCGTACCTTGGCGCGCTGGACGCGGCGGCCTGCGTGCACGGGTTTCAAGGGACTAACATTGCAAATCCCGACCGGGTGGCGGCTTGCCTGAAGCATTACGTCGGTTACGGCGCGGCGGAGGGCGGACGCGATTACAACACCACGGAAATTTCCGAATATACCTTGCGCAATTTCTACTTGCCCCAGTTCAAGGCCGGCGTGGATGCGGGCGCCTGGACGGTGATGAGCGCGTTCAATT
>CAYPSF010000236.1:0-6378 GCA_964413165.1 uncultured Bifidobacteriaceae bacterium
TGTGGCCGCGGTTGCCGGCGTAAAACTTGTCCTCCCACTGCACCACCATGCCGAGATGCTGGTTGTTCAGGATGATGGCTTTGGCGTTGATTTTCTCGACGTGTGCGGTGGCGAGTTCCTGGATGTTCATCAGGAAGGAACCGTCGCCGTCAATGTCCACCACTTCCTTGTCCGGATGGGCGACCTTGACTCCCAGTGCCGCCGGATAGCCGTAACCCATGGAGCCCAACCCGCCGCTGGTGATGAACTGGCGCGGGTATTTGTACTTATACCATTGCCCAGCCCACATCTGGTGCTGGCCGACTCCGGTGGTGATGATGGCCTCGCCCTTGGTCAGCTCATAAAGTGCCTCGACCACCATCTGCTGCAGGATGATCTGGTCTTCGTGATCCTTGAGATGGTCCTTCATGTGGTCGCTGCCGGCGATTTCCTGCGTGATGGTGTAGGCAAAGGGCGCCTTCTTTTTCCATTCCTCGATTTGTTCGAGCCAGGTCGTGCGTTTCTTATTGAGCGGACGCTTCGTGAGCATCGTATTGAGCCGCGTCAGCGCGTCCTTGATGTCGCCCACCACGGCCAGGTTCGCGCGGCGGTTCTTGTTCAGCTCGGACGCGTCGATGTCCAGGTGGACAATCGTGCCGTATTTGCAGAATTCCTCGAACTTGCCGGTGACCCGGTCGTCGAACCGCACGCCGAACGCGAGCAGCAGGTCGGCCCCGTCCTTGAGCTTCACCATCGGCTCGTTGGGGTCCTTGCGCTGCTTGTATTCGCCGCTGACGGCCCAGTTGGCGAACGCCGCGCCGTGCATGCCCAGCCAGCGCAACGAGAGCGGATGCGTTTCCGGGAAACCGCCGATGCCCATGATGGTCGTGGTGACGGGGATGTTGGTCGACTCGGCGAATTTTTTCAGTTCCGCCGCCGCGCCGCTGCTGATGATGCCGCCGCCGCAATAAATCACCGGGCGCTCGGCCTTTTCAATCAGGCCCATGATTTCATTCAACGCCACCTCGTCGGCGCGCAAATCGGGCTGGTTGTAACCGCGCAGGCCCTTCTTGACCTGTTCGAGGGTCGGCCACACGGGCTGGGTTTTGGCCTGCTGGATGTTCTTGGGCACATCAATCACCACCGGGCCGGGTCGGCCGGATTGCGCGATGTAAAACGCCTCCTTCACGATGCGCGGAATGTCGTTCACGTCCGTGACGAGGTAGCTGTGCTTCACGATCGGCAGGGTCACGCCGATGATATCGGTTTCCTGGAATGCGCCGCGACCGATCATGTTCTGGTTGACTTGGCCGGTGATGGCCACGAGCGGGCAGGAATCGAGGTAGGCATCGGCGATGGCGGTGACGAGGTTGGTGGCGCCGGGGCCGCTGGTGCTCATGCACACGCCGGCCTTGCCGGTGGCGCGGGCATAACCTTCCGCCGCAAAACTGCCGCCCTGCTCGTGCCGCGGCAGGATGGTGCGGATTTTGGATTTGGTGAGCGACTGGTGGATTTCCATGCTGGCGCCGCCGGGATAGGCAAAAATGACCTCCACACCTTCGCGTTCCAAGGCCTCGACGAGGATGTCGCGTCCGGGCATGACGGGGCCCAGCTCGGCGCGTTTGGCGGCGGGGGCCGCGAAGGGTGACTTTTTCTTCGATCCAGCGGTTTCGGTTGTCTTGCTCATGGGCTCTTTCGGTTGTAGCTGACGGCGCGGGCAACAAAAAACCCACAGCCGTGTCAGCCGTGGGTTCTTGTTAAAGTGTTTACATTCAACAAGCGCCAACGGCGTCGGTAACGACTACGACGACGGCCAGTGTGACAACTTGTTTGGTGTTTTTCAACATTACGCTTCAATTTTAGTGGAATTTCCGCCCCGGTCAAGCCCGGTTTTTGCCGGTTTTACAACGTTTCTTGCTCCATTTCGGCAATGAATTTGAAGTTGGCCACCGGCAGGTCATGTCGGATCATTGCAGCCGGAAAAAGACAGCCGGCTGGTTGTTGGTGAAGACCAAGGAAATCGCCGGCACACCGCTCGTCGCCGGCACCCAGGGTCCATCCGCCAGATTCATTGTCATCTGGAGTTGGTAATTTGTGCCCCCCGCCAACGGCCAGAAGACGATCATCTGCCCTCCCCCGGTGCCCATGGTGAGAGGCGGCACGTGCCTGGGGACAATATTCAGTGAAAGTTCCTGGTCAGAGACCACGCCCAGTTTGTCCACCGCTTCCACGGCAAAATTGAAACCGCCGACCGTTGCTGGCGTGCCGGAAAGCAGGCCGTTGGTGGCCAGCGTCAGATTAGCCGGCAGGCTGCCGGATAACACGGTCCAGTGAATAGGTGATACCCCGATAAACGGCACTCCGCCGACTGTATGCAACGTCTGACTGTAAAAGAAACTGTTCGTGCCACTGGCGTTCGTGCCATCGGGCAGCGAAGTCGTGGTGATCTGCAACGCATTAGTGACGGCCAGCGAAAACAGTTTGTTGGTTGTGTGGACACCGTCGCCGACCTGGACGGTGAACGCAAATATGCCGCTGTCGCCCGGAGTGCCGGAGATTTCGCCGGACGCAGGATCATTAGTCAAACCCGGTGGCAGTGAACCGGAAATGACGGACCAGGTGAAGAACGGGTTATAACTCGACGCCTGGAGAAACTGGTCGTAATAGGCGCTGACCTCGCCCCGGGGCAGCGGCGAAGCGGTAGTGATGGAAACGCTGTCGCATGCCTGGACAATAAAATTGACGGTGGTGTTGGTACCAGGGAAGTTACCGTCTGACCGCCGGGGCAGACATAGTTGCCGCTGCCCAGAACGCTGTCCAGGCTTTCGTCGCCGCCGAGACAATTCACGCCAAAGAGCCAGCTGCCGTTGGGCGCATACAATGAATAATTGCCGTTGGCATCGGTGAGCGTATGGGCCTCATAGTTGGTGCCGTTGACGAGGGCCGAGACGGATATGGCGACATCGGCAAGGTTGGTGCCACGGGTGTCCTTCAGGTTGCCGGTGATGTGATTGGTGGCGAGGATGGCGGTGAAATTTTGTAGCACGGCCTGCCCGGCATCGATATTGCCGTCGATGGTAGTTTGTGAAAAAACATAATTGGTGCGCATGTTGTCCATGTTGCCCTGGACCAACCAGGGATCGCTGGCACCCGCACCCAGCACACCCAGGACATAGTTCCCGTTCCCAACCGTAAAACCGTCTGTTTCATACCAGTTATGGCCGGGGCTGTCCTTCGCCAAAATGTCCAATGCCCACAGGTTACTTCCCGCGTAGCCCTTGACGTTGCCATAAATCAACGCGGTGGCCAGTGGGACGGGCAGAATCAGTCCCGCCGTGCCGGCGGCGACATTGGTTCCACTTCGCAATCCCAGATAGCTGTGGACAATCAGCGACATACGATCCGCCCGGATCCCCCACGTACCCGCCGTGACCGGCACAGTGAAATCGCCGTTGGTGTCGGTGAAAGTCATCGCCATCTCTCCGTTGGCTGACACGGCCGGAACCAGCACCCCGGGCAGGCCGAGGGTCTGATCGTTGGCGTCAACCAGCTTCCCCGAAATGCTCTGGGTGGCGGCGGTGAGCGACAGGTTGGTTCTGACGGTCATGTTGTAGGCCAGCGTCAGCACCGGCGCCGTGTTCAGATCGACAACGTAATTGGTCCTAAACGCCACCAACAAATACGTTCCCTCCGGCGCGTCGACGCGGTATTAACCGGAATCGCCCGCAACCCCGCCGGCCACCGGACTGCCGATCGGCCCATTGTGTCCGGGACGCGGCGGGGGAAACAGCAGAACCAGGGCATTCGAGACCGTAGTGCCGGTACGGTTGCTGACCACGTTGCCGGTGAACGTTGCACCGTATAAACCAGAATTGCCGACAAAAAACTGGTTGGTGATCGGGGCAAAATGCCCGACCGGGCTGGACAACTCATACAAGTATTTCACCCGGATATTCTGCGCGAAATCGCTCCCGGGAAAATTCATCGTCGCGGTAATAGCTCCCGCCAAGGTATTCGAATCGCCGGGCACATTGAAATTGGTCACCCCGCCAATTACAAAGTTGGTCCCATCCTGCAAAGTAAACTGCTGCACCAGCCAGTCGCTGCCGTCAATGACGTTATTGGTATTGAGGTCGAGAAATTTTTGGATCACCACCGTCTCCGTATTCGTCAAGCCGGTGATGGCCAGCGAAATGGTTCTCGGGTACGTGTCTGCCACCGACGAAGGCGTGATGGTAAACGTGACGGCGGCCGGCAAGGCCGGACCGAGCAGCAGAGCCAGCGGCAGGGCACAACGGCGCAAACTGGCTTGGAGCAGCGACGCGATCAAACCGGGTATGTTTGTCTTCATATATTTGTTTTGGTTGAAAGTGATGACCTTTAGATAAGACCGTTTGATTTTAAATCTGTCACGCCACCAATCGTAAATGCTGGCTGAACCTTGGTTTACTATAATCCAATGGCGTCTTTGTAAGGCTTGCGAAGTTCGTAATCCCGGCAAAAGACAATATCCACCCATTGATCGCCAAAAGAAGATATGAGGGACGGGAATGCTGAAAATAAAAAGGCCGCGGAGAAGTTCCGCGGCCGGATGAAAACAAATGGAGTGGTTACCTGCCTATTCGGCTTTCTTTTCCTTTTTTTCAGCCTTCGCGGCCTTGGGAACCTTTTCGTTTTTTTCAGCTTTGGCATGTTTCTCGGCCTTGGGCTTGGCTTCAGCGGCCTCGGCTTTCTCGGCCTTGGCGTGCTTTTCTGCCTTGGGCTTGGCTTCGGCGGCCTCAGGTTTTCCAGCCTTCTCATCTTCGACGTGCCGGCCGCGCTTTTCCGTCCGCGGCCTTCTGCCTTCTTCCGATTTTGCGTCCGCCGGCGCGACGGCCGGGGCCGTCACGGGCGTGAGACTTTCAACGCGGAGCTTGAGGGTGCCTTTGACTTCGGCATGCAGGTGCAATTCGATTTCGTGGTCGCCCAGCGCGCGAATCGGGTGTTCGAGATGGATCTTCCGCTTGTCGAGCGTGATATCGAACTGGTGCTTCAATTCGTCGGCAATCACGCCGGCGGTCACCGAGCCGAACATCTTGCCGTCCTCGCCCGCCTTGACCTTGATGAGGCAGATGAGTTTGGCCACGCCCTTGGCGAGCTCGCTCATGGTGTTGAACTCGTGCGCTTCGCGGTCGGCGCGGCGCTGGCGCAAGGCCTCGATTTGCCGTTTATTGGACTGGGTGAGCGGGACGGCCAGGCGTTGCGGGAACAAATAATTGCGCGCGTAACCGGCGGCGACCTTCACCTGGTCGGATTCGGCGCCGAGGCCGACGATGTTGTGCGTAAGGATGACTTCAGTCTTCATAAAAGTGACAAGTAATGGGGAAATTCAGGCCGGATAATCAAAAGGGAACGTCGTCCCCTTCCGGGGGACCGTCGGCTTCGCCGCCTTCGGGCGCGGGGGCCGTGGCGGCCACCGGACGGGAGCGCGGCGCCTCGGGCGCACCGCCGGCCTCGCCGCGGTTTGAGTCAATGAACGAAAAGCTTTCGAGCACGACCTTCAATTTGCTCTGTTTTTGCTTGGTGTTCTTGTCTTCCCACGTGTCCTGTTTGAGGCGGCCCTCAACCAGCAAAGGCCGGCCTTTTTTCATGTATTGGGAAATGACTTCGGCCTGCCGTCCCCAGACATCCACGTCCACGAAACTGACTTCTTCCTTGTTTTCGCCGCTTTCACCTTTCCAGGTGCGGTTGACGGCGAGGGTGATGCGGGCAACGGCGGTGCCCTTGGGCGTGTAGCGCAACTCCGGATCGCGGGTCAAATTGCCGGCGAGGATGACTTTGTTGAAGTTGGCCATGGCGGGACCTTTCGTTAATTTACTTGGCGGGTTTGGGCTCGGGCGCCGACGTGAACAGCACGCGGAAAACCTCCTCGTTCAGCGCAAACTTCGTGCGCAACTGCGGAACAATCGCCGGCGGGCCGGCAAAAATCACGTTGGCATAAAAACCGGCGCTGTTCTTCTTGTCCGCCACGCGCGCAAAACTCTTCTTGTCCATCTTTTGCACGGTCTCGACCTTGCCGCCGGCCGTTTCGATTTCCGCGGAAATTTTGTCGAGCGCGTCTTTGACGTTCTCTTCCTTGCCCGCCAGATTCAGGATGAACAGACCTTCGTATCGTTTCACTTTTTTTTCTCTTCGTTGGCGGGGTCCACGACCCCGTTAAATTGGTTCATTGCTTTTTCAATTCCGGCCGCCAGCCAGCATTCCACCTGGTCGGCCGCCCGGCCAAAAACTTTTTCCATCCGCGGGGCCTCGTCCGCCGCAAACCGGCCGAGCACGTGGCCCGTGATTTCCCGCGCGCCATCCGTCCGGCCGATGCCGAGCCGCAGCCGCGCAAATTCGTCCGAACCCAGATGCTGCCCG
>CAYPSF010000237.1:0-6343 GCA_964413165.1 uncultured Bifidobacteriaceae bacterium
AGACGCCCGCCACCATCCTCATTTGCGGCGAAAGCGGCACCGGCAAAAGCGTCGCCGCCCATGCCGTCCATGAGCAAAGCAACCTGGCCGACAAACCGTTTGTGACCGTCAGTTGTCCCAGCCTTTCCCGGGAGCTGCTGGAAAGCGAGTTGTTCGGCCACGTCCGCGGATCGTTCACCGGCGCCATCAAGGACCATTGGGGCAAGGTCAAGGCGGCTGACGGCGGCACCCTCTTCCTCGATGAAATTGGCGACCTGCCGCTGGAGATCCAGCCGAAGCTGCTGCGCCTGCTGCAAGAACGCGAATATGAGCGGCTCGGCGAAAATGTCACCCGCCAGGCCAACGTCCGCGTCATCGGTGCCACCAATCGCGACCTGAAAAAACGCGTGGCCGAGGGCGCCTTCCGCGAGGACTTATATTTCCGGCTTAACGTCATTACCGTGGAAATGCCGCCCCTGCGCGAATGCGATGCGGACCTGCTCCGTTTCGCCGAACTTTATATCAAACACTTTGCCGCGCAGTGCGGGCGACGTTTCGATGGGCTTTCCCCTGAGGCTATCGCCTGCATCCGCGCCCATACCTGGCCCGGAAACTTGCGCGAGTTGCGCAATGCCATCGAACGCGCCGTTATCATGGCCCGGGGCGGGAAGCTTTTCCCCGAAGATTTTTCCACCGGACTGCGTACCCCCAATGCCGCCGCCGCCAACGGTGAAGCGCCGGTGCAGATCGGCTCGTTTATCTCGCTCGAAAAACTGGAGGAAGTGCACCTGCGCAAAATCATCGAACGCACCTCCAGCCTGACCGACGCCGCGGAAATTCTCGGCATCGATCAGGCCACGCTCTATCGCAAGCGGAAAAAAATCGGTCTGGAATAGACGCCGGGCCGCACTGGTTTCACAGGATGCTCTTGACGGTGATGTTGTTGAAAACGTCCTTGACGCCAGGTACGGCCCGGGCGAGATCGCCCGCCCGGGTTTTTTGCGCTGCCGTGTCCACAAAACCGCCCAACTGCACCGTCCCCTGGAAGGTGGCGACGTTTACTTCTTCATACCGGTAGTCCGGATTGCTGTCCAGGATGCCTTTCACACTCGCTGTCAGGGATTCATCCTCGGTGACGTCCGCGCTGCTGCGGGCGTTGGGCTCCCTCACGGTGATGTGATCTTCCATGTCTTTAATGCCGGGGACCTGCAGGACAATGTCGCCCGCCTTCACCTTTTCAACGAAGCGGTCCACATAGCCGTCCAGCCGGGCCACGCCATTGGACACGGTAACGCTCACGCCCTCGAATTTGTAATCGGGATTGTCGTTCAGTGCGGTAATCACTCGCAACCGCACGGAGCGATCGTCGGCGTATTCGTCGGCGCCGATGTCAGGGCGGTCGCCGGCGCATCCGGTCAGAACGACCAGGCTGGTTGCCACCGAGAAGCCCAAACATAGCGCGAGCCACAAACGATTGACCTGGATTTTCATACGTGTCCGGTCCTTTCTATTTTGGTTGCCACGCCGACAATCAACAAGGTGATGCCGGTTCCTTTGTTCGCAATTAATCCCTGCATACGATATGCCGCCGGTGTGATAGCTGGAAAATCCTCAGAAAATGAAGGGTTTCATCGGATGCGAAATCCCCGGTCGGAAGAAAATCACCGGTGACCGGTTCGCTCGGACGCCGGACGGGGTTGCAAACTGCAGCTGTCGGCTGTCGGCTACGTGCAAGTTGCATCCCTTCTGGCGTCCTCACTTTCCGGATGCGCGGATCAAAAGAAACGGGCCTGTTGCCCGTCCGGTTTCAACCCGACCCGCATCCGGCCCACGAGCACCGTGCCGGCTTCAACTACCAGTTTACCGGCCTCCACGTCACCGAACAGCCGCGCCGTGGACTTCAGGACGACCGTGCCCTCGGCGCGCAGGTTGCCCGCGAGCTCACCCGCAATCTCCGCCGAGCCGACCTGGAGTGGACCCGGCCAGCGGAAATGATTTTCCGCCGGGATCACCAGGTGCGCGGCAGCCAGGCTGCCCTTGATGTCGGCCGTTGAGTAAATCGTCAGGGAACGTTCGACGATGAGTTTGCCGTGATATTTACCCTTGATGACGGCGTCGCCGGCGATCGATTCGGTGTTGAAGACGTAGCCCTTGAATTCAACGGCCAGGGTGCCTTTGGTCTTGAAGTTTTTGGCCATGGCGGTGGCGATGCGATAGTCGTGCAGATCCACGTAACAACTGCACCATTTGCACATGGTGGATTCGGCGCTGGCGGGTACTTCCAGCCCGGCACCGCATTCGAAACAGGTGATGTGTCGTTGTTTGGGCGCACGCTGGGCTGTCCGGGCGGGCGGGTTGAGAATATCCTGGAGGCGAAGATGCCGGCCGCACTTTTTGCAAATGGTGGAAAAAGCCGTCCGCGGCTCCGCCTGCTGGTGGCCGCAATGCGGACAGGCCACCAGGACCTGGTCCTGTTTCTTGACCGGCATTTAAGGTCTTCCCGTTCCGCGGGTTGCGGTCCGGTTCAACGTCCCCCCGCCTTGGCCAATTCGGGAGTTTTGGGCGCTTCCGTGGCGCGGGCCGGCGGCGGGGTGGGGGCAACCTTGTTCGGATTCACCTCCGTCTTCCCGACGTACGTCACGCCTTCCTCGATGACCAGCTTGGTGGCACGGATGTCTCCGAACAGCTCCGCCTTCGACTTGATGTCGACTTTTTCCCGGGCGTTGATGTTCCCGTTGACCTTGCCGCGGACCACGACGGACTGGGCGTTGATGTTCCCGTTGATAATGGCGCTGTCGCCGAGGGTCAGGACCCCCTCCGTGTGGATTTCCCCGTCCAGTTTGCCGTCAAAGGTCAATTCGCCGGAAAACCGGATGTTTCCTTTGATCTCAACATCCGAGTTCAGAATATTCTTAGATGCGTTGTTGTTTGTGCTCATGGTATCCATCGCTGTTTTCCTTTGGAGTTGGAGCCATGAACGGGATGCCCACTGGGAAGCGTCAAAACCTGTCCCCGCCGCGGTGTCAAATCGGACGCTACGGATTCTTTCATGGCTGGTGGTTGCTTCTTCAGTTGCCAGACAGTTTAGCTTTTGCTGTGCCAGTGGCCGGACCAGGATCCCGCAACGAATGTCGTCGCGGATTATCGGCATTTATCCGTTTATTTTTAATCGCCACCCGGACGCGGTCGCTTCCGGGCTGCGCTCGAAACAGTCATCGCCTTGCATTCTGCAATCCGAAAATGCCCGCTTGCAGAAATATCATGCCACGGTCCGGCACTCCGGGACGCTGGCCGCGAATTTTTCGCGGGGAATCCGTTGCTACGCGTGAATCTTCACCGGGCCGGGCTCATGGCGCGATTCAAGCATTGAAAGAGGCATGAAGCATGAAAAAAAAGTATTGGATCACAAAGTGCGCCCGGTTATGCGGGACGCGGTTGAAGTTGTTCGCGTTTCCAGCTGGAATGATTGGGGCGCATTGTGCGTCATGGCCTGCCGCAGGACCTGCCGGGTCGGCCAGATGATCCGGTCCGGATTTGCCGGCTTCGTTTTCCTCGTCGTCTTGTTCCTGCAGGTTTCCACCTTCGCCACCGGCAGTGTCACCCTGGCGTGGAACGTCAGTCCCGATCCCATTGTCGCCGGTTACAAGATCTATTATGGCGGGGCCAGTGGCGCCTATACGAATGACATCGACGTGGGCCCGGCAACGAACGTAATCCTGACGGGTTTGGTTGAAGGGGCGACCTATTATTTTGCCGCCACAACCTATAGCGTCGTCGGTGTGGAAAGTGTTTTCTCAGGCGAAGTGCCCTGGCTGGTCCCTTTCCGGGTGGCCCTCCACAGTCAAATTGTCAAATCCAACGGTCTGCCGGTTTCGTTGTCCCTCAGCACGACCGGCCTGATGACCGGCCAGTGGGCGTTGCAATCCTCGCTGGATTTGAAGACCTGGACGACCATCGCGCGGGGGACCAACCTGGCCGTCAGCCTACTGGTGCCGATCCGGGGTCTGTCCCGGCAATTCTTCCGCCTGGCCGGCCGATAATCCTGGCCCTGACCCGGCAATTGTTATCGCTCCCGCGAGACGCCGGGGAACCTTGAATTAGACAATATAAATCAAACAAGTCATAAAATGTGTTTTGGTAGTTCAATTATTGTTAAGGTTTAACCAATACATGGTTGGTTAATTCCCCGGGCTTTGTCATCTTTCTGGTTGAAAGGCGCCGGTGGGCGCCGACAATGCACAACAAACAATGGATCGAACGATGAAAAAGATACTCATACTCGCAACTGTCGTTGGCTTCACTGCCGGGCTCAATGTTTCGGCTGCGGACGCCAAAGCAAACTGGGATTCACTCTGCGCCAAATGCCACGGGGCCGAAGGCAAGGGTGACACTAAAATGGGCCAGAAGCTGGGCGCCAAGGATCTCACCGACGCCAAGGTTCAGGCGGAACTGAAGGATGAAGCAGCCGTCAAGGCCATCAAAGAAGGGGTCAAAGACGCGGATGGCAAGACCCTGATGAAACCGTTCGACACATTGTCGGATGACGAAGTCAAGGGGTTGGTCCAATACATTCGCGGTCTCAAAAAATAGTGCGTGGCCGACGAGGCCGCACGAACTGGAGTCAACTTATGAAAAAAATATTCGCTCTCGCCATCACGGCTCTCGCCGTGACCGTCCTGTCTGCCCGCGCGGAAGATGCCAAGGCCCGGTATGAAAATGATTGCGCCAAGTGCCACGGCTCCGACGGCAAAGGCGACACCAAGATGGGCAAGAAGCTCGGTGCCAAGGATTATTCCGATCCCAAGGTCCAGGACGCCCTGAAGGACGATGCCGGCGTCAAAGCCATCAAGGAAGGATTGAAGGATGCCGACGGCAAGTCCTTGATGAAGCCAACCGAGGGAATTTCCGACGGCGACGCCCAGGCGTTGGTCGCCTATATGCGGACGTTCAAGAAGTAGGCCCTTCCGGGGTTGACGGTTTCTTAACGAGTCGGATCAAGTCCGGTTGCGCGGGTTGTCTGATGTTCGCGCCACCGGGAGGGGAAGTTTTGTCTGCGGGAAATTGATGATGCTTGGCTCCAGCTGATGAAGTTTTGACTCAACATGAACACGGAACACATGACTCCGCCACCCCGGCCTTCGCTCCTCCGTAACTGGATGAGCCTGGCCGGCCTGGTCGTTGTCACCGGCAGCCTCTTCTCGTTTTTCATGTTGGTCATGCTGGATGCGGTGGCGCATTTTTCCAATCCATACATCAGCATTCTCACCTGGATGGTCACGCCCGGGTTTTTGATTTCCGGGTTGCTGCTGACCTTGTTCGGTGCGCTGCGTGCGCGGCGCCGGCGCAAGGGCAGTGACTCGCTTTTTGCGGCGATGCAAATTGATCTGTCCCGACCCAAGGACCGGCGCATGCTCGTCGGTTTCGTCGCCGGCAGCCTCTTGTTCATCATGCTTTCGGCCATCGGCAGTTATAACGCCTTCAATTTTACCGAGTCGGTGCAATTTTGCGGCGAGACCTGCCATACGGTTATGAAACCCGAGCTGACCACCCACGATCATGGTCCGCACGCGCGCGTGGCCTGCGTGGCCTGCCATGTCGGCCCGGGGGTGGGCTGGTTCGTCCGGTCAAAACTGTCCGGGTCCTATCAGCTCTATTCTGTCACCTTCAACAAATATCCCCGGCCCATCACCACGCCTATCAAGAACCTGCGGCCCGCCCGGGAAACCTGTGAAGAGTGTCACTGGCCCCAGAAGTTCACCGGCAACCTTGACCGCACATTCACCTATTTTCAGGGGGACGCGTCCAACTCGCCATATGCCATTCGCCTCTCCATCAAGATCGGCGGTGCCAACCCCAATCGCGGCCCGGTCGGCGGGGTTCACTGGCACACGATGGCAGACACCCGCGTCGAATACATCGCCACCGACCCCGCCCGCCAGAAAATTCCCTGGGTCCGGCTGACGGATTCCAAGGGCATTGTCACGGTGTTCCGCCAGCCGCGGTTCACCAACGACATCAGCCGGTATGAAATCCGCACCATGGATTGCATGGATTGCCACAACCGCCCGTCGCACCGTTACGTGCCGCCCGATCAGGCGGTCAACCTGGCCATGGAACTTGGCCAGATTGATCGCACGTTGCCTTGGATCAAAACCAATGCGGTTTACGTCCTGACCCGCAAGTACAACACGGATACCGAGGCCCAGGCCGGCATCGCCACTGCCCTGGCCGCGGGTTACCCCAACGAGCCGCGCGTTGAGCCGGCCATTGCCACGTTGCAACGGATCTATTCGGACAATTTCTTCCCGGAGATGAAGGCGAACTGGAGCGTGTATCCGGACAACCTCGGCCACATGCTCTGGCC
>CAYPSF010000238.1:0-6328 GCA_964413165.1 uncultured Bifidobacteriaceae bacterium
GCTTTGGAAAAATCATCGGGGTCAACGAGCTCTGGATCAAACTCTGCGGCAACACGCACAGCGGCTCGTTCAAGGACCTCGGCATGACCGTGCTGGTCTCGCAGGTCAAACAGATGATCTCCGAAGGCGCGCCCATCAAGGCCGTCGCCTGCGCCTCGACCGGCGACACCTCGGCGGCGCTCGCCACTTATTGCGCCGCCGCCGGCATTCCGTCCATCGTCCTGTTGCCGCGCGGCAAAATTTCGCTGGCCCAGCTCATCCAGCCGATTGCCAACGGCGCGCTGGTGCTGTCGTTGGACACGGATTTCGACGGCTGCATGAAGGTGGTGCAGGAAATCACCAAGGACGAAACGCTTTACCTGGCCAACTCCATGAACTCGCTGCGGGTCGAGGGCCAGAAGACCGTCGGCATCGAGATCGCCCAGCAATTCGACTGGCAGGTGCCGGACGTAATGATTATTCCCGGCGGCAACCTGGGCAACGTCTCCGCGCTGGGCAAGGGCCTGATGATGATGAAGGACCTCGGCCTGATTTCGAAGCTGCCACGCATCGTTGTGGCGCAGGCCGAGCGGGCCAATCCGTTGTATCGTTCCTATCTGAAAAATTTTGAAAGCTTCAAGCCCATCCGGGCGCGGAAGACCCTGGCCAGCGCCATTCAAATCGGCAACCCGGTCAGCATCCAGAAGGCGATCCGCACGTTGAAACAGTTCAACGGCATCGTCGAGCAGGCCACCGAGGAGGAACTCGCCAACGCCGCGGCACTGGGTGACCGCACCGGCATGTTCAATTGCCCGCACACCGGCGTCGCTCTGGCAGTGCTCATCAAGCTGCTCAAGGCCGGTAAGATCGACAAATCCGAACGCGTCGTCGTCATCTCAACGGCACACGGGCTCAAGTTCGTCGAGATGAAGGTGAACTATCACCAGAAAAAACTGGGTTTCCCGTGCCGCTATGCGAACCGGCCGATCGAACTGCCCGCGCGTCTGGACGCGGTGAAGGACGCGCTCAAGAAAGCCCTCAAGGAAAGGAAGCAGTTCGATGTCTGAAATTCCCCGGAAGACCGGGTTTCACGAGGCCCAAATTGTTGGTTAAGAAAGTAAGGGACTCGCAGAACTCGCCCCTCCGAAAGACGGATTTGTTCCATGAACTCCAAAACCAGAAAAATCCAAACCTGGGGCCCGGCGACGCTTGCGATTCACGGCCACGGCAAACATCGCAAGGCGCATAACGCCGTTTCCACGCCCATCGTCCACACCTCGAACTACAGTTTCGATTCCACGTCTGAGGTGTTTGAGTTCATGCGGGCCAAGGGCCAGGGCCGCGTCATCCGCGAGCACGAATACGGCCGCTACGGCAACCCCACCCAGCAGGAAACCGAGCGCAAACTCGCCGCCATCGAGGGCGCCGAACGCGCCATCCTGTTTTCCACCGGCATGAGCGCCGTCATCCTCACGCTCATGGCCTACATGAAAAGGGACGGCCACATCATCTTCACCAGCGATTGCTACCGGCAAACGCGCGATTTTGCGACCAATCTCCTGAAAAAATTCGGCATTGAAACCACATTGGTTGCACCTACGGCCGCCGCCATTGAAGAAGCCATCCGCCCCGGCACCAACATCATCTTCACCGAACTGCCGACCAATCCCTACCTGCGGGTTCTCGATCTGGCGCCGATCGTGAAGGTGGCCAAACGGCACAAGGTGCTGACGATGGTGGATTCCACGCTGGCCACGCCGTTCAACCTGAGGCCGCTGGAGCTGGGCGTGGACATCGTGATCCATTCAGCCACAAAATACCTCGGCGGCCACAACGACCTGCTCGCCGGCGTCACCCTGGGCAGCCACAAGCAGCTCGAAGAGTTGAACAAGTTGCAACGGATGATCGGCTCCATTCCCGGCCCCCTCACCTGCTTCCTGCTGGAACGCGGCCTGAAAACCTTCGGCCTGCGGATGGAACATCACAACCGGGCCGGACTGGAAATCGCGCGCTTCCTCGAAGCGCATCCCAAAATCAAAAAAGTCTGGTATCCCGGATTAAAATCGCACCCGGACCATCGGGTCGCCCGGAAACAAATGCGCGGATCCGGCAGCGTCATCACCTTCCTGGTGAAAGGGAACGACCGGGCAACGCGCCGGTTCATTGATGCGCTGGAGCTTTTTCTCATCACGCCCAGCCTGGGCGGTTCCGAGAGTCTCGTCACCCAGATGTCCATGATGTCGTTCTTCGACTATCCAGTGGCATATCGGAAATCCATCGGCATGGTGGACAACCTTGTCCGCATCGCCCTGGGCCTGGAAGAGGTGGAGGACTTGATCGCCGACCTGAAGCAGGCGCTGACGAAGGTTTGACACGAATTTCACGAATTAACACCAATTAAAGCCCCGGCGGGTTTAACAAACGGCCAACAACAACTATTGCAATGGTTAAAACTCAACCTGCCACCACCCAACCCCTCAGAATCCATGTGGCCCTTCTCCCGTAGATCGAAAGACCCGACTCCGGCGGCAGCCGTTTCCGTGCGGCAGGCATTAGAACAACTCGCCGCTCTCGGCATCCGCCGACGTGACGGCATTTCGGATGATGACCTGTTGCTGTCGCTCGCTGGTACAATGGATTCGCGGGCGGATTGGGCCAGCTTGTTGTGCGTGCTGGGCGGCGAAGTGGAACGCGGCGAATTCCAACGCATCTCGGACGACATCTGGCATCTCGACGCGGAATGCATCGAGGACGAGGGAGATTATGTCCGCGTGCTGGAGCGGTTCGTGATCCTGGCAAAAGGCCGGCTCCCGCTCACGGATTTGCGTGATCAGGTGGACATCGAGAACGACTCAGCATGGGTGGAGTTCACGCTGGACGGCCAACCGGTGCATTGGGATCTGGAAGTGAGCGATGATTGGCTGGCGCCGGAGTTCTACACGCAATTGCAGGAATTGGTGGCCGCGCATGCCGGCGGGAAGAAATTTTTCGTCGTGGCGCTGGGACAGGATTCGCTGATTTGTTTCGGAGACGCCGCGATGAAAGAAGCCTTGTCCAAATTGAGCGGTTTGAACTTTGAGTGGGAGTGACCAGCCATGCACCTTATGGTCACGCCAAAGTGAATGAATCATGCGCGCATTCAATGTAATCCCTGCCTGCTGCGTCTGCCTGTTGGCTGGCTGTAGTTCGCCTCAGCCGGTGGAGAGCCACGGCACGACGGACGATTCCACCGAATTGAAAGTTCCTTCGGAAACGTCCATCAACCCGGATGCCGGGCGCGGGAATTTGCTCATCACAAATGTGCGTTTTAGCGATGGCAAGAAAATGCCCTTTCTGTTGGATACCGGAGCCGGAATTACGTGCCTTGATGAATCGCTGGCGTCGAAATTGGGCAAACAGGTCGGCACCGTCACTGCGCATAATTGGGGCAAGGACTCCACCAAGAAACTTTATGCGGCGCCCACGATTTACCTGGGTGGGGCGCGTCTGCATGGCGGCAAAACCGTGATGGCAATGGATCTTAAGCTGGTATTACCCGTGGTTAAAAATGCGTTCACTGGAATTACATGCGCAGCCAACAAAAGAGGGCGTGCCCGCTTGGGCACGCCCCTTGATTTTTCTTACGCTCAGTTTTGCTTCGCCTGCGGACTGCCGCCGGACGGTTGCCGCAGCATCAGGCCGAGCAATCCGTCCACCAGGCCCGGATTAGCATTGGCACCATTCACCGCCACGTCCGGCGTGATGCGCACGTTGCGCTCGCCCACGGTTTGCATGAATTGCATCACCGTGTAACTTTGCGTCCCGACGGCGTCCACGCCCGCGCGATACGCCTCAGCCTTCGCCTGCCCGGTCGCCCGGATGGCTTCCGCTTCACCCAGCGCGCGCAATCGCGTGGACTCGGCGTCGCCGGTCGCCTGCTTCACGTTTGCATTGGCCTTCAATTCGGCAATGTTCACACCTTGTTCAGCGCCCACGACCTGTTGCTGGATGTCCGCCAGCGAGGTCTGACGCACCAGTTCCTGCCGCTGTTTCTGGGCGGCTTCCTGCACCTGATACGTCTTGCGTTGTTCTTCGGCGATCTTCCGGTCGGTCTGGGTCTGCATCAATTGGGCCGGCGGATTGATGTCGCCAATCAGCGTGTCAATCGCCTGCACATCATAAGCACCCAGGGCCGTCCGGATGTGTTCCGCGGCCTCGATCTGGCGATGACTCCGCGCGCTCAGGAAATCGAGCACCGTGTAATCCTGCGCCGAGTTACGGAAATAATTCCCTACAATCGGCTGCAGGACGTGGTCCACCAGGTTCTGCATCGAACCGACGCGCGAGATAACCTTCGGCGCATCCAGCGCGCCGACGTGGATGATTTGCGACACGTCGAGATTGAACGCGAACCCGTCCTTCGAGCGCACGGTAATGGACGACAACTTGGCATCATAGTTGTGGGACTCCGTGCGGGAAGCCCAGTTCAATACGATGTTCGTTGTCGGCACCAGTTCAACCTTCATCACCCGGGTGTTGATCGGATGTTTGCCAGGATACAAAGGGCTCACCCATACGCCTTTGTGGCCGACATTGACCAGGTCGCCGTGTTTGAATTCGACGCCGCTTACGTCCACGTGGGCTTGGCCGACGAAGGAAATGACCACGCCGACATAGCCGATGGGAATCTGCACCATCGGTACCTGTTCCACTTGGACAAACCAGGGGTTCAGGTTCCACGTGCCCGATAACAGGATCTGCTCCTGCAATCCGCGGCGGCCACCGCCGTCCAGGAACGCCTGCGCGTTCTGAAAGTTCTCGTGCCCGGCAATGACCGGCCCGGCAATTTCACCGGCCTCAATCGGACGGCCATCCAGAGCCGTCACGATGCCAACCATGTCCGGCTCGACACGGTGCAACCGCAACTGGTCGCCCGACATGCCGTGCTCCTCTGCCGTCACCGACGCGATGACAGAGAACAGGGCCGTATTGATGCGATAAGTTCCAGCCGTGAGAATGCCGAGTTGCCGGCCTTTCTCACCTCCGTTAACCAGGAACTTGCGCGCATCCTGGAAGTTGTTGCAATCAATGACCTTGCCAAGGATGCGTTCAGCCGGAATCGCCGCGCCCGCCGCAGCAATGACCAGCGCGATTTCGCCCTGGGGCACGACGGTTACCGGCACCTTGATGATGCGATATTGCCAGCGCCAGTAGCCAAAATGCAGCCCCGGCGCGAGCGTATCTGCCTGGTAACCGGCCTCGCCGGCGAGCGCAATCAGACAGCCTGGCTCCAAGACACGGCTGCCGAAGCGTTTCACCACAATACCTACCTGCCGTTCCTGGATCAGCACCGTGCCAAACAACAACGGCCCGGCAAGTGCCAAGACCAGTAACACCAGAATCGCCGGAATCAGAACCGGCGAATTTTCGTTCATCATTGCCAGCATTGTCATAACCCATCTCCGATGCGGTTGCACACCGCACCGGTTTATCGCCGGGGCGATTGCAACGCGTTTTTATCGGGGAGACCGTGGGTGTCCCGCACCAGCGGGGCCTAGAGGATCGCCCTCCCAGATGCCGACGAGGTTAGCTGACGGGCTGGGTCCTGAAAGTGACCTCGACAATGGTTCACCACTGTCGTTCGCCCCGTCCCCGGGCCGCTTGGCGGAATCCGAGGGTTGGGTCCCCCGCGCTGACCTGCAGGAAGGCAGGCCAGCTTAGGCTGCATACGAGCCAATTATCGAATGTCGGCCGGCGATGTCAAACAGGCAACTCGCAAGTGGCTGCAAATCAACTACAAATAAAGAAACAGCGCACTTCCGCCAACGCTGGGAAGAGAAATTGATCTGGGGCCGCGAATGAATTGAACGGCCATGGTTACGCATAGTTACGTTCACACGAACCACGAGGCTGCGTTTCGCAGAACAGCTCAAGGTTCCGTCTAGTGACTTCTAACTTCCGGCCTCCGGCTTCCCGCCTTCACCGGGCTCCGGTGCGGCCGATTGCAACGCCAGTTGTTCTGGCGGCGTGGTGGCCAGGCCGGGTTCAGCCGTGACCGGGCCGGGCGGTTTTTCCACGACGATGCGGCGGAGTTCGTCCGCGGCGGGCAAATCTTCCAGGCCGCGCAGGCCAAAATATTCGAGGAACATGGCGGTCGTACCGTAGGTCGGCGGACGCCCCACCACCTCGGCGCGGCCGACCGCTTCCACCAAACCGCGTTCCATGAGCGTCTGCATCGTCCCGTCCACGTTCACGCCGCGGATCTGCTCGACCTCGGCCCGCGTGATGGGCTGGCGATACGAAATGATGGCGAGGGTCTCCAGCGCCGGCTGCGACAGCCGCGGTGGGCGCGCCTTGATGCCCACGAGCG
>CAYPSF010000239.1:0-6312 GCA_964413165.1 uncultured Bifidobacteriaceae bacterium
GTTCGTACCTCAGGGCTCCCTGTTGGAGCAGCAAAGCAAACGCCGTTCACGCATGTACCTCGGCGTGCTTTGCATGCTCGTCGTCGGCACCGCCGGCCTGATCGCCATGCTCATCCAGGGCTGCAAACGCGAACAAGTTAGCGAAGAAAACCAGCTGCCGCCGGACACGAACGTCGTGGCCATGGACACCAATGTTGCGCCCATGATGGCTTCCAACCCGCCGGTGGTCGCCCCGCCGGTCGTGGTCCCGCCTCCCGCGGCTCCCGAATACGTCGTCGTCCACGGCGACACCCTCGGAAAAATCGCGAAGAAGAATGGCGTGACCCTCAGCGCGCTCAAAGCCGCCAACCCCGGGGTGGATCCGGCCAAGCTGAAAGTCGGACAGAAGATTGCCATTCCGGCCGGCGGTACCGCGCCGGGACCGACGGGCGTTTCTGCCCCGGCCGATACCGGCATGGGTGGCGAAACGTATACTGTGAAATCCGGTGATTCGTTGACCAAGATTGCGAAGGCCCACGGCACGACCGTCAAGGCGATTGAAGCCGAAAACGGCATGTCCTCGACCCGGATCAATGTCGGGCAGAAGCTGAAGATTCCGGCGAAGGCTGGAGCTGCGGCTCCGGCGGCACCGCCGGCGTATTCCTCCCCGGCCGCCCCGGCCGGTACGCCTTCCGGTCAATAAACGTTGGCTTGATAGCGGCTGGTCCTGCGGTTTGCGGGATTTTGAGGCATTGAAATGAAAGTCGCCGTCACAACTCTGGCTTTTTGTGTCGCCGCCCTGCTGGCGCTGGGGCTGGTGATGCTTTACAGCTCGAGTGTGACGCAGGTTGGCGCGCATTACCTGATGATGCAGCTCATCTGGTGCGCCTTCGGCTTCACCCTCTGCGTGGCGGCGACCACCCTCGACTATCAATGGCTCAAGAAATTTGCCTGGCCGATCTTCCTCTGCGCGTTGCTCCTGCTCCTGCTGGTGCTCGTTCCTCATGTCGGCAGAAAAATCAATGGCGCGCGCCGCTGGTTTGATTTCCACGGCGTGCGCTTTCAAGCGTCCGAGTTCGGAAAAATCGCGCTCATCGTCATGCTCGCATGGTACGGCGACCGTTACCAGCGGCAGATGGCGACCTGGAAACGCGGCATCGTTTTCCCCGGCGCGCTGGTGGCCGCGATGCTCGGCCTGATCTTCATCGAACCGGACCGCGGCACGACCATCCTGCTCGCCGCGGTCAGCGGCGCGATGCTGCTCATCGCCGGCGTCCGTTGGAAATATATTGTTCCCCCGGTCCTGGTCGGCCTGGCCGGCCTGGCGGTTTCCCTGGTGCATGATCCGATGCGGCTCCGGCGCATTTTCAGCTGGTGGGATCTGGAAGAGCACAAGGAAGGCGTGGGCTATCAGGCGTATCAGGCCATGATTGCGCTGGGGTCCGGCGGCTGGACCGGCCTCGGCCTCGGCAACGGCCGCCAAAAACTCGGCTTCGTCCCGGAGGATCACACCGATTTTATTTTTTCCATCATCGGTGAGGAACTGGGCTTGATCGCCACCCTGCTGGTCCTGATCGCCTTTGTCATCATCGCCGTTTGCGGGATTTACATCGCGCTCCGGGCCCGTGACCCGTTCGGCAGCCTGCTGGCGTCGGGGATCACATTTTTGATCAGCCTCTCGGCGGCCATTAACATCGGCGTCGTTACCAGCGCGCTGCCCAACAAAGGCCTGCCATTGCCGTTCATCAGCTATGGCGGCTCGAACCTGCTCATCATGCTGATGTGCGTCGGCTTGCTGTTCAGCGTGGCCCGCTATGCGCCGGCGCGGGAAAAAACCCGGACGCCGGACCCGGTCATTGACGAAAATCCCTTCGCCGCCCGCGCCCCATGACCGCCCCCGGAGCCAACCAGCCCTTCGTCGCCATCGCCTGCGGCGGCACGGGCGGGCATCTGTTTCCGGGTATCGCCGTGGCCGAACAACTGCAAAAGCGCGGCTGCACCGTCGCCCTGATCGTTTCCCCCAAGGAAGTCGACCGGGAAGCCGCGAAATCCGCGACGGACATGGAAATCATTACGCTGCCCGCCGTCGGGCTGCAAAACCGCAACTACTTTTCGTTTGCCCGCAGCTTCTGGCAATCGTGGCGCGCCGCGCGGAAAATTTTCTCGGCCCGCCCACCCCAGGCCGTGCTCGCCATGGGCGGTTTCACCAGCGCACCGCCGGTCCTCGCCGCCAGGAAATTCGGCGCCCGGACTTTTTTGCACGAATCCAACACCGTCCCCGGCCGCGCCAACCGTTTCCTCGCCCGATACGTGGATGAGGCGTTCGTCGGTTTTCCCGGCGCCGCGGCCCGCCTCCGCGCCCGCAAAGTGACCGTGACCGGTACGCCGGTGCGTCCGCAATTTCAGCCCGGCGATCCCACGCCCTGCCGCGCCGCATTCCGGCTGGACCCGGCCCGTGAGACCATCCTGGTCATGGGCGGCAGCCAGGGTGCCAGCGGCATCAATGACCTGATCCTGGCCGCGTTGCCGTCACTGGGCAATCGCACCTCGACCTGGCAATGGCTGCACCTTACCGGTCCGGCCAGTGTGGAGAAAGTGGAACAAGCCTACGCCGCGCGCGGTTTCAAGGCCGTGGTAAAGCCGTTCCTGGCGCAAATGGACATGGTCCTCGGCGCGGCGACGATCGCCATCAGCCGCGCCGGCGCCTCGTCGCTGGCGGAAATTGCCGCCGTGCGCCTGCCGGCCGTGCTCGTGCCATTCCCGACCGCGGCGGACAACCATCAATTTTACAATGCCCAGGCTTTTGAGGCGACCGGCGCGGCGCGCCTGCTCGAACAAAAAAATGCGACCCCGGAAAAGCTCGCCGCCCTGCTGTGTGAATTGTTGGAAGGCCCGGCCGCCCGCGCGAAAATGCAGGCCGCGCTGGCGCAATGGCACGCGCCAAAAGCGGCGGAACAAATCGCCGAAATCATGCTCGCCGCCATTGCGCGGCAACCGGGAAAAGCCGCCGGACAAGCGCAACCTGCCGCCGTCCCATCCGGTGGCGTGGATGCGTCCGCCCGGCAGACGGTGTCGCTGGGCGCATGATGCCGGGGAATTCCATTTTGGAAGAATCGTGAATGCCGGAACCAATCTTGCGGGCGAACTGGCCGGACGCGTTTTGGGCGCAACGGTCATTCGTTGTGACGAACCGCTCGCGAAGCATACCACCCTGCGCATCGGCGGCCCGGCGGACGTGTACGTCGAGCCGGCGTCGGAGGCGGACCTCACGGGGGTGGTGAAGTTTTGCCGCGAACAAGGCCGGCCGTTTTTCGTGATCGGCCGCGGCTCGAACTTGCTGGTGCGTGACGGCGGCTTTCGGGGCGTGGTCATCAGCCTGTCCCAGCCCGCTTTCAGCCGGATTGAGATTGTCGGCGACCGGCTGCAGTGCGGCGCCGGGGCAAAATTGAAGCAGGTCGCGGTCGAGGCCAGGCGCCATGGCTTGAGCGGGCTGGAATTCCTGGAAGGTATCCCCGGCAGCGTCGGCGGCGCGCTCCGCATGAATGCCGGCGCGATGGGCGGCACGACGTTCGAAGTCGTCGAGTCGGTGCGCCTGATGGGTCCGGACGGTACGGTGCGAGAGTTCATGCCCAGGGAATTGGATGTTGCCTATCGCAGTTGTGCCACGTTGAAAAATCACATCGCCCTGGGCGCGGTGTTGAAAGGCCGGCCGGATTCGCAGGTGTCCATCACCCAGCGGATGAGCGCATTCAGCCAGAAACGCTGGAGTTCCCAGCCCGCCGCGCCGAGCGCCGGCTGCCTGTTCAAGAACCCGGCGACCATCCCGGCGGGCAAATTGATCGATGAACTGGGATTGAAAGGCACGCGCGTTGGCGGCGCGGTGGTTTCGGCCGAGCACGGCAATTTCATCGTGAACCAAGGCTCGGCCACGGCCCGTGACGTCCTGGAGTTGATCGCCCTTTTGCAACGGCGGGCGAAAGAAGCGCGCGGCATTGAATTGCAGACGGAAGTGGAAATCATCGGTGAGGAATGAGTGCCAGACTTAAAATTACCGTAATGTTGGGCGGCCCGAGCGCCGAACGCGAGGTGTCGCTGCGTTCCGGGGCGACGGTGGCCGGCGCGTTGCGCTCCCTGGGCCATCAGGTGACGGAAGTGGATCCAAGAGACGGCCGGTTCGATTTGCCGCCTGAAACCGACGTGGTTTTTCTCGTGCTTCATGGAACTTACGGCGAGGATGGGACAGTGCAACGGCGGTTGGACGAACTCGGCGCGACTTACACCGGCTGCGACGCCGAATCGAGCCGCATCGCATTCGACAAGGTGCTGACGAAAAACCGGTGCCAGGAAAGTCAGGTGCCGACGGCGAAATTTCTGGTGGTGAAATCGAAGACCGCTCCCTGGCCGAAGGGCTGGCAGCCGCCGCTGGTGGTGAAGCCGGTGCGGCAGGGGTCCAGCGTCGGGTTGCAGTTCGTCGAGCGGGTGGAAGACTGGACGGCGGCGCTGGCGGAGGCCTTGAAGTTCGATTCGGAGGTTTTGATCGAAGAAAAAATCATTGGCCGCGAGACCACGGTCGGTATTCTGGGCGGAGAACCGCTGCCGGTGGTCGAGGTCCGGCCCAAAACCGGCAGTTACGATTATAAAAACAAGTACACGGCGGGCCGCACGGAATATTTTTGCCCGGCGGAATTCGATGCGGCCACGACCCGGCGGATCCAGGCCGCCGCGCTGGGGGCGTTTGCGGCGGTGGGGGGGCGCGACTATGCGCGGGTGGACGTGATGGTGGGCGCCAACGATGAACCGGTCGTGCTGGAGGTCAACACGCTGCCGGGGATGACGGAGACGAGCCTGCTGCCGAAGGCGGCGGCGGCGGCCGGGTTGAATTACGCGCAGCTCTGCCAGCGGATGGTGGAGCTGGCGCTGAAAAGGAAATGAAGAATGAAGAATGTCGAATGCAGAATGGAACGGATTCGGGTTCATGGCCTGAAGGCTGTTCTTCATTCCGCATTCCGCAATCTGCATTCCGCATTTGATTATGTGGTTTAGACGCGAACAAAAAAACCGGCGCTTGCACCGGGTGCATGTGCTCAACGTGAAGCTGCGCTCCGACCAGGTGCGGGCGACGCGCACGCGACTGGCGGCGCTGACGGCGGGCATCCTGTTCGGCACGGTCTTCGGCCTTTACCTGCTCTGGCGCAGCGGGGAGTGGGCGCTGGACAAGTTCGTTTACGAAAATTCCGCCTTTGCCATCCAGCACGTCGAGGTGAAGACCGATGGCGTGATTGACCCGGAACAGCTGCGCCGGTGGTCGCGCGTGAAGCTGGGTGACAATTTGATCGCGCTCGACCTGGCGGCGGTGAAGCGGAACCTGGAGCTGGTCCCCACCATCGATTCGGTCTCCGTCGAACGCGTCCTGCCGCGCACGTTGAAGATCAGCGTGGCGGAGCGCGACCCGGTGGCGCAGGTGAATCTCCCGCGGGCCGGCGCGGCCGGGGGTATCACCGTGGAGGTGTTCCAGCTCGATGCGGACGGCTGGGTCATGCAGCCGCTGGACCCGCGGTCCTGTGTCATCCCGCTGGCCCAGGTGAGCAGCCGGTTGCCGGTGATATCCGGGCTGAACGTGTATCAATTGCAGGTGGGCCGGCGTATCGAACTGCCGCAGGTGCAGGCAGCGCTGGTTTTGATCGGTGCCTTTGGCCATTCGTCGATGGCCGGGCTGGTGGACCTCCGGCGCATCGACGTGTCGGCGCCCGGCATCGTCGTGGTGACGACGGACCAGGGCGGCGAAATTACTTTCGGTTTGGACCGTTTGGAGCAACAATTGCGGCGCTGGCGCGAGATCTATGATTGGGGACAACGCATGAACAAATCGGTGTCGACGCTCAATTTGGCGGTTTCCAACAACGTCCCGGTCCGTTGGATGGAAGCCGCGATCGTTCCGTCCCCGACGCCCAGGCCGGTCAATCCACCCCATACCACCCGGAGGAAAAATGTTTGATGATTCATCCATCGTAGTCGGTCTGGAAATCGGCACATCCAAGGTCTGTGTCGTCGTCGGCGAACAAAATGCCGACGGCACGCTGAATGTCATCGGCCTCGGCCAGGCGCGTTCCCGCGGCGTGCGCAAGGGCGAGATTGTGGACCCCAAGCAGGCCGAGGAAGACGTGCGCAACGCCGTCGTCGAAGCCGAACAGATGGCCGACGTGGAGATCCGGAACGTTTATCTGGGAGTCACCGGGGTGCATATCCGCGGCTTCAACAATCGCGGCGTGCACCCGGTCGTTTCCGCCGACCGGGAAATTTCCGAGGACGACGTCCAGGACGTGATCAAAAACG
>CAYPSF010000240.1:0-6185 GCA_964413165.1 uncultured Bifidobacteriaceae bacterium
ATCCGCAACAACGACAAGGTCGGCCTGCTGCTGTTCACGGACGAGGTGGAAAAGTTTATCCCGCCGCGCAAGGGCCGCGGCCACGTGCTGCGCGTCATCCGCGAGGTTTTGTTCTTCGAGCCGAAACGCCGCGGCACCAATCTGGTCCAGGCGCTGGAATTCATGGGCCGGGTGCTGCCGCACCGCGCTATCGCGGTCGTGATTTCCGATTTTCTGGAGTGTGGCGATGGGTCCGCGCAATCATCAACCGCCGTCGGGCCGTTGCCGCGTGAAGTTCAAACCGCATTGCGCATGGCCAATCGCCGGCATGACGTCGTTGCCGTGCACATCGCCGACCGTTACGAACTCGAATTGCCTGCGCTGGGCCGTTTGACGCTGGAGGACGCCGAGACCGGCGAAATTCTGGAGCTCAACACCGGTCCCGCCATCAGCCGCGACGCCTTTGCTTTGCGCCAGCAAAACCATAAAGAGGAACTGGCGCGGCAGCTCCGGTCGTCCGGTATTGATGCCATTCAATTGCGGACGGATGAATCCTACTCGGCGGCGCTGGGCCGGTTTTTTGAAAGTCGTGAAAAGCGGAGGTTGCGGGGATGAGTCCAAAGGCCAAAGTCCAAAGGTCAAAATCAGCCAAGTTTTGGACTGCGCTGGCAGAGCGCAGCGGCGACAGCGCTTTTCCCTGCGATCAAAAGCGGTGTCGCGCTGTGCTTGCCGCCGCAGTCCAAACGGCGCCCGTTGCTGCGAATCTTAACGATATCCGCGACATCAAGCCCCCGGTGGAAATTCCCAACGGCTGGGCCTGGCTGGGGTGGACACTCGGTGTGCTGGCGGTCCTGGCAATCTTGTTTTTTGCCTGGCGCTGGTGGCGGAAACGGCGCTCGCTAATCCCGGTCGTGCCGCCCGTGCCCGCGCACGTCCGCGCCAAACAAAAGCTGGCGGAGGCCCTCGCGCTCATCGCGCAGCCAAAAATCTTCTGTGTCCTGGTCTCCGACACGATCCGCCTTTACCTGGAGGAGCGGTTCGACTTCCGCGCGCCCGAACGTACGACCGAGGAGTTTTTGCACGAGCTGCAGGGCACAAATTTGCTGGCGGCGGAACAAAAAGAAAAGCTCGGTGAATTTCTGGAGCGCTGCGACCTGGTGAAATTTGCCAAATACGAGCCGGGCGAGCCGGAATTGCGCGGCTTGCATGCCTCCGCCATCCGGCTGGTGGAAGAAACCGAACCGCAGCCGGAGTTGCCGGCCCTCGACCCTCGACCCTCGGCTCTCGACCCTGCTTCAGCATGACCTTTGCGCATCTCTATTTTCTGCTGCTGCTCTTGCTGCTGCCGTTGCTGGCCTGGCTGAAAGGGCGACGCGGCCAGCCGCCGGCGTTTCTGTATTCTTCGGTGCGACTGGTGGAGGGCCTGACGCGGGCGCGGCGTTCCCGGGCGGGGGCCCTGCTGGCGGCGTTGCGCTGGCTGGTGCTGGCGGCACTCATCGTCGCGCTGGCCCAACCGCGCATGCTGAAAAGCCAGGCCACCGTCAAAGCCAGCGGGGTGGACATCGCCGTCGCCTTCGACTTGTCGGGCAGCATGCTGTCGGAGGATTTTGTCGTGCGGGGCGAGCGCGTGAACCGCTTCGACATGGCCCGTTCGGTTTTGAAAAACTTCATCGACCAACGCCCGAACGACCGCATCGGGCTCGTGGTGTTCGCGGTCCAGGCGTTCATTGCCGCGCCGTTGACGCTCGACCACGATTACTTGCAGGCAAACCTGGACCGGCTGGAAATCGGCACCATCAACGCGGACCAGACTGCGATCGGCGACGCGTTGAGCACGGCGGTGAACCGGCTGCGGGACTTGAAGTCCAAGAGCAAAATCGTGATTTTGATGACCGACGGTCAGAACAATTCGGGCAAGGTCGATCCGCTGGTGGCGGCGCAGGCCGCCCAAGCGTTGGGGGTGAAAGTCTATACCATCGGCATCGGCGAACGCGGGTCGGCCCCGATGCCGGTGTTCATGGGCGGGCGCAAGGTCGGCTATCGAAACATCCCGGTGGACGTGGACGAGGAGACGCTGCAAAAAATTGCCGGCCAGACCGGCGGAAAATATTACCGCGCCGACAATGCGGAACGGTTCAAGCAGATTTACGCGGAGATCGACAAGCTGGAAAAGACCGAGGCGGTCATCAATAAATTCGCCCAGTTCGATGAACTGTTTCCGTGGTTTGTGCTGTTTGGGCTGGTGGTGTTGCTGATCGAAGTGGCGCTGGGACAAACCCTATTGCGGAGGCTGCCGTGAAATTTATGATTTACGATTTACGATTTACGATTTCAAGATGAGATTCGAGCATCTCAACCTGTTGTGGCTGCTGCTGGTCTTGCCGCCGGCGCTGGCGGTGTTTTTTGGGTGGGCGATGCGCGCGCGGCGAAAATTGCTGGCGCAATTCATCGAGGCGCGGTTGTTGTCGCAGTTGACGGTCGGGGTCTCGCCCGCCCGGCAAAAGATCCGGTGCGCGCTCCTGATCCTCGCGGTGGCGGCGCTGCTGGTCACGCTGGCCCGGCTGCAGCATGGATTTGACCTGGCCGAGGTCGAACAGCGGGGATTGGACATCGTGGTGGCGGTGGACACATCCAAGAGCATGCTGGCCACCGACATCACTCCCAACCGGCTGACCCGCGCCAAGCTGGCCTCGCTGGAATTGATGCAAAAGGCCGGGACCGATCGGCTGGGCCTGGTGGCCTTTGCGGGCGAGGCTTTTTTGGAGTGCCCGCTGACGACTGACAACACGGCATTCCAGCAATGCGTGCAGGCCCTGGACGTGAACACGATCCCGCAGGGCGGCACTGCCATCGCCGCGGCCATCAACACCGCCCTGACCGCGTTCAAGGAAGACAACCATCACCGGGTGCTCGTGCTGTTCACGGACGGCGAGGACAACGACGCCGGCGCGCTCGAAGCGGCGCAGAACGCGGCCAAGGCCGGGTTGAAAATTTTCACCATCGGCATCGGCTCCCCGGCCGGCGACCTGCTGCATTTCACGGATGCCAGCGGAAACACGGACTACGTTCGCGATGAGCAGGGCAATGTTGTCAAATCGCACCTGAACGAACCATTGCTCCAGGAAATTTCCACGGCCACCGGCGGCTTCTACCTGGTTTTGCGCGGAGCGACCACCATCGATACGCTTTATGAACGCGGGCTGGCGCCGTTGCCGAAATCGGAGGGCAAGGAACGGCTGATCAAACGGTATCACGAACAATTTCAATGGCCGCTGGCGGTGGCGATTTTGTTGTTAGTGGCGGAAATGTTCCTGCCGGAGCGCCGGTCCCCGCCGCACCGACCCGTCCCGACGAAGCCAAGCGAAGGAGGAGGTACCCGGGCGAAGGCGGGCCCGTCCGGGCTTGAACCGGAAGGTGGCTTGAAACCGGGCGTTCCGATCGCGTTGCTGGTCGCAGGGCTGGTGCTGTCAGTTTGTGGCAATGCCGCCGCCTCATCGTCCAGCGCGCTCGGTGATTACCACGCCGGCAACTATACCAACGCGTGGCAGGAATATCAGCGCCTGGCGCAGGTCGATACGAACGACCTGCGGTTGGTTTTCAACGCGGGCGTGGCGGCGTACCGCGCCACCAATTATGAGGCGGCGTCGGCGAGTTTCCGACGGGTAACCATCGCCCCGGATTTGCGATTGCAGCAGCAGGCTTATTACAACCTGGGTAACACGCAGTATCGCCTGGGTGAACTAAAATTCGAACCGGACTCCGACGGATTGAACGCGATGGAGGAAATCTGGAAAGAAGCCATTACCAGCTATACGCGCGCGGCACAGCTGAACACAAACGATGTGGATGCGGCGTCCAATCTGGCCTTCGTGAAACGGCAGCTGGACCTCATCGCCCAGCTCCGCGAGGCCATGCGCCGGGCCAAGCAGGCGGCCGACGCGGCCGTCCGCCGGAATGAATATCACCGGGCGTTGGAAATCATGGAAAGCCTGAACCATCCGATTGCCGCCAAAAAATTCCAGGATTACATAAAAAAACTCAAGGACATCGATGCGATTGTCACTCCCAATCATCCTTAGCCTGCTGCTGTTGGCCTGGCAGGCGGCCGACGCCCAGTCCGCTGATGACTTTTTCAACACTGGCGCGCAATTCTATATTTCCAACAATATTGCCAATGCGAAACAGGCGGTCGAAGGCGGACTGAAACGCTATCCCGAAGACGAGAAATTGAAAAAGCTGGAAGAGTTGCTGAAACAACAGCAGCAGCAACAGCAACAACAGCACCAACAGAACCAGAATCAACAACAACAAAACCAGCAGAATCAGCAGAATCAACCATCGTCACAAAAAGACCAGGGTCAGTCGCAGAGTCAACCATCGCCCTCGCAGCAGCAAAACCAGAATTCGGCGTCGAACCAGGGTCAATCCAACCAGCAGGCGCAGAACCAGCCGGGTCAGAAGAAGGAAGATCAGCAGCCAAATCAGCCCCAGCCGTCCAACGGCCAGCCCAACGATAAGAAGGACGGACAGGGCGAACAGGCCCAGGCAGCGGCCGCCCGGGAGATGTCGCCGGAAGAGGCCCGACGACTGTTGGACACACAAAAGGGCGACGAACAATTCCTCCAGTTAAAGCCCAAAACCCCGCCCGAAAGACAAAATAAACCAATAAAAGACTGGTAATAATGATAGCTAATCATCATAAGTAGTTGATTTGCAATGTTTTGAAAGTTTAGTCCGGCGACGGTTTCTTCTTGAGTTTTGAGCAAAAGGGGCTAAGATGAAGCCGCGTCGGTCTTCTGGTGTGGGCGCTCTCCCGGAGTTCAATGGGTGGGTGTGCATATTTATACAGAACCGACGTGGTTCATTGGTAAGGATATAGGTGAGTTTTTCTGAACCAAATGAACCTTGATAGGTCTAATTACAATTTATGCTGAAGCGAAAAAGAATGGCGCGAGGCAGTGGAACGCGCAATCATCAAAATGACACCCGACATAGTGCTGCCGCGAAGCCGGCAACGTTGCGCCGGCGCTTTGTCATTTCCAGTGCGCGTCGGGATGCGGCGAAGCCGCAAAAAACCAAGCCTCATGGAAATGGGAGCACCGTTGCTGCGGAAAAAGCGCCGCAAAACGGCCACACCAATGCCGCCGGGACCCCCATTCAATCGACGGTGGACCTGACCGAGACGGTCCGGACGCTCCTGCATCTCGCGCAGGAACACGGTTACATCACCTACGACGACGTCAACGACGTCCTGCCGGACAATCTCAGCCCCGAAGACCTGGACGCGCTGCTGACCAAGCTGCGGAGTCTGGACGTGGAGATCGTCATGGATCAGGCCGAGGCTGAACGGGCCAAGCAGCCCGAACCCGCGCAGCCGCAGGAAGAGGCGGACGAGGATGCCCGGCTGGAAATTCTCGACGACCCGGTCCGGATGTACATGAACCAGATGGGCAAGGTGCCGTTGCTCACGCGGGAACAGGAAGTGGAGATTTGCAAGCGCATCGAAGAGGCCGAGCTGGAGATGAAACGCATCGTGTACAGCCTCGGATTTACCGCCAAGGAGCACATCGCCATCGCCGAAAAATTGCTGTCCGAGCCGCCCAAGGAACGTTTTGACCGCGTGATCGTTGACAAGAAAATCGCCAACCGCGAGGGTCACCTGCGTGATTTGCGCAAGCTCATCAAGAAAATCCGCACGTTCGACCAGAAGGTGGACGCGAAGTATTTCATGTGGCAGAAGGCCCTGCAAAAGGGCCGCAAGGAAAAATTGCAGCGCGAGTTGAAAAAACTCAGCTTCAAGCTGCAGGAAATCTTCCCGCGTTTCTTTTACAAGCAGAAGGTCGTGGAGGAAATGATCATGGTCGCCGGCAACATCCATGAGAAGTTCCAGGCCAGCCTGCGCCACATCCAGGAACTCGAAGGCTTGCGCACCACATCCGAACGTCGCGCCACCATCGAGGCCGAACGCGCCAAGATCCAGACGCTCGAACAATTCGTGCGGATGCCGCGCGAGGAGTTTTTCGCCGTGTTCAAGGAATTGAAGGGCGCCGCCGACCGCGGGCTCAAGGCCAAGACGCACATGGCTGAGGCCAATTTGCGCCTCGTTGTTTCTGTCGCCAAAAAATACACCAACCGCGGCCAGTCATTCCTGGATTTGATCCAGGAAGGCAACATCGGCCTGATGAAGGGCGTCGAGAAATTCGAGT
>CAYPSF010000241.1:0-6147 GCA_964413165.1 uncultured Bifidobacteriaceae bacterium
ACCTCGTCGGCCGGCAATCCCAGGCGGGTGAGGGCGTCACCCGCCGTGCCCATCATGGCCGTTTCCGTCAGCGCGCCCGCGCCGATCCCGGCGGCGAAGCCCTTGCCGAAGCCGCAAATGTGGGAGACGACCAGCACGCCGACCAGGGCCGTCACGCATTGCACGACCGATGAGAGCACGAGTTTGATCGAGGAACGGTTCAGTCCCCCGAAGAATTCCGGGCCGCTGCTGAAGCCGATGGCATAGATGAACAGGGCGAAGCAGACGGCCTTCAACGCGTCCGGCAGCGCGACGCCCAATTGTCCGATCAGAAGCGCGACCAGGAGCGACCCCGCCACGCCGCCGAGGCTGAAGCCTTTCAATTTCACCCGGCCCAGGAGATGCCCCACGAACAGCGACACGAAGAGCGCGGTCTCCGGGGCGGCTTTCAGGATGTGATTCAGCAGTTCCATGAACAATGGCGTTTGCTTCCGGTTTCCATGTCTTGCATCGCTTCCAGGCGTCCGGCTCCAACCGGTTCAGCACTTGGACGCAGTCTTGTGCGTATGCAGTTTGGGCGGCTTGACGTTGCCGCCGTTCTTCTTGAGAAAATCACAGGCCTTGATGATGTCCTCGGCCAGCACATCGATCACGTTGCGGTTGAGATGCGGACGCACCACGATGCGCAAAGAGCGCACGCTCTCGGCATTTGCCGGCATCGAGTAAGCGGAGAGCACCCAGCCGCGCTCGCGCACCTTGGCCGACACGTCGAATTCGTTGAATTTTTTGTACTTCGATTTCAGCGTCAGTGCCACGACCGGGATGCGCTGGGTCTGGTTCATGATGTCGAAATAGCCGCTCTCGACGAGCTTGTCGCGCAGCCGCTCGGCGTTGTTGACGGCGTGGCGCATGATGGACGTGTACCCCTCCCGGCCCAGGCGCAGGAACAGGTAGTACTGCACAGCGATCTGCATCGCGTTGCGGCTGAAATTCAGCGTGGCCGTCGGCATCTCGCCGCCGAGGTAGTTCACGTAGAACACCAGGTCCTCGTTGAAAACTTTCCGATCCCGGAAGACCACCCAGCCCAGTCCGGGCGGCACCAGGCCGAACTTATGGCCGGAGGCATTGATGGACTGCACGCGCGACAGGCGGAAGTCCCATTCGTAGTCGGGATACAGGAACGGGTTCACGAAGCCGCCGGACGCGCCGTCGATGTGCATCGGAATGTTGATGCCGGTGCGCTGCTCATATTTGTCGAGCCAGTCGTGAATCTCCTGAATGTCGTCGTCTTCGCCGGTAAAAGTCTGGCCCGCGATGGCCACGACGCAGATGGTGTTTTCGTCGACGAGCTGGTCGAGGTGTTTGGTCGTCAGCCGGTAATTGCCAACTTCCAGCGGGGCGATCCGCGGCTCGACGTCGAAATATTTCAGGAATTTCTTCCATACGATCTGCACGTTGCCTCCGGTAACCATGTTAGGTTTGGTGGCGTCCTTTTTGGCCTTCTGCCGGGCCTGGCGCCAATTCCATTTGTGCGCCAGACCGGCCAGCATGCACGCCTCGGATGAACCGACGGTTGCAGTCCCGTAGGGCTCGGCATCCTTCGGCCCGTTCCACAAATCATGCAGCCAGCTCACCATCTTCGTCTCCATCGCGAAGACCTGCGGATACATGTCATGGTCGATGTAGTTCTTCATGATGTTCTCCCGGGCCACCTCCGCTTCCTCCGGCTCGGTGAACGTGGTCACAAAGGATGAAAGGTTCAGCAGCGGATTGGCGTCGGTCATGGCCTCACTGTTGACGATGTTCTTGGCCGCGCGGGGATTGAGGCTGTGTTCCGGAAAGTGCTCCGGGACTTCAAGGTTGAATTGATCAAGAAGGCCGCTGGGCACCACCGATTTCGGGGAGTTTGCTTTCGGTTTTGGCATAATGACTTTTGGGTTGAGAGTCGTCCTGGATTTTTGGTTTTTTCACTGTCATTTCATCATCAACACAATGACCACGCCCCACGTGATGAGCAGCACGTTGCCCACGGCATAGGTGATGGTGTAACCCAGCGCGGGGACCTTGCTTTTGGCCTCGTCTTGGATGGCGCCCAGGGCTGCTGTGGTGGTGCGAGCGCCGGCACAAGCGCCCAGGACAATGCCAGGGTGCATCTTGAACAGGTACTTGCCGGCAAAGATGCCGACGATGAAGGGCACGGTGGTGACAAATACGCCCCACAGGAAGAGGCTGACGCCGGCCGTCTTGAGCCCGGCCACAAAACTTGGCCCGCAACTGATCCCGACCACCGCGATAAAGGCGGTCAGGCCGATGTTGTTGAACACCCAGAGCGCGGGCGCCGGAATGCGCCCGAAGGTAGGCTTCACCGCGCGCAGATAGCCACACACCAGACCCGCCATGAGCGCGCCACCGCTGGTGCTCAGGCTGAGCGGCACCTGGCCGAAGTGGATGGTGATAGCGCCGATAAGCGCGCCAATCACGATGCCCAACCCCATGAACACGACGTCGGTTTTCTCAGTGGCCCGGTCGGCATAGCCCAGTGCTTTGGCGGCTTCATCCACCGCTTGCACGGGACCGACAAGTTGCACCACGTCGCCGCGGTCCACTTTGGTGCCGGCGTTGAACGGCATTTCCTGGCCGCCACGAATGAGTTTGCGCAGGAATACGCCGCGGACTGCCTGGGCCGCTTCCGATTGCCGGATTTCCAGCAGGGTCCTGCCCGCGAAAGTCTTGTTGGTGATGACCACGTCGAGCAGCTCGACGGGAACATCGAACAGTTCACGGTCGTCCATCTCCGGGCCGAGGTCCGCTTCGATCTTCAATAACAGGTCGCGCGGCCCCGCCAGCCCCAATACATCACCAGACTGGATGACCATTTTCGGATCGGCTTCACAGATTTTTGACGCACGGCGGAGACGCAGGATAAACACGCGCGGCACGGTAAACCGGGCCTCAAATTCGGCGATCGTCTTGCCCACCAGCTTCGAATCCGCCCCCGCCTGATAGGCGCGCGTGGTCAAGCGCCGGTAGGCTGACATCTGGTCGCCGGCATCGGCCGCACCACCCATCTTCGCTTCGTATTCGGCGCATTCCTTGGCCAGATCAACCCCGAGCAGCTTTGGCCCGATGGACGCCAGGAACCAGGCCGAGCCGGCGGTGCCGAACAGGTAAGTGACCGCATAAGCCACCGGCATGGCGTCCACCATGGCCTTTTGCTGTTCGGGGGTAAGTCCAATCTGGCCCATGGTATCGCCCGCCACACCCAGCACCGCCGATATCGTGCAGGCGCCGGAGAGCAACCCGGCGGCCTGACCGATGCTGTAACCGGCGACCTTGGCGGCGATGAACGTCGCCAACAGGCAGGCCACGCACAAAATCACGGCGAAAAATACCTGCGGCAACCCGTCGCTTTTCAGTCCACGAAAGAACTGCGGCCCGACGCTGTAGCCGACCGCGAAAAGAAACATCAGGAAGAACACCGCCTTCACGTTGGGCGAAATCGTGATGTTCAACTGGCCAATGAGGACCCCGGCGAGCAGCACACCAGTCACGTTGCCGAGACTGAATTTGCCGAACTTTAGCCCTCCGACATAAAAGCCGAAAGCCAGCGCGAGAAAAATGGCAATCTCAGGATAGCTCCGAAAGGTTTCAATGATCCAGTTCATGGCCAGGTGCCCTCGGGTTGCTGAATTTTAGTTCGCCGGCGCGGCCGGCTGGGGCGCGACGGAAGACATGGCAAGTCCGAGGGCCTTGAAATCCTCGGCCACCTTGGCAATCGAGGCTTTCAGCGGAACGGCACTTTGCGTGGCCTTGGCCGCCGTTTCCTTGATGGAGGCAACTCCGGCGGCGGTCAAATCCACCGAGAGGTACTTCTGCACGTCCTTGAGGTCGGCCATGAAGGGCTTGAAGGCCGTTGCAGCTTCGAGATAGCTGGTTTTGATCGCCAGCATCTTCTGGTTGACCTCTTCCTTCCGGCTCTGGCTGCGCGCTTTGATATCCTCGTTCTTTATCTGCGCCAGCTGCTCATCCCACTTGGCAAAGAACTCCTTTTGCTTGTCGGCCATGGCGCTGCGGGCGTCGGCGATGTCTTTGGCGGACGACTCCACCTCGGACAGGTTGGCGGCGAACTGCTTGTATTGCGGGCGCAAATCCGCCTGCGGCTTTTCGATGATGTCGTTCAAGCTCGCCAGCATGGTGTCAATTTGGGCGGGCATGGCGGCGATTTGGTTGGCGGCGGCCTGAATGCCGGCGGCTGTTTTATTCCCCGCATCATAACCGGTCGACTTGCAACCGGTGAGGAGGGTAGTGGTGGCAGCCATGGCCAAGGTTGCGAGTGCGATGAGGAGTTGTTTGGTTTTCATAATTTGGTTCCTTCCAGTTCTTTCTATGGATGTTTTGTTTATGGCTGGTTTTCGGGGTCCGGCTTTTTCGGCGGCGAAATTTCCTGCACCATCCCGGGCGGCACGTAGGATCGGCCGGCCAGCACTTCGTCCACCGCATCGAGCAGTTGCGTCGCGATGGCGCGTTTGAGGACAAAACCGTCCGCGCCTGCCGCCATCGCCGCCCGGCAGACACTCGGCTCGTCGTGGACGCTGAGCAGGATTAGTTTCAGCCCCGGACAAAGGGCCCGGAGCCATTTCAGCCAGCGGAGGCTGTCACCCGCCAACAGGGAAACGTCCACCACCGCCATCGTGGGTTGGAGCCGCTTCGCGCTCTCGACCAGGGAATCTTCATCCGCCACCATCACCACCGCGTCGAAAGTCGCCTCGAGCATCCCCCGCGCGCCTTCCGTCACACCGTGATGCCGGTCGGCGAGAAGCACGCAACTGACAACCTCTGGTTTCATTATTGTGTTCCTTTCCGACTCGCCGATCCAATGCGCTGCCCCGGGCAAATCAGGAATTGGGGATCTCACTCTGGCTGATGTGCGCCCCGGTGTGACCTCGCAAAATTACCAGATTGGGCCTAGTAAAATTACTGGCTGCACCTGGCGAGTGATGAAGCCTTATTCCTTATTCGCCGCGGGCGTCGACTTTTGTAGCGAGATGGCCAGGGCCTCGGTGTAGGTGACGATGACCGTATCGCCGAGGCGAAGCTGCTTGAGGTTGTCCACGCTTTCGGCGCGGATCGTGACGTAATTGCCTCTGGGACCCCGCAGCGTAACGGACTGCGTCGGCAGATCAAGGCCGATGACCGTGGCCACCACCTTGAACGCACGCAGGGCACCGCCCGCCGGCGAAGTGCCTTTCGGAGCGCGCGCCGCGGCAGTGAGGACGGTCAGGGGATTCTTCTTCTCATCCTCGGTCGGGGCGCGAAGTTCGCCCGCCAGCGAGACGTAATACTCCGCCGTCACCTCATCGCCGACCTTGAATTCATTCAACCGCTTGACGCGTTCGTCCACGACGAAGCTGACGACGTTGCCCAGCGGGCCTTTGAGCGTAACCTCGCGCTTCGTGTAATCAATCGCCTCCACCTTCGCGGTCGCCGAAACGAGGATCGACCGTTCCGCACTCAGAGGTTTGTCTTCCTGCGCCGGCAGGTTGAAGACGAGGGCGGCCGCCAAAGCGGCGCCCAGAATCAGGGATGAGCCGAGGGTTGTTTTCATAAGGTGTGTTTTTTTGGCTGTCAGGTTGTGTTCTTTCCGGGGTTGTTTGAATCATTGCCGGAGTCGTGGACGGCACTTTGGCCGACCAGCGCCCCGGTGTGACCTCGGAGAATTACCAGATTGGGGCTAGTAAAATTACTGGGTGTTGGGGAGAGGGAACGACCAGGCCTTGGAGAGCCGAATCAAGCTGCCGGCACCCTGCGGACGGGGGCTCAGATCTCCGCGATGCCGTGTTTGAGGGCGAAGTGAACCAGCCCGGCGTTGGTGTGCAGGCTGAGCGTTTCCATCATCTGGTATTTGTGGAACTCCACCGTGCGGGCCGAGATTGCCAGCATCCCGCCAATCTCTTTCGCCGAGCGGCCTTCGGCCAGCAGTTGCAGAATCTCCCGTTGCCGCGGCGTGAGCGATGCCACCGGATCGCCGGATTCCTCCGGTTCGAGGTTCATAACCCGCAATACATTCCCCGCCACTGCCGGACTCACATAGGTCTTGCCGTCCAGCGCCGCCCGAATGGCCGTCGTCAATTCGGCCGGAGCCGAGTGTTTGAGCACGTAGCCCGAGGC
>CAYPSF010000242.1:0-5709 GCA_964413165.1 uncultured Bifidobacteriaceae bacterium
ATCTGACTGCCGCTCGGGATCCAGACCCGGAAGGTAATCGTCTTGCCCGCGGCTATAACGACGTCGCCGACAGACACGGACGATGATCCCGCCGCACCACCATTGAAGTTAACCGCCAGCGACTGCCTGCCCGCAAAGTGCTGTGCGGTTGAAGTCGCGATTCCAGCGATGGGACTACCGCCTGCCGCCCAACGCTGCGGGTCGGTTTCGAAGTTAAATTGCGCCGGGTCCGGGTTGACGCCGGTGGTCGTCGCGTGGGCCTCGGGTGAAAAACCTGTCGGCCCGGAGCCATTGACGGCAACCACCTGATAGTAATAAGTGGTGCCGCTGTTGAGATTGGTATCGGTATAAGCCGTGCCGGTGATGCCGGTGACGATTGGTGCAATGGAACTCTCGTAACCGGATTCCGCTGCCCGGTAGAGATTGTAGCTGGTGGCTCCGCTGCCGGCAGTCCAGGACAAATTAACATTGGTGTTGCTGGCCGTTGCTGTGAGACCCGACGCGGCATAAGGAGCGCCGTTCGGCGGCGGAGGCGCGACTCCACCTGTCAGCACCGAAACACCTTGCGAGTCAGTAACCGCGCCCGTAGTCCAGTCGAATATACTGCCAGGGGTGCTCCAATAAAACGGACTCAGTCCGTGGACACGGGCGGATTCGGCCACATACTTGTCCCAATAATGCACGGAAGCACTATTCCAGGCTGCTTCGGTGGCGTTTGTTGCCGCAATGAACGACTTCGGCCCGGCCCCGAATTCGCCCACCATCACAGGTATGCCCTTGTTGACATACTGGTCGGTCAATTGTTGGAATCCCGAGTCTATGGCTCCTTCCTCGGGCGCGCTGGCGTTGCGGGTTGGGTCCCCTGAATAATGGTAAGCCGCCCCCCAGAAGTAAATCGCATTGCCCCACGATTGATCGCTTTGAAAAATCGTGAACAGAGAAGGCGTGTAGCAATGATATTCCATCATCAGGCGATTGGAAACCGTATCCGTCGGAAGAGAATTCAACCATGACGTGTCCCCGCCGCCTTGCAACACCAGCCAGCGGTTGGTGTTATTGCCGCCGGCGCCGCGAACCGCGTTGACGAAAGTCTGGTAGTAAGCCATCAACGTGACCATCTCCACTGGATTGTTCACGTTTGGTTCGTTCGCCGCAGCAAACAGCAAATGGTTGTCGTAACCGGCAAAGGCGGTTGCGATCTGTGTCCAGTAGGCATTCATCTTGGCGTTGAGGGTCGGATCCACCGTTGTCCCAATGTTGTTTTCCAACCAGCCGTCGTCCCAGTGATCGTTGATGACGACATGCATTCCCGCGGCGATAGCCCAGTCAACCACCTGCTTGACCTGCGCCATGTAAGCAGGATTGATCGGGTAGGTATTCCCGTTGGTGGTGGCATTGGAATCCCACGCGCACGGGAAGCGAACGGCGTTGAACCCGGCGTTGGCGGCAGAGGTGAACAGCGCCTGGGTCGGCAACGGACCCCAGCAGCCCACGCCACAGGGCGGCTCCATCGTATTTCCGAGGTTCCACCCATAGGTCGGAACCGGCAGTGGAATGTTGGCGGGAATATTGGTGGCCGCCGCTTGCAGACCAAGATCGAACACCGCGTCAAACTTGTGGCTGCTGCCGGTGGTGATCGTGCCACCGTTGATGGGAATGAGCGCGATTTCGCCGCCGGCGTAGGCGTTCGTAGCCGCGGCCAGCGCCGCCCAACCGCCGCTGGAGGGTTTGATGCCAAACGAAAACGCGTAGGTTTGGTTCGTGCCCAGCGGCACGTTTATCCCGCTCCATTTCAGCCAGTCGCCGTCGGCAAAACCGGGATTCGGCGCGCTGAACGTGATGAGCAACGTCGCCGTGCTGCCGCTCACCGAATAAATGCGGAGATAATACGTCGGCGTGCTCGCGGGCGTGCCGTAACCGTTGCCGGAATTCAATCCCGCCGTCTTGATGGCGACCGACACGAGCTTCATCGCGTTGGTTCCAGTGGTGAAGGTCTGCCCGGCGGGCGGATTGTTGTCGGTGAAATAATTCAACCCGTCGGGCCAGGTCTGGATGCCGCTGGTCGAGAGCTGGAAAATGTCGTTCGTTCCCGGACTTGGCGCGGCAGGTCCGATGTCCGTAAACGCGTGCGCAGATAAACTGCCCGCCAAGCCGACGGCGAAGAATTGCAGAATAAGACTGCGAATGGCGGAATGCACACTGCCATCATAACCTGAATACGCTTGGAAAGACAGTCGTCAGTTCTCACGACGCCGGCCTCCAGCACGAACCTCATCCGGCAAATTCTCCAGCGACCACAACATTGCCGAGTATGCCAAGGAGATTTGGAACGCCGAACCAATTGTGGCCGAAAACCATGAACAACATCAAACGAATCGTCATCAATAACTGTGTATAAAACTGTGTACAGAAATGGTGAAAATTAGTCGGAACTGGTGAGTGGCTAGTGGTTGACTAAGCCAATAGAAACAGGCATAATCTCAACGAAATCAGCCTCTTAGTCGGTCGATTCCGCCCCCAAACACCGATTTGACTATAAGAGGGTTACAAAAGTTTCTTCCTGCGATTCCAGGCCAAAATGCAGTGGTTGGAAACCGCCCGCAGCTACCTTTATGTGAATTCGAAGTGAGCCAAAGAATCAGTTGTGACTTAACTCGGCTACGTTATTCATTCCTGCGCGAGTTGGGGTATTTTCTGTAGCGCCGGATTATGCCGAGTAACCGGGGCGGTTCCTCAAAACCACTGAGGAATTGCCTCTTTTTTCGTTTTTCAACTCGGCATTACCAGAGCACCTGCAGGAACGCTGGAGTTGGTCTGGCGGGCGATATCGTGCCGCCCGTCCACGGCATCAAAACCAGAATGTTTCCTGTCACCGGTTTGGCCTTTTTTGCCTCTTATGCGGTGTTATGATTTCAACCGCAATCAAGCCCGTCGTGGAACACAATGATATGGATTTGGTGGCCCAGAGCCTGGCCGGAAGCCGCGAGGCTTTCGGCCGGATCGTGGAGCAGCACCAGTCGCTGATTTGTTCGTTGACTTACAGCGCGACGGGGAGCCTGACCCAAAGCGAGGATCTCGCCCAGGAAACGTTTGTGATCGCGTGGAAGCAACTGCGGCAATTGCGCGAGCCGGAGAAGCTGCGGTCGTGGTTGTGCAGCATCGCGCGATCGGTCATCAGCAATTCGATGCGACGGCAAAGACGCGAACCGACGCACGGCGCGGAAACGCTGGACACCCCCGACCAAACCCCGGCGCGGGATCCCAATCCCTCCGAGCGGGCCATCAGCCGCGAGGAGGAAGCGATTCTCTGGCGTTCGCTCGAACAGATCCCGGTTGTCTATCGTGAGCCGCTGGTCCTTTTCTACCGCGAGCAACAGTCAGTTGCGGGCATTGCCGAGAAATTGGAATTGAGCGATGACGCGGTGAAGCAAAGGTTGTCACGCGGACGCAAGTTGCTGACGGAGGAAGTGACGGCATTCGTCGAAGGGACTCTGCAGCGGACGAATCCGGGCAAGGCATTTACGCTCGGCGTGCTGGCGGCATTGCCGTTGTTCGCGGCTACGGCGAAGGCGGCAGCCGTCGGGGCCACAGCGGCCAAGGGCAGCGCGACCACCAAAGCCGTGGCAGCCGTCGGATTGTTCGGCGCCTTTTTCGCCCCGGTCATCGGAATCCTTGCCGGTGCCCTGGGCACAAGGATCAACATTGACAGCACTAAATCCCCGCGCGAACGGCAGTTCAAGATCAAGATGGCCTGGATTACCTGGTCGCTGATATTGGCTTTCAACCTTTCCCTCTTCGGAGGGATGGTCTTGGTTGGGTCGTATTGGACGACCCATCCAATTTTGCTCACCTGGGCAATCATTGGCGTGTCGTTCGGTTATGGGCTCCTGATCTTGTGGCTGGCCATTTGGTCGACAATCCGCCAACGCCGCATTGGTCTTGAAGAGGCGGCTGAACCGCATGACAGCGCGGCCCCCAATGGGTCGCGGCTAATCGGTCTCTCGTATGAGTATCGCAGTCGGTGGACGTTGTTCGGATGGCCGCTGATTCACATCCGGCTTGGCGGAGAAAGCGGCAGGCGGATGCCGGTCAAAGGATGGATTGCCTATGGCAACGTGGCCTACGGAATCCTTTTTGCCTGCGGCGGGGTGGCGGTGGGTGCAGTGAGCATTGGCGGCATCGCGGCCGGTGGGGTGGCGATTGGCGGCTGTGCGCTGGGTCTGCTGACGTGTGGGGGAATGGCCTTTGGCCTCTTCGCCGTAGGCGCCGTGGCGCTGGGTTATATGGTCTGCGGCGGCGCAGCCATTGCCTGGCTTGGGTGCTGCGGCGGCGCAGCGGTGGCCCACACTTTCGCGCTCGGCAGATTTACCCTCGCACAACACGCCAACGATGAAACAGCCCAGGCGTTCGTGCGGAACAGCGCGCTATTCTCCCACGGTTACTTGTTCAGTAATCTCTCAATTCTCTTAATCGGCCTCTCAATGCTACCCCGGTTCCTCTACTGGCGAAAGCAATCACGGCAGCAACAAGCCGGACGCTAAACCGATCACATCCCATTCCGCAGATTACTTCTATGAAACGAATACACATACTTATTGTCACGGCTGCGGCTGTTTTATCCACAACTCTCGCCCCGCACTCCGCGCGAGCCGGTGACGAGCCCAGGAGATCATCCTTCGCCGTCAAAATTACCGGCAAAGGGCAGCCCGTAATTCTGATCCCCGGCTTATCATCCTCCGGCGCGGTCTGGGAAGGCACCGTCGAGCATCTCAAGGATCGTTACCAATGCCACGTTCTGACCCTTGCAGGTTTCGCCGGTCAGCCGCGCATCCCAGCCCCTTTTCTCGAAACTGTCCGCAATGACCTCGCTGCTTACATCCGCGACCAAAAACTCGACCACCCCATCATCATTGGCCACAGCCTCGGCGGTTTCCTCGCCCTCTGGCTCGCTGCGCACGATCCTGATCTTCCGGGACCGCTCGTCATCGTGGATTCCATGCCATTTCTGCCCGCCGGTTCCATGCCGTCGGCCACGGTGGAAACCGCCAAGCCCATGGCTGAAATGATCCGCTCCGGCATGGCGGTCGCCCGTCAGCAGTTTGTGACGAATTCGGAGCCATGGGTCAGGACGATGGTAACCAAGCCTGCCGATTTCGACCGCGTGATGTCTTGGGTCAGAAACACCGACCCTCTGGCCGCCGGTGACGCCATGTTCGACTTGTTCAGCCACGATCTGCGTGATGATGTGGCCAAGATCAAGTCGCCTACGCTCGTGCTGGGTACGTGGATCGCCTATAGAGACTATGCAACAAGGGAGGAGGTTGAGCGCAGATTCCGCAATCAATATACTCAACTCAAAAACTGCAAAATCATCATGGCCGAGACGCGGCATTTTATCATGTTCGATGACCCGAACTGGTTCTACCAACAGATCGATGTCTTCCTTGCCCCACTCGGGAAATAGCTGAAAGCAATGAACTCGTACGGATTTCCACGATTTGCGAGTGTCAACTCGGGTGGCATTTGGGCCTCTTGCATATCTTTTAGCTGTGTATAAAACTGTGTATAGAAGCTGGTGAAAAATAGTCGGAACTGGTGTGCAATAGTGATCGACTAACCAATAAAATCAGGCATAATTTACTGTCAATCAGCCTCTTAGAGCATTTTAAATAAAACTATAGCCACACGAGGCGAACCAGTTCCTCGCGT
>CAYPSF010000243.1:0-5671 GCA_964413165.1 uncultured Bifidobacteriaceae bacterium
AGGATGAGGCCATGCGCGTTTTTGACGAGCTTCTTGAGGTCGGGATGCAAATTGAGAGTTTCGACCGTGGCTTGAAAGGCGCTGAGCAATCGGATGGCGAAGCCGGTGCCGCGCGCGGTCTGCATAATATTGATCCGGCAGCGGACGCCGCGGATGGTTTTGGACAAATCGAACGAGCGCCGTTCCAGGAATACGGGCCACTGCTCCTCGCCGATGAGCTCGCGCGCCAGGGCGGCCAGCGTTTTCGGCGGCAGCGGTTCACCCGTCACCCGCAAGGTGCCGCGCACGCGCAACGCCGCCGGCATCCCGGCTTCCAGGTGCAAATCACTGGCGCCATTGCCCGCCGCCGATTCAATCAATGCGTCCAATTCCATTAACTTTACCTTAGTGAACAATTCATCCGATGAAAAGTTTTTGTGGGGCCGACAGGCGACAGGGAAGTTTGATTTTTCGGTGGGGCGAGCGTCCTCGCGAGCCGGCTTTGGCGCGCCAAAGTGTAGCAACCACGGCTCGCGAGGACGCTCGCCCCACCAAGTTAAACCAACGATAAAGACCGTCGGGAGGGAATCCTTCCACGCCGTCACCGCGGCCTTGATTTCCGCGGCGCAGTTTGCCCGGGGTTTCACGAAGCGCGGCGTGAACCAGGGAAAGGTGCCAATCAAGTCGTTGGTCACCAGGATTTGCCCGTCACAATCCGGTCCCGAGCCGATGCCGATGGTGGGGATGGGGATGCGTTGGGAAATTTCCCGGGCGACCGGCGGGGTCACAAGTTCGAGCACAATCGCGAACGCGCCGGCATCGGCCAGCGCCCGGGCGTCGTCCAGCAACGCCTGATGCTCCGGCTCGCTTTTGCCTTTGACGTGGTACCCGCCCTCCTCCAGCACGCGTTGCGGGAGCATGCCGAGGTGTCCGCAAAAGGGAATCTCGGCAGCCACGATGGCCGAGATTTGCTTGATAATCCCGCGCCCGCCCTCGGCTTTTACAAATTCCGCGCCCGCGGCCACAAGCCGTTTCGCGTTCTCCACTGCCATGGCCGCGGTCTCGTAGCTGCGATACGGCAGGTCCGCCCCGAGCAAGGCGCTCGGTTTAGCCCGTGCGGCAGCATGCAGGTGATGCTCCATCTCAGCCAGGGTCACGGGCGTGGTGTCCGGATAACCGAGCACCACCATGCCCAGCGAATCACCGACCAGGATCAACGGAACGCCCGCCTCATCGAGCAGCTTCGTCATCGGATAATCATACGCGGTGAGCGCGGCGATTTTTTCCCCGCGCGCCTTCATGGCGCGGATGGCGTCGGTGGTGATTTTCATTTTGTTGAATCGTTAAATCGTTAAATCGTTAAATCGTCTCTTCGCGCTTCAACGGTTCAACGCGTTTAACGTTTACTGAAACTGTTCAACAACTCCTCCGGCGTGGTGGTGGCGGTGCCGACCTTGCCCACGACGATGCCGGCCGCGTGATTGGAAAGAATGGCCGCCTCGACCGGCGACGCGCCAGCGGCGATGGCCAGCGTGAACGTGGCGATCACCGTGTCACCGGCGCCGGAAACGTCGAAGACCTCCTGGGCCACGGTGGGGATGTGGAACGGCTTTTGTCCGCGTTGACACAGCAACATGCCGAGTTCGCCGAGGGTGACGAGCAGCACCGCCGGGCGAAGTTCATTGAGCAGGCGTTCGGCTACGAGCATGAGGTTCTTGTCGGCCAGCGGATTCGGGTGGCGGGTTTCGTCCGGCAGGTGCGCCAGTTCAAAGGCTTCTTTGCGATTGGGCGTGATCAGCGAGAGGCCGCTCAAATTCAAATGATGCACCGGCTTGGGATCAAAACTGAGCCAGATGCCGCGCGCGCGGCAGAGGGTCTTGATTTCGTTCAACAACGGCTGCGTCACCACCCCCTTGCCATAATCGCCGACGATGAGGGCGGCGGCCTTCGGGAGTTTTGCTTTCAGTTCGACGAGCAGCCGGCTGGTCCGTTTTGCGTCCAGGCCGTCGCGGGTTTCGCGGTCAATGCGCACCATCTGTTGTTTATGGGCCACGACGCGGGTTTTGACGCTGGTATGGCGCGCGGCGTGCGTCACCAGCCCGGTACAGCCAATTTTTTGCTCGCCCAACAGCGTCCGCAGCCGGCGGCCGGCATCGTCGGTGCCAATCGCGCCGAAAATTTCCGCGGGCACATCGAGCATGGTGAGGTTGCGCGCGACGTTCGCGGCGCCGCCGGGCATGAAGCTTTCGCGTTCAAAATCCACCACCGGCACCGGCGCCTCCGGCGAAATACGCGACACGCCGCCCCAGATGAACTGGTCGAGCATCACGTCGCCAAGGACCAGAATGCGGGTATTCGTCGCGGCCTTCAGAATTTGCCGCACACGCGAAGGGGACAGGGTTCTTGAGCTCATATTTCAGCGCCAGATGAAACACCGATTGAACACAAATGAAAACAAAAGATTTTATCTGCAATGATCTGTGTTTCATCTGTGAAAATCTGCAGCTTAAAATTCAATCCAAAAAGGCCGTCAACGGGCTGGTGGCGCTGGCGGTTTCCTGCGTCGCGGCCAGCCCGGACTCAAACGCGGTGCGCCCGGCTTCCACAGCCATTTTAAACGCGACCGCCATCCGGTTCGGATCGCTCGAAACGGCGATGGCGGTGTTGATCAGTACGGCGTCGGCTCCCATTTCCATCGCCTCCGCCGCGTGACTCGGCGCGCCGAGACCGGCATCCACGATTACCGGCACGGTGGCTTGTTCGATGATGATGCGAATTTGTTCGCGGGTCTGGATGCCGCGGTTCGACCCGATGGGCGAACCGAGCGGCATGACCGTGGCGACACCGACATCCTGCAATCGTTTGGCCAGGACCGGGTCGGCATTGATGTAAGGCAGCACGGTGAAACCTTCGTTGACCAGGATTTCGGCGGCTTTGAACGTCTCCACCGGGTCGGGCAGCAAATAACGCGGGTCGGGATGGATTTCAAGCTTCACCCATTTCGGCAAGCCGGCCGCCGCGGAGAGGCGCGCGAGGCGGACGGCCTCTTCGGAGTTCATGGCGCCGCTGGTGTTGGGCAGGAGCAGAAATTTTTTGGGGTCAATGAACTCCAGGATGTTCGCAAACGGGTCGTTTTTGCCGCTCAAATCGGCGCGGCGGAGGGCGACGGTGACCATTTCCGTGCCGCTGGCGGCCAGGGCGTCGCGCATGCCCTCGGGCGCGGAGAATTTTCCGGTACCCAGGATGAGCCGCGACCGGAAAATCCGCCCGGCGATGACCAGTGGCTGATTGGCAGACGACATTGCGGCTAATTTAGGAGAAAAAGCCGGTTTGTCGAGAAGCGAGGAGCCGCCCTGGCGGCGGCCGGTTTAAAATCGCCACTCAAAGGCGGCGGTAATGGCGTGGGTTTGAATGCCGCCTAGCTTCATCCGGTCGCTGGAAACACCAGACGTGGAGTTCACCTTCCATTCCGGGTCTGTGGTGGCGAAGTAATGATAAGCCAGGCAGATCCCCATCCGCTCATTGATTTTGTACCGGACCCCGCCGAAGGCCTGGTAGGCAAAGACCATTGTGGATTCGCCTCCCGTCATCCGGGTGCCACCCACGGTGATGCTGTCCGAGTTGATGGACGCCGCCGCCCCGCCAACGCCGGCACCGATATAGGGAGTGAAACGGGACCGGTTGGGAAGTTGAAACCGCGCGTTGACCAGCAGCGGGACATTGGACAGCGTGGCATTGTCCACGCTCCCGTCGGTGATTGAATTAATCTGGTTGGCCATGACCCCGGTTTCAAATTCCCCGGCAAACCAATCCGTCACCTCATAGCCGAATGCCACGCCCATGCGGAACCCGGGGTCGAATTTCACCGTGGAACCGGGAGTGACGGGGCCAAAGAATTCCTTCAGCGCTGTATTCTCGTTGATCGTGCCCCCCAAGTCGCCCCGGAGATAGAATCGGGGCTCTTGGTCTTGCGCCACGGCCACGGAGGAAAACGTGATGCTGATGAACAAGCTGGTGGCCAACAATGATTTAAGATTGATTTTCATGATGATTTTTCCGGCATCCTTTTTAAGCCCACAACCATTTAGGTGTCAAACGTTTAACGGGATAAAATCGTGCCATCTATTGGCTTTGGCATGACAGACTTTAGCCAGCGGAGCCCGGCGGCGCGGGCCAGGCGGGCAGCGGGCTTTCAGTCCGGAAACCGGTTCCACGCCAGCCAATAGTAGCCAAAAGCTTCCATCAGTTTGGTGAACTTCTCGAAGTCCACCGGCTTGACCAGATAGCTGCCCGCGCCATTGGCGTAGGCGCCGATCATGTCGGATTCAGCGGCGGAGGTCGTGAGCACGACGGTCGGGAGGAGCTTGAGCTGCTCGTCCTCCTTGATCCGGCGCAATACCTCCAGCCCATCCACCTTGGGCAGGCGCAGGTCCAGGAGAATCAGGCTCGGCCGGGGGTTGGCCTGGGCATCGGCATAAGCGCCCTCGTGGAAGAGATAATCCAGCGCCGCCTGGCCATCGCTCACGTGAATGATGCGGTTGGCCACGCGAAAATCTCCCAGGTTGCGCCGCACAATCTCGGCATGGGCCGGGTCATCTTCCACCAGCAAAATGGTGATGGGGTTTCCTTTCGTCATAACAATTTCTTCGGGGGTTCAGGCCGCCGCGGACGGGTCGGCGGCTTCATGGCGTATTGGCGCCTTCCTCGTCCAGATTCGACAAATACTTCTGGGCGCACTCCGGGCAGTAGCTGTGCGTGAACCGGGCATCGGTATGCGCCTGGATGTAACCCTCCACCTGGCTCCAGTAGCCCTGGTCGTCGCGGATTTTCTTGCAGGCGGAGCAGATGGGCAACATGCCGCTCAAGGTTTTGACCCGGGACAGGGCCTCCTCCAGTTCGGCAATCAGTTTCTTTTGCGCGGCCGCGGCCTCTCGACGCTCGACCAGCAGCTTCCATTCACGCAAGGCGCGCTCCACCGTGCGCGGCATCATCCCGAAGGCTTCCGCGGATTTGACAATGTAATCCAGCGCGCCCGCCTTGATCGCTTCCACCGCCACCTGCTCGTTGCCGTAGCTCGTCATCACCAGGATGGGAAACGCCCCGGACTCGGGCGGGCTGGTCATCACCTCCACCGCGCGGCCATCGGGCAGGTTCAGGTCCAGCAAGGCGAGGTCCGGCGGGCGATCGGCGCCGTGGCGACGGAATTCCTGCAAAGTACGCACGACTTCGATTTGGGTTCCGGCCCCGTCGGTTTCAAAGGCGCGCTGGATCGCGGTGGCGTGGGCCGCTTCATCTTCCACGATCAGCAGGCGTAAAGGCGTTGTTCCCATGGCAATTGGCTACGGCGATGGTTTCAGCTCAAGAATAACCGCTGCGGGCAAAGTAAACAGGAAATTCGCGCCCTGCCCGGGACCGGCCGATTCAACCCAGATGCGGCCTTCGTACAATTCCACGATCCGCTTGACCAGGGCCAGCCCCATCCCCGTTCCTTCGCTTTTCGGATCCAGTTTTTCAAACAAGCCGAACACCTTGGCCTGGTAACGCGGCTCGATGCCTGCGCCATTGTCGCGCACGAAAAATACTGTCTCCGGTCCGCGCTTTTCCACTCCGATTTCGACCCGCGGCCGGGGCTGGCTGCCCATGAACTTGCAGGCGTTCTCCACCAGGTTCTGCCAGATTTCCAGCAGGCGCG
>CAYPSF010000244.1:0-5652 GCA_964413165.1 uncultured Bifidobacteriaceae bacterium
GCAACTTCGGCATCACCGCCGGCATGTGCGAAATGCTGCTGCAATCGCACGAGGACGAAATCAACCTGCTGCCCGCGCTGCCGAAAGCGTGGCCCAACGGCAGCGTGAAAGGTTTGTGCGCCCGCGGCGGTTTCGAGGTGGACATCACCTGGAAGGACCGGAAACTGGTTTCGGCCACGGTGCATTCGCTGCTCGGAAATCCCTGCCGCCTGCGTTACGGTTTCACGCCCTGTGACGTGAAAATCAAGCCGGGCAAAACATTCCAGTGGGACGGGCAACCAACGAATCGCTGACGCCCGGCCACCTCGCAGCCACCGCTACATCAGCAACCGGGCTTCCGGCGCATTCAATGTTAACCTGGAACAATCGGCAAAGAAAAAAATGAGACCGGCACTTCAAACACTTCTTGCTGGCGGATTCATTTACGCCATAACGCTCGTTTCTGCCACAGCTGGCTGCGCTACAGATTCCGGCAATTTCCTGACCCTCTGGTATCAACAACCGGCGACCAATTGGAACAGCGCCCTGCCCATCGGCAATGGCCGGCTGGGCGCGATGATTTTTGGCGGGGTGGAGCGTGAACAGTTGCAACTGAACGAGGACACCCTGTGGGCGGGCGGGCCGTACGATCCGGACAACACCAACGCGCTCGCCGCGCTGCCCGAAGTGCGCCAGTTGATTTTCGCGGGCAAATACGACGCGGCGGCCAGCCTCATCGCCAGCAACCTGATGGCGAAACCCCTCCGGCAGATGCCGTATGAAACCGTCGGCGATTTATTGCTGGAATTCCCTACCAACGCAGCGGTCGAAAATTATCGCCGCGACCTGAATCTCGATACCGCCGTCGCCGGTGTCAGTTACCAGGCGGACGGGATTCGCTTCAAACGTGAAATTTTTTCCAGCCCGGTGGATGAAGTCATCGTCATACGGCTCACCGCCGACCAGCCGGGGCAGATTTCATTCACCGCCGGAATGAAAACGCCGCAACAGGCAACCGTTCAGGCCGAAACCGGAGACACCCTCGTAATGAACGGGGTCAACGGTTCGGCAGAAGGTATTCGGAGCGCGCTGAAATTCCAGGCCCGCGTCAGGGTATTGGCACAGGGCGGAAAAGTCTCTGCCGGGGCGGACACCCTTTCCGTTGCCCGGGCTGATTCGGCCACGTTGCTGATCGCCATCGCGACGAGCTACAAGAACTTCAAAGACGTGAGCGGTAATCCCGAAACCGTCACCCGCCGGCAAATCGCGGCAGCCGGCAGGAAATACGCCGCCGGCGGCATGAACCGGATGCTCGCCGAGCACATCGCCGCACATCAAAAACTGTTCCGCCGGGTCGAACTGAATCTGGGCGAAACCGATTCCATGAGCTTGCCAACGGACGAGCGCGTCGCCCATTTCGCCGAGGGCAAGGACCCGCAGCTGGCCGCGCTCTATTTCCAATTTGGCCGTTATCTTTTGATTTGCAGTTCCCGCCCCGGCGGTCAACCCGCAAATTTACAGGGCATCTGGAACAGCTCGATGAAACCGCCCTGGGGCAGCAAATACACCATCAACATCAATACCGAGATGAATTACTGGCCCGCCGAGTCGTGCAACCTCGGCGAATGTCTTGAACCGCTCACGCAAATGGTTTTGGACCTGACGCAAACCGGCGCGCACACCGCCAGGGTGATGTATGGCGCCCGCGGGTGGGTGGCCCATCACAACACGGACCTGTGGCGCGCGTCGGGGCCGATTGACGGCCCGAATTCCGGCATGTGGCCGATGGGCGGCGCGTGGCTCTGCCAGAACCTGTAGGAACATTACCTGTTCACCGGCGATAAAAATTATTTGAAGAAAATTTATCCCGCCATGAAGGGGTCGGCCCAATTCTTCCTCGACACGCTGGTGGAAGAACCGACGCACCACTGGCTGGTGACGTGCCCGTCCCTCTCGCCGGAAAACCGAAATCCGGCAGCGACGGGCGGAACGAGCATCACTGCCGGACCGACGATGGACCTGGAAATACTGCGTGATCTGTTTTCCAATTGCATCCGCGCCTCGGAAATTCTCGGCACGGACCAAGCATTCGCCGCCCGGGTGGCCGCCGCCCGCGCCCGCCTCGCCCCGTTGCAAATCGGGAACGCCGGACAACTGCAGGAATGGCTGCCAGACCTCGATCTGCAATCGCACGATCTGCATCACCGCCACGTCTCGCACCTCTACGGACTGTATCCCGGCGACCAGATTGATTTTCGCGACACACCGGAACTTGCCGCCGCCGCGCGCAAATCGCTGGAGATTCGCGGGGATGAGGCCACCGGCTGGGGCATGGGCTGGCGGTTGAACCTCTGGGCGCGTTTGCACGATGCCGAACATGCCGCCAAAATCTTAGCCCTGCTGCTGAATCCCGTCCCCGACGGCGACATCAAATACAAGCGGGGCGGCGGCGTTTATCCGAACCTGTTTGACGCCCACCCGCCGTTCCAGATTGACGGCAACTTCGGCGGGGCCGCCGGCATTGCCGAAATGTTGCTCCAAAGCCAGAACCACGAAATTGAATTCCTGCCCGCGCTGCCTGCGGCCTGGCCCGACGGCAGTGTGAAGGGCCTGTGCGCCCGCGGCGGTTTCGAGGTGGACATCACCTGGAAGGACCGGAAACTGGTTTCCGCCATGGTGCGTTCACGGTTGGGCAACCCTTGCCGCCTGCGTTACGGCTCCACGACCTGCGACGTGAAAATTAAGGAAGGCAAAACGTTCCAGTGGGAGGGGCAGCCGGGTGCGAAGTAAGACGAACGGGCGCCGCCATCGCCGCCGGATTTACTTTCCACCTTTACTGGAACTATTCAGGGCATGGTCGGCCGGAAGATTCTGGCCGGACCAGATTTTGCGGGACGTCCAGTCCGCGGCCGGCCCGTTCCAGAACGGGTGGCGGGCGGGCAATCCCAGCGGCAACAGGACAAAGGTGCAGAGATACAGGCTGCCAGTGCTGATATAAGGTTCGGCCAAAGCCGGTTGATGGCCGGCCAAACCGACCCGCAACCAGCCATCCGCGTCAAAGGTATCCGCTGCTCCCAGGGTACGCCGGATCATCGCCGTCAGCGCCGACCGCACCTGGGGAGGGTTGACACCGTCCGGCAATTCATCGCGCAACGCCATTTGCGCCAGCAATTGGAACGCGCCGCAGCGGTAGGTGAGGGAACGGCCGATGGCCGGATAGCTGCCATCCGGCGCAATCATCCGCTCCTGCACGGCCGCATACCGTCGCGCCCGTTGCCGCACCGCGGCGAGCGGCCCGGCCCATCGGTTGGAGACCTTGCCGATGTGTTCCAGCACGTCAAGCAGGAACGGCTGGATGACGTAACTGTTGTAATAATCCCAATGAAACTCCGGGCCGTCGCCGTACGTACCGTCGCCCGGATACCATTGTTCGAAGGCACGCAGGGCCGTTTCAATGGGCTCTGGTTGCCAGGCTTCGCCGATGCTGGCGAGAAAGGTTTCAACCATGGCGGGAAAGAGCAGCCAGTTGCTCTGGCCGGCCTTGAGCTCGCGGGAGGATTTCAATGCCGCCACCAGCCGCGCCTGCGTTGGTTTCTCCAGCTTGCTCCAAAGTTCGCCCGGCGACCGCAAGAAAGCGTGGGACAGAAACGCCGCATCCACCAGGCATTGTCCCTCGGCGGTGAAATGGATGAAGTCCGGCGAATCCGGATTCGCCGCGTTGGCCAGGCCCTGGCGGGCGAACCCGGCGAAACGGCGCGCCAGTTCCGCTTCCTCACCGGTTTTGTCCGCCAGCTCCAACCACGGCGCAATACCGGACAACGTGCGTCCGATCGCTTCAAGATGCGTCACTTTGCGCCGACCGGCGACGTTGCCGGCCGGGCATTCCACCGGCATCCGTTCGCGCAGTTTGCCGGCCGCCAGGTTGCTCAATACCGGGGTGGCGACGCGCCCGAGCATTTGCAGCCAATACGCCCGGTCATTGCCGGCGTCGGAAAAATCATTTTTCACGGCGGCGGGGGCGGCGTTCAGTTTGGGGAGAACCAGAATAGTTCCCGCGATCCCCAAATCCCGAAAGAAGCTGCGGCGCGAGTACATAAATAAACGATCGTCAGGTTTCGGCCAAATGCGATAAAACCTCTCGTTCCCAGCGAACGTATTTTTTGATGAGCTGGTCGTAGACCTTTGCCGCCTTCGGGTCCGGGCGGATTTCGCTGTTGGGGACCGGGTTGGTAAATCCGGTTACGAGCTTTTCCCATTTCGGCTTTCGCCCGGCCTGGACGAGCCAGCCATGCGCGGCCTGCAACGCGGCGCCCAGCGCGGCGCTCTTGGAAACCTCGATGCGTTCGACGCGGCAGTTCATGACATCAGCCATCACCTGCAAAATGGGGGTATCCTGCGACGCCCCGCCGGTGGCAAAAATGCGATCGGGCGCCACCTTCATCCATTGCGAATGCAGCCGCATCGACATCATCTGCGCTTCCACGATGGCGCGGCAGTTCGCCGCGGCGTCCTTTTCATCGAGGTCGAACCGGTGGATGCCCGGCTGGTTCACCCGCGGAACAATCTCGGCCTCGAACCACGGCAACAGGATGCCGCCCCGGTTGCCCGGCGGCGCGGCCTTTAATGCTGCACCGAACTTCTTCCAGTCCCGGATGCCATAAGCCTCGCGGATTTTTTCCCGGGCCAACGATCCGTTCTTGAAACAGATCAACGTCATGTAACCTCCCGTCGGCGACCCGAACACGTGGCCTTCGCCGTGCGCATCGGTCTGGCATTTCTGCATCGAGCCGAAATACGTGTCGCTCGTGCCCAGGCTGATGGCGACCTGGCCAGGGTGGATGAGGCCGAGGCCGATGACGCTGGCCGGGTTGTCGCCGGTCCAGACGGTGGCAAGCGCCTCGGGGTTGAGGCTGAATTTCCGGACGAAATAGGCGCTGACTTTGCCGATGACCGTTCCGGACGCGGCGAGCGCGGGCAGTTTTTTCTTCAAATCCGGCGCGGTAGCCTTGAGCGCCCCGGCGTGCCAGGATTTTTTGCGGATGTCCATCAGGTTCATGCCCGCGCCGTCACCATGATCAATCGGAGCGGTTTTTCCCGCGAGCAGCGACGCCATGAACGAGCTGACGAGCGCAATGCCGGCGGTTTGGGCATAGGCCTCCGGTTCGGTCTGGTAAAACTTGCGGATTTGCGGGCCGGTAAAGCGCTCGAACGCGTCCGAGCCGGTGGCCTCGGCCGTGGCTTTGATGCCGCCGAGCTGCTGGCGGATTTCGGCGCACTGGGCGGCGGTCGAGGAATCCATCCAGATGGGCGAGGTCGGACGTGAAAAAACGCCGTCCAGATTTTGCACCAGCGATTTTTGCGGATTCAACTTTGCCAGCGCGCCGGCGGCGTGCTCGTTAAGATAAACCGAGCCGTGTTGCTGGCCGCTGCCGCTGACGGCCAGGATTTGGCCCAGGGCAACACCGTCCTTTTTCATCGCTGCAAAGAGCAAATCGAGCGCCCCGGCCCACAGCAACGGCGAGCTGTGTTTGACCAGCGGATCGGGATGAGGCAGGACGCCGTTCCGGGTGCCGTACTGCGGCAACGCCTGGTCGAAGTTCACCGATTTTTCATAAACGACCTTGCGGCGGTCGAGGTCAATGACCACGGCGCTGAGGCTTTGGGTGCTGGAAT
>CAYPSF010000245.1:0-5631 GCA_964413165.1 uncultured Bifidobacteriaceae bacterium
TGACGGGCTGGCGCACGTCGACGTAGCCCTTGCTGCCGTAAAAGTCCTCGAGGGCCTGCGTGTCCAGGTTCAGCCCGTCCGGCGTGAAGACGTCGCCGGTGTCCATCGTCAGGCCATGCGGGCCGAACTTGGCCTTGGAATGTTCGAAATTACGGACAAATCCCAGTCCGCGGTGGATTTCATCAAGGGTGAAAAGGGTATTGCCGGTGAAGGTGACCGAGCCGACCCGGTATTGGCGTCCTTCATAAACGAAAATGCGGATGACCATCGAATTGGTCGTCGGGCGTTCGAGCCGCACATTCCGGATTTCAAAATCGAGGTAGCCATGGCTATGGTAAAACTCGGTGAGCTGGTCGCGATCGTCCTGGAACTGTTCTTCCTGGAACACGCCGTTGCCCGTCAGCCAGGACCACATCCAGTGCCGCTTGGTCTTGAGTTCCCCGCGCAGCTTTTTGGGAGTGAACGCCGCTGCGCCGACGAAATCGATCGCCTGGATTTTGATCCGGGGGGCCTCGGTGATTTCAAAGGTGACGGAGCCGCGTCCGGCATTTTCGTCGATGTTCAGGACATATTTCACCTGGGTGCCGGCATAACCGCTTTTTTCGTACAGCTTCTGGATTTCCCGGCTGTCGTTGAACAGTTTCTGCTCGTCGAGCGGCTGGCCGGTTTTCACGGTGATCTTTTTTCGGATCTTGGAATCCTTGAGCTTTTTGTTGCCCTCCAGCTTGATGTCGGTCAGCCGCGGCCGCGCCTGCACCACAAAGGTCAGGATCACGCCGCCATCGTCGGCCTGGTCCACCGTGGTGCGGATGTTGTAAAACTGTCCGGTGGCATAGAGTGAGTGGATGTCGTCCCCGGTGGCGCCGACGAAATAGGCGTCGCCCGCCTTGATGCGGATGTTGGAACGGATGAGTTGTTCGCTGACGGATGCCGGGCCGATGAACTTGATGTCCACCCGGTCAATTTTTGGGCCGAGCGACTGCGCCCACACGGCCGACGCACAGGCGAACAGCAGCCAGGCTCCGAAAAGGCGGGAAAACAATTTCATCGTCTATCGGTCCACCGGCACGTCTTCATCGCTGACTTTGGCTGCGCTTTCAAAACGAGTGTACGGCTTCAAAAAGGTTAAATTGACATCGCCCGTGGGGCCGTTGCGCTGCTTGGCAATCAAAAGATTGACCGGCAGGCCGTCCGACTCTTCCGCCGCGGCGCCCTCTTCGTCGTCCCCGGCATTCGGCTTGTACAACAGACCCACTACGTCGGCATCCTGTTCAATGGCGCCCGATTCCCGCAAATCGGACAAGCGCGGTTTGCGGCTCTTATCCTTCTCCAGTTCGCGGTTCAACTGGCTCAAAACCAGCACCGGCACCTTCAATTCCTTCGCCAGCGCCTTGAGGCCGCTGGAAATGTCCGAAATTTCCTGCTGCCGGTTCTCCTGTGAACGTCGCGCAGTAGAGTGCAATAATTGCAAATAATCAACCACAAAAAGCTTAACGCCGTGCTGCTGCGCCAGCCGCCGCGCCCGGGCCCGCAACTGTAATATCGAAAGTCCCGCCGAATCATCAATGTACAGCGGCGCGCTCGCCAGCCGGCCCGCTGCGCTGGTCAGCTTGGGAAAGTCCGATTCGCTCATGAAGCCTTCGCGGATGCTCCGCAGGTTCACCCGCGCAATGGAGCACATCAGCCGCAGGACCAGCGACTCCGCGCTCATTTCCAGGCTGAACACCCCCACCGGCAGCTTCTGCTCCAGCACCACGTGCTCTGCGATGTTCATCGCCAGCGACGTCTTGCCCATCGAGGGCCGCGCGGCAATGACAATCATTTCGCTCCCGTGCAGGCCGTCCGTCATCCGGTCCAGGTCCGCGAAGCCCGTCCCCAGCCCGCTCAACACGCCCTTGCGGCTGAAAAAGTTTTCGATCGTCCCGATGGCCTTGCCCACCAGTTCCTTGACGCCCAGCACCGTGCTTTGCGACCGCGATTCGCTGATGCGCAATATGTCGCGCTCCACCTCGTCCATCAGCGCGTCCACCTCGCCCTCGTAATCATAGACCCGGCCGACGACGTCCGTACAGGTGTGGATCATTTTCCGCAGCAGGAACTTTTCCTGCACAATTTCGAGGTAGTAGCTCAAGTTCGCCGCGCTGGGAACGGAGTCCTGCAGCTGGGCCAGGTACGAAATGCCGCCGACCTGTTCCAGCAGCTGCTTGTCTTTGAGGCACTGTTGAACGGTAATGAGATCGATCGGCATCCGTTCGTTGAACATGGTTGCCAGGGTTTCGTAGATCGTCTGGTGCCGGAGGTCGTAGAAAACCTCCTGGCCGCCGTCCTTGAGTTTTTCGACGCACTCGCCCACGCACTCGTTGGGCGAAAGCAGGGCGCAACCGAGCACGCCCATCTCGGCCTCGGGTGAATGCGGCGGCAGCCGGTCAAGGACCGGACGGGCATCCGCGCGGGCCGCTTTTTGCCTCCGGGCCTTTTTCAAATCCGCCGTGGCTCCGGCGGTCTCGGAAACGGTATCAATCATGGTGCAACAAGAGGGCAGTTCTTCCCACGTAGCAAATTTGACTTATTGGATTTTGATAACACGATCTTCACAAGCAACGGAAAGTACGGCCTGGGGTGAAGTTCTTCAATGAGTTTCAGCCGTTAGTAGAAAGATTGTCTGGGAAATTAGAAACGAAATGCAGGCCGAGGGCGGTTTTGGACGCCGCCGGTTTGACGTCGGTTGCCTTATCAGCACGGTTGAGTTTGGACCTCAACAATTTTGCCGCTGTCAAAACAACTCGGCCGGCGTGAAAAGTGAATGCCCTGGTTCCTATTGTAGCAACAGATAGTTGTCTAATTTGGTTCACCCGGAGTTATTCGCCGGAAAATAGTTGGCCGGAAAAATTGACTCGCTTCTGATTGCAATTAGAATTCCCACTCGTTGCTGACATGAATCGCAAACCATCACGTCTCGTCATTTTTTTGTCCGTATTCATTGATTTGATCGGTTTTGGCATTGTGTTGCCGTTGCTGCCCGGTTACGCGGAGGAATTCGGAGCCAAGAGTTTCGCCATCGGCTCGATCATCGCTTCGTTTTCACTGATGCAATTCCTCTTTGCGCCGGCTTGGGGCCGGTGGTCCGATCGCATCGGTCGCCGCCCCGTCATGCTGGTCGGCAACCTGGGAGCGGCGGGTTCTTACGCCCTCTTTGCCTATGCCTCTGGATTGCATGGTTCGTCGGCCTTGTGGTGGATTCTGGCCTCACGGGTGTTTGCCGGAATTTCCGGAGCCAATATTTCCGTGGCTTCGGCCTACATAGCGGACATTTCGCCACCGGAGAAACGGTCGGCGGGGATGGCTCTGATCGGCATCGCCTTTGGCCTCGGCTTTATTTTCGGGCCCGCCGTCGGCGCCTTCACGGCGGATGTCTTTGGCAAATCGGGTCCCGGTTGGGTGGCCGCCGCTTTTTGCGCGGCCAATTTCATCCTCGGTTGGTTCATCCTGGGCGAAAGCCGCAAACCCGGGTTGGCGCCCGCCGTGGCCCGGCCCAAATTCGGCCAATGGGGTCACACGCTCCAGCAGCCCAAGCTCGGATTGCTGGTCAGCATTTTCTTTCTCGCCACTTTTTGTTTCACCTGCTTTGAGTCCACCTTCCCGCTGATGTTGCAACCGCAGACGGCGCCGAGCTTCGGACTGAAAAGCCGGGATCAAGTGGGATATCTCTTCGCTTACGCGGGAATCATCACCGTGCTGGTGCAAGGGGTGGTTCATCGGCTGGTCAAAGCCATGGGCGAACCCCGGTTGATTTTCGTCAGCCTGATTATATTTGCGGTCGGCCTGACGGCGTTGCCTTTCCAGACCCATCTGACCGGGCTGTTGATTGCGCTGGCAGTGCTGGCGATCGGGTCCGGCCTGAACCGCCCGCCGGTCTTCGGCATGATTTCACTTAAGTCGTCGCCACACGAACAGGGTGCGAACCTTGGCGTGGCACAGAGTTTCGGCAGTCTGGCGCGTATCCTCGGCCCGATCTTCGCCACCACGCTTTTCTTTATGCGGCCGGATAAACCTTCGTCAGAATTGACCTATGTTACCTGCGGTGGCATTGCCTTTCTAACCGCGCTCATCACGTGGCGCTTCCTGTGCGGGGATTACAAAACCGCTGCTGCTCCGGAAAAACGAGCGGCGGATTGACTGCTTTGCACCCGACGTTTGCAGCCCAACCCGCCGCCCTTCCGCTCACACGAGCAGAATCATCATTCGCCCGGAGGCGGTCCATCCGGTGCATCGTCGGGCGGAGGCATCGGCTCACCCTTCGCCGGGCCGCCGTTTGGTCCGGGCGGTGGCGGCGGGCAGAATTCATCCCGGGTCAACTGGCCGTCGCCGTTTTCGTCCAGCGTCAGCAGCGCTGCGGAGGCATTGGCAATCTCGTCGGCACTGATCACGCCGTCCTGATTGGCATCCAGCACTTTAATGACCGGCGAAGGCGGCGGCCGATGCGGCTTGCTGGCGGCATCACCCGTTTGCGCCGGGCGGGGCGGCAGAAATTCGTCCGCGGTCAACTGGCCGTCGCCGTTCTTGTCCAGCGTCTTCAATGCGGCGCTGGCGTTGGCGATTTCATCCGCGCCGATCACGCCGTCGTGATTGGCATCCAAGGCAGTGACGAGGGGCAGGGGCGGTGGCCGGTGTCCTTTCTTCGGCGGCCGGCCGGTATCCTGGGCGCCGGCGACCAGGGCTGACGCTCCGAGCGCCAGCAAGGCCAGGGTTACTGTCATTTTCGTTTTCATACTTTCTCTTTCTTGGTTGTTATTTAGCCGGGTGCCATCTTCACGCTCACTCTACGCGCGGGAACCTTAAGTGGACGTGAAGGCCGGGAATGGCGGGGATTATTTTCAGACCGGTTGAAGCGTGAACTCGAAAAATAGTTTTGTGTTAATGGGGATTTTTCCGGTCCGCCTTCCACTTCGCTCAAGCCTGGCTTGCGGGAGTGATGTTTATGCGAGTGGCGTTGGAGCAATCGCGGCAATCCGGATGGCCGAGACGAACCCGGCGGGTCAGGGAGGAGCTTCGTCCGGGCCGGGCGGGCTCAGGCAGGCGAGGCCGCGGTGGTCGCCATCGATCGCGACACCGGCAGGGCTAAATCGGCCGGGACCAGGCTGTAAAGGAAGGCATCGTGAAGGCCATCGGAAAGAACCAGTCTTTTGCGCAGGGTGCCCTCGAATTTGGCGCCGGCCTTTTGGGCGACGCGTTGGCTGGCCGCGTTGTTGCCGGGAACCAGAATCTCGAGCCGATGGAAACCGAGCTCCTTCAGCCCGAAGCTGGCCACCAACCGGGTGGCGGACGTGGCCACGCCGTGTCCCGTGCGGGTCCGGCGCACCCAATAGCCGATGTGGGCAAAATTATGTGCCCGGTCAATGCGGTTCAACCCCACGCTGCCCACCAGGATTTTGTCGGTCGGATCGACAATGGCGAAATTATAACGTTCCCCCTTTTCCCAGTCGGAATCGCATCGGGCAATGAAGGTGCGGCTGTCTGCCAGGGAATAGTCGCGCCGGCACCAGGTCATAAAAGTGCAGAGTTCATTGACCGATTCGTGCACGGCGTCTAACAAGAGCGGAACGTCATCCGGCCGAAAACGGCGGATGCCAA
>CAYPSF010000246.1:0-5626 GCA_964413165.1 uncultured Bifidobacteriaceae bacterium
GGGCGAAGGTCAAGCACTTCAAGGGCGCGATTGACGCCAAGCGCGGAAAAATTTTTGCCAAGCTGGGCCGCGAAATCACCATCGCCGCCAAAATCGGCGGCGGCGACCCGGACATGAATCCCCGTCTGCGCATGGTGCTGCTCAAGTGTCGCACGGCGAACATGCCGCGCGACAACATCGAGCGCGCCATCAAGAAAGGCATCGGAGGTGGCGAAAGCGCGAACTTCGAGGATTTGACATATGAAATTTACGGGCCGGGTGGCGTGGCGCTGCTGGTTGAAGTGAGCACGGACAATCGCAACCGGACGGCATCGGACATTCGCAGCATCGTGACGAAAAGCGGCGGCAGCATTGCCACGCCGGGGTCGGTCAGCCGGCTGTTTCAACGCAAAGGGCAGGTGATTGTCTCACGGGAGGCGGCGGGTGAGGACCAGTTGATGGAGCTGGCGCTCGAAGCAGGGGCGGAGGACTTCAAGGCCGAACCGCAAGGATACGAAATTCTGACGGAACCGGGAAATTTCGAAGCCGTGCACAAGCAAGTGGAAGCAAAGGGGATCAAGTGTGAAGCGGCGGAAATCACGTCGCTGCCGACCCTGACCGTGCCGCTGGCGGGCGAAGCGGCCGTCGCTGCGGTCAACAAATTAATCGAGGCGCTGGAGGAGCATGACGACGTGAAGGAAGTTTATGCCAACGCCGAAATCCCCGAGACGTGATCTGCGCGACTGAGGCATGAAAGCATTGAGCGCTGATTCCTTGCTTGCGCGGTTGCTGGCCCGGTTGGCGGCGGCGGTGATCCGGTATCCGCGCTGGTTTATTTATCCTCAGGTGGTGTTGGTTCTGGCGAGCATCCTTTACACCGTCGGCTTTTTGAAGACCGACATGAACCGGGATAATCTGGTCGGGGCCGGCCAGAAATATCACCAGAATTTTCTCAGTCTGCAGAAGGAATTTCCCCGGCAATGCAATGGTCTGGTGGTGGTGGTGGAGGGCGACAGCCTGGATAGAAACCGGCAATTTGTGGAACGAATTGCCGCCAAAATGCAGGTGGAGACCAACCTGTTCCGCGATGTTTTTTACCAGCGGAGCCTGTCGGTAATGGGGGCAAAGGCATTGCTGTTCGCCAGCGAGAACGAACTGGCCGGCTTGAAAAGGAAACTGGATGAGGCGCTGCCCTTTATCCGCCAGTTTACGCCGACGACGAATCTGATCTCGTTTTTCGAGCAGATCAACACGGCCTTCCGCACCGCGCCGCGAGAAACCAACGCCCAGACAAAATCCTTGATCCAGGCGCTGCCGGCCTTGACGCGCATTGTCCGGCAGACCACTGACAGTCTGGTGCAGCCCGGCGCATCGCCACCCAGCGTGGCGGCACTTTTTATTGCCGGCAGCGAAACCAACACCTACATCACCTACAATCAGGGCCGGATTTTTCTGGTCCGGGCGTTTGTACCGAACGTGGAAACGAATGGCCCGGCGGCAAATCATTTGCGACCGCCGGTCAAGCAAACGCAGGACGAATTGAATGGCCGGGCCATCGATCGCCTGCGCCGGTTGCTCCAGGAGACCCAAAACGAGGTGCCCGGCCTCAATGTCGGGCTGATTGGGGAACCGGTGTTGAATTATGACGAGACGATGCAATCGCAAAAAGACATCACCATCGCCAGCATCCTGTCCCTGGTGCTGTGCGCGTTGATATTCATCTACGGTTACAATGAGACCGGCCGGCCGGTGAAGGCGACGATCTGTCTGGTGGTGGGGCTGGTTTACACCCTTGCGTTTACCACGCTGACGGTCGGGCATTTGAATGTTTTAACGCTGCCCTTTGTGCCGATGCTCATCGGGCTGGGGATTGATTATGGCGTGCATTTGATCACGCGTTATGAGGAGGAACTGCGGCATGGCAAGACGGAGGAAGCGGCGTTGACCAAGGCGATGGTTTTTACCGGCCAGGGCATTTTTACCGGCGCTTTGACGACGGCCGGCGCATTCCTGGCGATGTGTTTCACCCATTTCAAAGGCATCCAGGAAATGGGTGTCATCTGTGGCGGCGGCCTGTTGATCTGTTTCATTCCGATGATGACGCTGTTGCCGGCCCTGTTGTTGCGCGGCCGGCAAAACATCCTGGACCACCGCACTTCCGAAGACACCACCCGGGCGCGGATCGAGAATTTGTGGCTGCAGCGGCCCGTACTCGTCATGGCCATCACGGCGGGGCTGTGCGTGCTGGCACTGATCCAGGCGCGCAAGGTCTATTTTGACTACAATCTGGAAAAACTGCAGAGTGCCGGGCTGCCGTCGGTCGTGTTTGAACACAAGTTGCTGGATTCGGCAGACCAGTCCCTGCTGGAAGGTGCGGTCATTGCCGATTCCCTGACCAATGCGATTGATCTGGAGGCAAAAATCAGAGCATTGCCGACGGTGGCGGACGTCGAGCCGCCGGCCAGTTTGCTCGAAAACTTTCTCCATCCCAGCAGTGCCGAAAAACTCAGGCTGGTCGGGCAGATCAAGCGGGATCTGGCGCCTTTGGAGTTTGGCACCCTGGACCTGAACCCCGTGGATGTTTATGCCTTCAGCCGGACGGTTTATGGATTGTATGGTTATCTGGGCCTGGCCGAAGGCGAGGTGGGCAATAGCGACCCGGAACTGACGAAGGATCTGGTTTCGCTCCGGCAGGCCATTGAAGATCTGCGCAAAACGATGTTGCAGGGAGACACCGGTATGCTGGCGAGACACGCGAGCAGTCTGGCGCAATTCCAGCAGGCGCTGTTCAACGACATGCGCCTGACGTTTCAGTTGCTGCAAAACCAGGACAACAGCGCCCCCCTGCACACCGAGGACCTGCCGCAGGCCTTCCGCGACCAATTCGTGGGCGTGAACGGGAAATTTCTGCTGCATGTCTTTCCCCGGGACAACATGTGGCAGCGCGACAACCAGGAAAAATTCATCACTGAGTTGCGGACGGTGGATCCCAACGTCACCGGCACACCAGTGCAGCTTTACGAACTGGAAGAATTGCTCAAAGACAGTTACGTTCAGGCGGCGTGGTACTCGTTGGCAGCGATCGCGTTGCTGGTCTTGTTCCATTTTCGCAGCATCAGCTCGGTGATTCTGGCCTTGTTGCCGGTCGGCATCGGTACCCTATGGCTGGCCGGATTGATGGGCTGGTTTGGCATTCCGGTCAACCTGGCAAACATCATGACGCTGCCCCTGGTCATCGGCATCGGGGTGACCAATGGCATTCAAATCCTGAATCGTTTTGCCGAGGAACGTACGCCGAACATCCTGGCCCGCAGTACGGGTAAAGCGGTGTTGGTGTCCGGGTTGACGGCGATTGCCGGATTCGGCAGCTTGATCATTGCCAAGGACCGTGGCATTCACAGCCTGGGATGTGTGATGGCAACAGGAATTGCGGCGTGTATGATTGCCGGGCTGACTCTTTTGCCGGCGTTGTTAAATCTGCTGGGCCGATGGCGGCCGTTAATAAAACAACCCAGCGCCGACAACTCGCCGTCGGCACTGGGTCAGGAGGAACCGAGGTAAAACCTCAAGTGTGTGAAAAACATAGAGAAAATTCAGAGGAAGTCAATATCAATGTTAACTCTAACTGTTAACAACTCAAAAACAGAGTAATCCCATGTCCATTAACGTTAACGAAACAAATAAATAATCTTGGCTCAGTCTTATCACAATTCAATTTTCCGGCGTGAGGGCACAATGATGTTTGTCCGGTTCAAAACTTCATTCGCTCGTTGCCGGCCAGTAATTTTCTGTCTGGGTCTGCTCATCGGTTTTCCTTCCAGTACGCCTGCCACGGACGGTTTTCACGCCGGGCCAGCCTTCGATGAATTTGCGTTGACGCTGGGTGCCGGTAATCGGGTCGAGGCCCTCGGCCCATTTTTCTACGACCAGCAGGAAGATTCCGAAAGCACCTGGGCGATTGCACCGCTGTTTTCCTATGATACCGATTCCGTCACCAAAACGGCGGAATTTGATCTGTTGTACCCACTGCTGACTTACGAACGGTTTGGTATGGAATACCGCTGGCAATTTGCCCAATGGTTCAGTTTTTCCGGCGGTCAAAACCAGACCGAGACGGGGGAAAAACGTTTCACAATTTTCCCGATCTATTTTCAACAACGGTCACCGGACCCGGATCTGAATTATACCGCGGTGTTTCCAATTTACGGCCACATCAAAAACCGATTTTTCCGCGATGATATTTTTTTCGTCCTGTTTCCAATCTACGGCCGGACCCACAGGCACGGCGTGGAAACGGACAATTATCTGTATCCCTTTTTTCATCTGCGTTACGGCAACGGGTTGCGGGGCTGGCAATTCTGGCCGCTGGCCGGCAAGGAACACCGGGATGTGTCGGTGATCACCAACAATTTTAACGAGGCTGAAATCGTCAGCGGTTATGACCGCTTGTTCGTCTTCTGGCCGTTTTATTTTCGTGAAGATGACAATTTGGGAACCGACAATCCGGAAAAAGTCCGCGGGGTACTGCCGTTCTACAGCCTGGCCCGTTCGCCGCAGCGCGATATTACCTCGGTACTCTGGCCGTTTTTCTCCTGGATTGATGATCGCGGGAAAAAATACCATGAATGGCAGGGCCCCTGGCCGTTGGTCGTTTTCAGCCGGGGCGAGGGAAAAACCACCAGCCGGGTCCTGCCTTTCTTCAGCCGATCGCACAGCGACACGCTGGAAAGCGATACTTACGCCTGGCCGTTTTACAAATACAATCGGATGCGCGCCGACGCGCTGGATCGGGAACGCACGCGCATTCTGTTTTTTCTGTTCAGCGACGTGAACGAAAAAAATACCGAGACTGGCGCCATCCGAAAGCGAGTGGACTTATGGCCATTATTCACCTGGCACCGCGATCTCAACGGCAACAGCCGGTTGCAGATCCTGGCGCTGCTGGAATCGGCACTGCCCAATAATCGGGGCATCGAACGCAATTGGGCGCCGTTGTGGTCTTTGTGGCGGTCGGAAAGCAACCCCCGGTCCGAGGCCACGAGCCAGTCGTTCCTCTGGAATCTATATCGCCAGGACACGACCGCCACGTCCAGAAAATGCTCGCTCCTGTTCGGGTTTTTCCAGTATCAATCAGATTCGAAAATGAAACAAATGCGGCTGTTTTACATTCCTGTGGCTCGATGGCACACGTCGGCGGAACACCCGGTGAAATAAATTATGTTTGAGAACATCGGAGAACTTGTCCTGCTGTTTTGGCGCGCGCTGCTGTCCCTGCCGCTGACCTGGCGGCACCGGCAAAAAGTATTCGACCAGTTTTTTGAAATCGGCAATGCCAGCCTGTTGATGGTCTGCATGCTGTCGTTTTTCATCGGCGCGGTCATCGCGTTGCAGACCGGCCCGGTGCTGGTTGAGCGCGGCCTTGCCAGCGCGGTCGGCGGCATCGTGGGTATTGCGCTGGCCAAGGAGCTGGCGCCGGTCATGATGGCCATTCTTATCGCCGGCCGCATTGGCTCGGCCATGGCGGCTGAAATCGGGTCTATGCGGGTCTATCAGGAAGTTGATGCGTTGCGCACCATGAACATCAACCCGGTGCATTATCTGGTGCTGCCGCGGATGCTGGCCATCGCGGTGGCGCTGCCGATGCTGG
>CAYPSF010000247.1:0-5523 GCA_964413165.1 uncultured Bifidobacteriaceae bacterium
GAACTCGACGGCATGCCGAACCACCAGGTCTGCAGGTTCCACGCGATGGCGGCCAACAGCGCGCAAATCAGGACCTCGGACGTGGCGACCTTCGGGTCCACCAAACCCGAGGCGATGGTGCTGGCGACGGCGGTGCCCACGAAGGCGCCGGCCAGGTTGGTGACGGCGGCCAGCGCCACGGCCTGGCGGGGCGAGAGCACCTTGGTGGCGACGACGGTGGCGATGGAATTGGCCGTGTCGTGAAAGCCGTTGATGTAGGTGAACACCAACGCCGCAAGGATGACGGTGAAGATGAGGATCATCGCGCGCGGTCAGGAATTTTTCAGCACGATATGCATGACCACGTTGCCGGCGTCGCGGCAGCGGTCAATGGCCTTCTCCATCAGTTCAAACAGGTCGCGGATGACCATGGCTTTCGTCGACTCGTAGCGCCCGCTGTAAAGTTCCTTCAACAATTCGCCCATCAACCGGTCGGCCTCGCCCTCGAGATATTGCAGCTTGGTGTTCAACTCGTGGATTTTTTCGAGGTGCCGCAGGTCGCGCAGGTGTTTCACCATGGCCAGCACCACGTCGGTGGCCTGTTCCAGGATTTCAATCTGCCGGGTGAAATCCACGCCTTCAATGTGCTGGCGACCAAGATTGATGCGTTCCGCCAGTTTATCGACCGTTTTGGGGATTTTGCGCAACGCCAGCGACAACGCCTCGATGTCCTCGCGCTCGAGCCCGGTTACAAACGTTTTCACCAGTTCAGCGGTGATTTGTTCGGCGATCTTCTTCTCCTTGTGGCGGGTCAGGGCCAGATCATCGAGGTTTTTGGCGCCCGCCGGCGCCTTGATCATTTCAATGACCAGCCGGACGCTTTCGTGGGCTTCGGTGGCCGCGTCTTCCAGCAGTTGAAAAAACCGGTCCGCTTTTCCGAAGAGCATTTGGAGTGAAAACATGTTGGGTTCAGGGTCTAGAAAACGCGCGAAATGTCCATAAAATTTTGGCGGCGAATCGCCCGGACGGATACGGATTCCTGATTTCAAACCGGCTTTCGGGCCGGTTCAAAATAGATTCGCTGAAAATGCCTCGCCATAGTAAGGTTCGCGCGATTATGGCAATGGCGGACATCAGACGTGACTACGCGCTGGGCGGCCTGGATCGGTCGGATTTAGGCGCGGACCCGCTGGCGCAGTTCGACCGGTGGTTCGCCCAGGCGGCGGCCGGCGGCCGCTGGCGGAAAATCGGCATCGCCCTTTTCAAGCTGTGGCACGCCATCCTCGGGCACACCCCCGCGGATGTGAGTGCGATGACGCTGGCAACGGTGGACCAGGCCGGCCGGCCTTCCACCCGCGCGGTGCTGCTCAAGGGTGTGGACAAACGCGGCTTCATTTTTTTCACGAACTACGACAGCCGCAAGGGGCGGGAACTGGCGGAAAATCCCAACGCCGCGCTGACCTTTTATTGGGCGGATTTGGAACGGCAGGTTTGTGTCGCGGGCACGGCCAGCAAATTGCCAGCCGCGGAATCCGAAACGTATTTTAAAAGCCGGCCTCGCGGCAGCCGGCTGGCAGCCTGGGCGTCCAACCAGAGCGATGCGGTGGCTGATCGCGCGGCGCTGGAGAAAAGGTGGAATGAAATGGCGGCGAAATTTCCCGGCGATGTGCCGCTGCCGCCGAACTGGGGCGGTTATGTGTTGAAACCGGAGCGCATTGAATTCTGGCAGGGCCGGCCCAGCCGGCTGCATGACCGGTTTGGTTACACGCGGCAGGCGGATGATTCCTGGCGGCTGGAACGACTGGCCCCGTGAAGCCTAAGGGGCGCCACCGCTTACTTTTGGGGAGTGTCGGATGCCGATTCTTTCCCGTCCGGGTTGGACAGCAGGGTGGTGTCGGCTTCCACCATTTCCTCGAGCGTAAAGAAATTCATGCCGGCGGTGACGGGCAGGTGTTTGGGCCGGGCCGGTTCGGCCGGGCCGGGTTTGGGCGCCGGTTCTTTTGCCTCGGGTGGGGCGGTGGTCCCGTTGGTGGACAACGGTTGGGTGTCCGCCGGGGCTGAAGGCTCGAGGGCAGGGATAGCCGGCTTCGCCACCGACTTTTTGGTGATCAGGATGGTGTCGCCATCGTCGGCGGAATAATGTTCCTCCTGCCGCATGCGGACGGCTTCCGCGAGCAGGGGTTCCCACAGGCGTTGCACGGTGCGTTCCGCGGGTGCCCGGAACGGGATCACCCGGAATTCACCGTCGGTCAGGGACAGCAACAGGTGGAAGGCTTTTTCCCCGACCAGTTTTCCCGCCGAGGCATGGACAATGTTGCCGCCTTCGATATAAATCTCGCCGGCGGTTTGCTGGTTCCGGACTTCCACGACCGAGGAGTTGCCGCCGAGGCATTCCAGCTGGATGACGTTGTACAAGCCCGTCTCGCTCAGGGTGCTGACAAAATCGTCGTGATCCTCCCATTGCAGGAGGCTGGTCAACATGTTGAAAATGAGCCGCCACCCGTCCTCGTCACCCGGCTTCAACAGGTAAAGTTCCGCCCCGTTGGCCAGGCAGGCGGCCCGGTGGCTGTCATCGCTTTCGCCGGTCAGGACCACCTTTTTGACGTTCGGATAGCGCTGGTGGATGAGGCCCAGCAGCTGGACGCCATCCAGCAGCGGCATACCGATGTCCAGCACGACCAGATCGATCAGCTTTTGTTGCAGGGTGGTGAGCGCCTTGTCCGGGGAGTTGGCCGTATTAATTTCCCAGGTTTTCTCCTCCCGGGCCGCGAACAAATCGGTGACCATTTCGAGGAAGGCCATGCTGTCATCCACGAACAGCACGCGGTAGGTTTTCTGGCCGGCCTGGGTGCCGGATTTTTTTGCCGGAGCGGGGGAGGAAACATCGGCCGTGGCCGGCGGGTTTGCCGCCGCTGCCGCGCGGGCCGCCGGGGGGGAAACTTCCAGTCGCAACTCCACCTGGCCGAGGCGCAGGATTTGCCCGGCCTGCAGGACAGCCTCGGAAACCGTCTTGCCGCCGATGAACGTGCCATTGGTGGAGCGCAGGTCGCGGACGACGAGTTCGTTGCCGCACAGCAAGACTTCGCAATGCTGGCTGGAGACCGATGTTTCAACGATTTGGAAGGCATTGTTATCCGCGCGCCCAATCGTGACCCAACGGGTTCCCAGTTCATACGACGAACCGGCCAATCCCTCGGTGATGACCACAAGCCTCGACATGCTTAACCCGAAATTTTCCGTCAATGTTTTATGGTTAAAACAACGTGCGCCAGGTCAAAACTTGGTCGCAACCAAATCTTTGTCAAATCAATTCGCGATTCTGGAGCCCCCGGCGCGGGAAAACGGCGTTAAAATTTGTAAACCAGGCCGCTGATGATTTTTACGTCGTTTTTCCGGCGGCCGGCGGCGGGTTGGTTGACAAAGTTGTCCTGCACGGTGGCCCGGAGGCTCAAGGTTTTGGTGAGCGCCGCTTCCGCCCCGACCTCGGCGTTGATCAGGAAGTTATGCAGCTTGTTCACCTGGGGCAGGATTTCGGCTCGTTCCCAGATCCGCGCTCCGTCACTCAGTTTGTGTTCGAATCGTTCCGCCAGGCGCAGGGCCACGTAGGTGGTGTCCTCTCCGCCCAGTCGCTGGGCGACCAGGCTGGGGCCGAGTTCGCCGGCGAAGGTGGTGTTCGTGCTCTTGACAAAATAATAGCCGGCGCCGGGACCGATCGTGAAACGATATTGCAGGTCGGCGATGCCGTCGTGCAGGCCCTCGGCATTGAGGTAGCCGTAGGCGCGCTCGTTGAACAGGTGGTTGTATTGGGTGACGCCGTGTAGGGTTTCATTGTTTTCAACGGCATTATTTTCGCCGTACGAGCCGTCCAATCCGAACAGGAATTCGTCGGTCGGTGTTTTCTTGCGGGTTCTGAAGGCCGCGGTGGCCAGCAGCGTATCGCTGTTTCCCGCGGTCAGTGAGAAGCCCAGCGAAATGCTGTTTTCCCAGGGGTATTTGGGCAGCGGGACCATCTGATTGGTTGCGGTCGCGGCGCCGGTTTTCGGCGGCCAATTCGTTAAGGTGACCAGGTTGGTCACCGTCACCGTCACGACGTTGGTCACGGTAATGACGTTGGTTTGCGCGCAGGCGTCGGGAGGGATTGCCGCCAGTCCATAGATAACCACGAACAGAACAGCGATTATTTTCTTCATGCAACAACAACCAGGCCGGGCCAAAACACAATGGCTGCGGCCAAAGCAGAAAGGTTGGTCAACTATTTCGCCGGTTCATCGGCGACGGCGGAATCTTCCTTGTCCTCGCCGATGACCGGGGCGATGGCCTGGAGCTTGTCATTGGGATCAAGATTGACGAGTTTCACGCCCATCGTATTACGGCCGGCTTCGCGAATGTCTTTGACGAATGTCCGGACCATCTGGCCGCCGACGGTGATGAGCATGATTTCATCGGTGTCACGGACCGGAAGCGCACCGATGACGCCGCCGGTTTTCTCGCCCACTTTCATGGTAATCCGGCCTTTGCCGCCGCGCGATTGCTTGCGCGTTCCGGTTTCACCCTGGACCAGGTACTCGTCGAACGAGGTGCGTTTGCCGACGCCGTTTTCGCCGGCCACCAGCAGGGCGGCGTCGGGAACCACAACGGCGAGCGCCACCACAGCGTCGCCCTTTTCCAGGGTTATCCCTTTGACGCCCGCGGCGGACCGGCCCATCGAACGCACGTCCGATTCGCTGAAGCGGATGCTCATGCCATCGCGCGTGATGAGCACGACGTCATCTCCTTCGTCTCCACCTGGCACACTGCCGCGCGTCTGTTTGACGTCGATCAGCATGTCGCCCGGATCGATGGTGATGGCGATGATGCCGCCTTTGCGTACGTTCGCAAAATCACTCAAGGACGTTTTCTTCACCGTTCCCTGTTGCGTGGCGAAGAACAATTCCCCCGGCTGCTGCCAGGTGGCGTCTTTCTTGTCGTCGTCCGTTTTGGAAAGGACGCGGATCATGGCGGCAATGGTTTCGGCCTGCTTGAGTTCGAGCAGGTTCGCGATGCTGCGGCCTTTCGCCGCGCGGCCCATGTCGGGAATTTCATGCACGCGCTCGACATACACGCGGCCGGTGTTGGTGAAGAACATCAGGTAATCGTGCGTGCTCGCGGTAAACAGGTGCTCCACGAAATCCTTGTCCTCGGCGGTCTCGCCTTCGCGCGTGGTCATGCCGATGACGCCCTTGCCGCCGCGGCGCTGCGACCGGTACTGGCTGACGTTCGTGCGCTTGATCAGGCCGCTGTGCGTGAGCGTGATGATGACCCCTTCGTTGACAATCAAATCTTCAATGGCGATCTCGCCTTCGTCGGGCACGATCTCGGATTTGCGCGGCGTGGCGTATTTCTCCCGGATCTCGTGCAGTTCCTTTTTGATGATCGCCATCACGCGCGATTCCTTGGCGAGGATGTCGAGCAGGTCCTTGATGGTTTCGATCAACGCCCGGTATTCCTGCTCGACCTTGTCGATTTCCAGCCCGGTCAACTGATAGAGGCGCAGGTCCAGAATGG
>CAYPSF010000248.1:0-5462 GCA_964413165.1 uncultured Bifidobacteriaceae bacterium
TCCCCCTGCGAATCCATTTTCATCATGGGCGTGTTCGAACTCATCAAGTGTTGCAGATGCCCCTGATGCGTCTTCGGGTTGGTATCGGCAAACATGGTCCGGAATTTCAGGCACATGAACCGCCGGCCCAGGTGGCCGACGCGTTCCTGCTGGAACAGAACCGGACCGCGGGAACGACTGCGAATCAACAGAGCGACCAGCAGTGCCAACGGAATCAGAAATGGCAGCGCCAGCAGGATGAGCAACGCATCCAATGTGCGCTTCCAGCGCGCGTTCCGGACTGCCCTGGGTGAAGGAGAACATTCCCAATGATCCGCTTCGATCGAAAAATTCATATTGTTACCTTCCTCGGTTGATAAAATCTGTTGTTGTTTGCCTGAGCCGACTGTCTTCGATTCAGGAATGCGCCCTTGTTTGCGAATGGCCGGAGAATAAGTCGGGCAATCTTGCGGGTGCCATGGGGTGTTTCCCTATGGGGGAATACCCTACCGGAGATTGATCGCAAGATGCCCGTTGCTTTTGCTGATTGGCTCGCTGAGATCCGTGGTAGCGCGGCTCGCCGGCCGGTTCGGCGGACAACCATCGATCTCCTTCACTTCGTTTTGAGCGGTCAACTCATAAGCTCGCCCGCAGGCACAACCCAGCCGCCGGCCGGAGGTGGGAAGAAGTTTTTCGCCACAGCGGCAAACCCAGGCGCGCCACCGGGCCGGGCTGCCCACCATCAGGGCGTAATCCGGGACATCATGGGTGACGATGGCTCCGGCACCCACCATGGCCCAGCGGCCGATGGTGATGCCCGGGAGCGCAATGCTGCTGGCTCCCAGCGTACACCCCTGCTTCAGCACGGTTTGGGGATACGCGGTCAGATGTCGTTTGCTGCGCGGCCGATTATCATTCGTAAAAACCGCGCTGGGCCCGATGAAAACGTCATCCTCAAGGGTCAGGCCATCCCAGAGAAAGACGCCGCACTTGACGGTCACACGATTGCCGATTCGAACTCCTCCCTCGATGAAAGTATGGTCGCAAATGTTACAATCTTCTCCCAGGACCGCACCGCCCACAACATGGGCAAAGGCCCATATCCGCGTGCCTCGACCGATCGCGACCCCTTCGTCAATCAGTGCTTTAGGATGCGCGAAATAGGTCCGGACCGGTTGATCGTCGGGGACGGAAGGCGATGCCGGACAGGTTCCGGGTAGCGTCAAAGCTGCATCAATCCCGGCTTGCAGTACGGGTTCCAACTTTCGGTAATCCCCGGTCTCAATCTCATAAAAATCATGCGCATAGCAGCGGGCGCCAAAACCTTCCTTCCAATCCATCAAGCCACGATTCAAGGCCCGGCCTTCATTCTCGTTGGAGGTGCCGAAATCAAAAAACCGCTTGTGCTGGTATTGCTCGATCAGCGAGTCGAACAGGTAAGCCTGCGCGCCCATCCGTCGCCCTTTCTCCGTGACCGCGCCGTACTGGGAGTGCGCCACGGTGGGCGTTTCGTAAATGGTTGTGCCCGCGATAATTTCGTCGCCGCAATAAGCCGAGAATTGTTTGATCTGTTCCGGGAAACGGGACGCGAGCAGCGTGATTTCCTCGAGGGTATGCACCGGTTTGGCGCCGTACCGGGCCTCCAGTTGGGGTGCCAGCACCTGCTCCCAAAACGGCTGAAACGATGTTTCCTGGATGATCCGGACTCCCAGACCGGTCGCTTTCTTGATCAGGCCCCGGCGGTCCCTTCGGAAGGGAAGCCGATCCGCTTGCGAGATCGTGGTCGAACAATCCCGACGGTAAAGCCGGGAGTCAAGGAGGAACAAGGCATAGGCTACTTCGTCGTCGGGGAGTGTGTTGTAAAAAGCCGGAATCCGTTTGTAGAGCAGTTTGGGAATCTGCCGTTGGCTCAGGTCACGCAAAACCGCATGGAAGCATGCCAGCACATCATTCATCGTCGCTGCGCGGGGGACCACGAGCCCGCCATAAGTCAGCCCTTCATGGCTGATGAGTGTACCATCGGCGTTGAGGTTTGCCGGCAACACGGCCGCCAGCACCTGGTCTTCGAAAATCATCAGCGAATGGTCGGTGAACCGGTTGCGGTGATAGTCCATGTAGTCGCGGGTGAAAAGGAAGGTCGCGTTCTTGGCTGCGTTCACAAACCGGTCCCACTCCAGCTTGCGGCCGGCGGTGTATTGCTCCACCGAGAGTACCCCGGCGTCGGCGGGTTTTGGGTTCAGGTGGGGACGGTTGTTTTTGGCGGGCGCCGTTTGCAGGACCTCTTTCACGGTAGCCACCAATCGGTCGGTGGCATAGGGTTTGGCCAGCCGGGCGACGGGCTCCAGCCACGGATTTTGTTCCAGCTCCTGCGTGGGCAACGTTCCGGTGGCCATAATGACCGGCAGTTCCATGCGGGCGGAACGCAGCTTCTTGAGCAAATCCATGCCAGTCAACCGGGGCATGTTGTTGTCGGTGATCAAAAGATCGTAGCGATGGGCCTGAAGCGCTTCCCAAGCGGCGGCGCCGTCACCGGCGGTGTCCACCACGTAGCCGGAGTGAATCAGCACCTCGGTGTTAAGCCGGCGGAGATCGCCGTCGTCTTCAACCACAAGGATGCGATGGGGCGGGCTTGGCTGGTCTCCGCCCGGCGGGACAGCAAGCTGGTCGCAGGGGGTTTCAAGAAGTTTATTCATGGGAATGAAAGGTTTTGATTGGGACCCGGCTCAACAATCACAAAGCGATCCGGTCCGCGAAACTCAAGGAGGCGCGCATTGACGGCGAGCCGCACCATCCCTTCGGCTTTTTGTCCGCCGCCGGCGTCGTAAACGCTCGTGACGAATTCGCCAAACGTCAGTGGTTTTATCCGTCGCTTGGCCTTCATTTTCACGGTATGAGGATAGGATGGAAAGCCGTCCGGCCGCCATGGGGTGTTTCCCCCATCCGAAAGTGCGCGCGGCCAAATGCAACGGTCTACTTTCGACAATAAGTTCTGTCTCAAGTCGCTCCCTTCCCGGTTGGGCCGGTTCCGAATCCCTTGCTTAACCCGTGTTACCGGCAACGCGGAAACCGTCTCAATCGGCTGTACCCGCCGGAACCAGATGGTGCTTGGGACTCAGTTCGACGGCTTCCCGGCTCAAGTTTACGAACACCGCGGAGTTCGGATAACTGATCCGGTCCACCTTGCGTGTCGGGATCTGCACTTCCTTGCCGGAAAACCGGTGCCCGGTTTTGATGACCAGTTGACGAATCGCCCAGCTCTGGTCGTCCATCATAAAATCGCAGACGTGGCCGTTCACCCCGTCGCTCGCCTCGAGGTGGTAACCGCCTACGGCTTGCGTACTGCGCAGATGCGTATCGGCCCGTTCGGATTGCGGGTGGCTCTCAGCGGCCGGTTCGCCCGGAGGCGGCAGGGGGGGCAGCTCCAGGACCGGGACGCCGCTCAAACCCCACAACGCGTCACCCCGCCAGTAGAACGGCCAGCCATAGTATCGGTAATATTCCTCTTCATATTGTCGCGACACCGGCTTGTGCGATTCCATCGCCGGGCTGTTCTCAATTTGTTTCCGGGTCAGGTTCACCCGCATGATTTTCCCGGCCGGCTGGAGACTGCTGAAGGCGTGGGGCGAGATGAGCACCTGGCGCCCCGGCAACCAGGAACCCGTATCCACGACCGCATAACGCACCGCCCAGTTCTGGTCATCAAAATAAAAATCCTTCACGTGGCCGATTTCGCCATCCGATGCACCGAGTTTGTCGCCGTACAACTGTTTAATGCTTCGCAACATAATTCCGCCTTTCTTGGTAAGCGTCTGACTGTCCTTTTGGTAAGGGAGTCTGGTTCCTTTGACACTATAAACAGGGAAACGATACGGCAGCCATGGGGTGTTACCCTAAGGAAGGAGACGACGGACTGAATTCCTACGCGGCGGTCAACTGCCCGCCGTTTCACCGTTTCCCGGCTTGCGTTGCCACACTGAGACCAAGGGTTTTGCCAGTGGGGGCAAGGAACACCCTAGTCGCAGCCCAACCGCTTCGAACCTAGCTTTAATCATGACCACTATTCATAAAAACAGAGCCCAATGTGCTGACGACGTTTTGTGCCGGCTTTTCAAAATCACCGGGCTGACGAAGCTTCTGGGCGGTCTCTTGTTTCTGGCCGCTATCAGCCCAAGCCTGCAGGCCGGGCAAAACACGACTTTGGCCTGGAACCGAAGCACGGATCCCATCGTGGTGGGCTATAACCTCTATTACGGCGGGACCAGCGGCAGCTACACCAATACGATCTCTGCCGGCAACGCCACGAGCGCAACCATTTCCGGCCTGGTACCGGGAACCACCTACTATTTTGTGGCAACAACGTATTCCGCTCAAGGCGTGGAAAGCGTGCTCTCCAGCGAAGTGGCCTATACTGTCCCCATCCTTGCCGGAGTGAAGTTCCAGGTTACACCCACCCGGCAGTTCATTTTGACCGTGACCGGCCCGGTCGGTCACACGTATGACATCCAGGCATCCCAGGATTTAAAGACCTGGACCGTCATCGGCACCGTGACGATGGGGGCCAGTGGCTCGTTGAATTTCACCGACACGAATGCGCCGAGTTTTTCGAAGCGCTTCTATCGCACCCGCGAATGACCGTCAAATTGCTCCGGTCAGGAAACAACAGAAATTAACAATATGTCACTCTATCTCAGCCAAAGATGTTGGGGCCGGTCCTGCCTGCACCTGGCGGCGGCGCTGCGCGCCGGCCACTGGCGCTGGCATCTGGCCGGCGTCGGACGAGAGATTCATTTCACGAGGATACCACTAAACGGACACACCGCGGCGGGCGGCTGATGAAAAAAGGCCGCCTGCCGGCAGTGGTAAAACGGAAACGAAAACAATGAAACTCACAGTACAGTTTGGCCGGGAAACCTGCTTTGACCCGCCGATCCGGCTCACAAGCCAAATCCCGTGGACAGTGGTCGCCTGGGATCCAGTTTTCGCTGCGCCTGGCGGCCGCCGCCGGACGGCCGAAGCCAATCAAGCCCGCATTGACCTGTGGGTTTTTTTGGGAGGGTTCTAGCCTGCCACCAGCTTTTCCTGTGGCAGCAATCCGACCCGCAAAGCAAAACGCACCAGGCCCGGAACATCGTGTACGTTCAGGCAGTCCATCAACTTCAGGCGATGGTATTCGATGGTTTTGGGGCTGATCTTCAGGATTTCGGCGATGCCTTTGGTGTTCTGGCCCTCGGCAATCAATTGGAGAATCTCGCGCTGCCGGCCCGTCAACTGTTCGAGCGGGCTTTTCCGGTTCGCAATCCCATCCAAAGCGAAGGTTTTGGGCAACCCGGCGGAGATTTCCTTGCTGAGATAGATCTCCCCGAGCGCCACGCGCTGCAGGGCGGTGGCCAGTTCGGCCGTCGCCGCTTTTTTGAGCAGGTAGCCGGCCGCGCCCGCCTTGAGCGCCCGCCAGACATATTCTTCGTTGTGGTGCATGGAAAGGA
>CAYPSF010000249.1:0-5412 GCA_964413165.1 uncultured Bifidobacteriaceae bacterium
AAAATTTTTCCGCGCTTGGCGTCAATCGCGCCCTTGAAGTGCTTGACCTTCGCCCATTTGCTGTGTCCGGCCATGGTGTGTACGTTAAATCGTTAAAAGTTACATCCTTGAACAATCCGATCGCCTTCTTCCCGGGCAACGACTTAACAATTCACGTTTCAACGGCTTTCCGCTTCCACATAAACCGCCGTGCCGTAACACAGCACCTCGGTGATGCCCGGCGCGATTTCGGTGGCATCATAGCGCACCCCGATGACCGCGTTGGCGCCCAGTTCCCCAGCGTGGGCGAGCATCAGGTTAAAAGTGTCTTCGCGCGCACGCTCGCATAAATTGGTGTAAAGCGTGATGTTCCCGCCGAAAATCGCCTGGATGTTCGCGCCGATATTGCCGATGACCGAACGCGACCGCACGATGATGCCGCGTACGACCCCGAATGATTTGGTCACGCGGTAGCCGGGTAGTTCAAAAGTCGTGGTTGTTAATGGATGTGTCAGGCTCATAGCCCAACGATTGAACACGAGCCTGCGCGCCGACAAAAGCGAAAAGTTCCTGCGCTAGGGTGAAAGCCAGGCAAAGGCCGGCAGATTGCGCAACACGGTAAACATCACCGCGACAGCAAGAAACGCCCATAATACCTTTGCCGGAATCACCCACGTGACCGGTTGTTTCCGGATTTTTCGCAGGACCAGCCGGGCGCTTTGCGCCGCCAACGCCGCCAGCGCCAGGACGAACAACGCGTTATCCCGCAGCGCGTACAGCAGGTGCCCGTGCAACAATTGATACGCGGCCCGCGTTCCGCCGCAGCCCGGACAATTCCAGCCGGTCAGCTTATGAAACATACAGACGGGATAAAAACCGTGCTGCGCGGGATCGAAGAAAAACAAGACGGCGCCCGAACCCAGGGCCGCCGCCAGCAGCACGACAGTCACGAAAAATGTAAGTGATGGCGTGGTGGCAATTTTGGGCGGTGCAGATTGTGGGTCAGCGCGCACACGTCAATTCAAAAGGACTTGTAAGACCAGGAGAAATTCCCCGGGTGAAGCATCAGATTGAGCAGGGCCAGCCCGAATCCCAATACCAGGCTTGCCGCCGAAAGAACCAGTCCGGCAATGGCCAGCGCACGCCCCTCGTAACGTTCAGGATGCCGGTTGATTTGAGAGAGCCCGATAAGCGAGAAGACCAGTCCCAAGAGGTTGAACGGACAGCCGCAACAGCAGATCACGGACAGGATGCCGAAAATCAGTCCCGCCGTCGCAAAAGCATTGGTTTTGGGCGCCAGCCCCGCCAGGGCCATTCCTGGCAACGGTCCGATCACTGGCGGACCCGGCGGTCCAAAATGTCCGGCGAATTCGGGCAATTGACCGAGGGCTTTCCATTCCGGCGCGCCGGGCGCCAGCGCTGGCGTCTGCGCGTTGACGCGGCCCTCCGCCAGCCACTGCCACAACTGCCCGGCTGCCGCCGGACCATATTCCCTGCCGTCCACGCCGATGATTTTATACATGGGTCAATGATGCTTCATGTGTTTCAAAATGAAAACCGCCGCGATCGCCACTGCCGCCACCGCCAAAAGCAAGCCGAGCCCGATGGTCATCCGCCGCCGCTTTTTTTGAGCCGAGCCTGCCCGCTCCTGCTTCTGGAGAGCAGCAAAACTCTCCGCAAATTCCGGCATTTCCCCCAGAAAAACCCAATCCGCCGCGTCTTCGGGCATGGCGGGCGTCTTTTTCTCCACCCGGCCTTCCTGGATCCATTGCCTTATTTTTTCGGCGGAAATCGATTCATATTCATTCCCGTCTGAACCAAGGATTTTGTACATGGCTGCTCCTCTATTCGTTTACGTTCCCGTTGGTTGCACCGCCAACGTCCGCGCACACGCCGCGTTTGGCCTCGGCGACGAAATCCAGCAGGATTTTTGCCACGGGGCTGGTAAAATTTTTCTGCGCCGCCGCTACGGCCGCCCGCAAATTCTTCCCGCTGCGAAACAATGCGCGGTAAAGCCGCTTCAATTCCAACCGTTGTTCCGCCGGGAAACCCGCCCGGCGCAGGCCAATCACGTTCAATCCGCAAATTTCGTTGTCGCGCAGTGCCACCGTGAAGGGCGGCAGATCCTGGCTGATGGCCGAACCACCCTGCATCAGCGCCAGCGTGCCAACGCGGCAGAATTGGTGCAGCAGGCAGTTGCCGGAAATGAACGCCCGGTCCCCCACTTCCACGTGCCCCGCCAGCAGGGCGCCGTTGGCGATGATGACGTGGTTGCCGACGACACAATTGTGGCCCACGTGCGCGTTGACCATGAGAAAATTGTGCGCGCCGATGACCGTTTCCGTGTCCGGCCGGTTCGCGCGGTGTACCGTGAAATGCTCGCGAAAGACATTGTGGTCGCCGATGCGCAGGCGCGTCGGCTCTCCCCGGTATTTCAAATCCTGGGGCGCGTCGCCGATGACGCAGCCGGAATGAAACACATTGTGCGCCCCGATCGTCGTTCGTCCCGTCAGGTAAACGTGCGGCCCGACCTCGCAGTGCGCGCCCAACTCCACCCCGGCGTCAATCACGGCATATGGCCCGACGCGGACGGTCGGGTCCAGCCGGGCTTTGGGATCAACGATGGCGGTTGGATGTGTCACGGAACAAAAGTGGCGCATTCGCCCCGATTGCCAAGTTCAAAAATGCCGGTCCGGCGCGAAGATGCTTTGTGCCGTTGGGCCTTCATGGTAAATTCCACAGGTCAAATGAGCGTCACAACCCAGTCCGGTCCGGCGACGAAGCCCCTTTCGCACTCCGTACTCCGCACTCCGCCGTGGCCGGAGTTGCTCGCCCCCGCCGGCGATTGGGATTGCGCCCGGGCTGCCGTCGAGAATGGCGCGGATGCGATTTATTTCGGCCTGGAAAAGTTCAACGCGCGGATGCGGGCGCACAACTTCACCGGCGCCGATCTGCCCCGATTGATGGCCTTCCTGCACCAGCGGGGCGTGCGTGGCTATGTCACCCTCAACACGCTGGTTTTCGAAAACGAACTGGCCGATGCCGAAAAATATCTGCGGACGATGATTGCCGCCGGGGTGGACGCGGTGATCGTGCAGGACGTGGGCATTTGCTGCCGCATCCGGCAGCTTTCACCTGATTTTCCGATCCATGCCTCGACCCAGATGACTGTCACCAGCGCCGCCGGGGTGGAATTTGCCCGCGAACTCGGCTGCAACCTCGTCGTGCTCGCCCGCGAATGTTCGATCCAGGAAATCGAAAAAATCCAGGCCGCGCAAGGTAGGGCGGGCAGTCCTCTGCCCGCCGCAGAATCGCCTGCCAACGACGGCGCGCAGGGGACTGCCCGCCCTACCCAACTTCCCCTTGAGGTCTTTATCCACGGCGCCCTCTGTGTTGCCTACTCAGGCCAATGCCTCACCAGCGAGGCGCTCGGCGGCCGCTCGGCCAATCGCGGCGAATGCGCGCAGGCCTGCCGCATGCCTTACGAATTCATTTCGGACGGCCAACTCGTGCCGCTCGGCGACCGGAAATACCTGTTGAGCCCGCAGGACCTGGCCGGGCTGGAGGTTTTGCCCGAGTTGATCCGGGCCGGGGTGGCTTCGCTGAAAATCGAGGGCCGGCTCAAATCGCCGGAGTATGTCGCCAATATCACGCGCATCTACCGCAACGCACTCGATGCGCTGAGTGACAAGTGGCAGGGGACAGGTGATAAGAATCGGCCCGCGCACGACGCAACTCCTCGTCACCCGCCACTCGTCACCCGCCACGACCAGTACGACATGGAAATGGCGTTCAGTCGGGGCCTGTACACCGGCTGGTTCGGCGGCACCAACAACCAAAAGCTCGTCCACGCCCGCTTCGGCAAAAAGCGCGGCGTCTATCTCGGCACCGTCACCCGCGTACTGCGCGAGGGCGTCACCATCCGGCTCGAAGGCCAGTTGAAACCGGGCGACGGCGTGGTGTTCGACGCCGGCAAACCGGAGGAAGACGAGGAAGGCGGACGGATTTACGAAATTGACGCGCGCCGCGGCGAATCATTGCTGGGCTTTGGCCATGGCGATGTTGATTTCTCACGGGTCCACGTCGGTGACAAATTGTGGAAGACCAGCGACCCGGAACTGGACCGGCGCCTGCGCCAAAGTTTCGCGGGTGAAGCGCCGAAATTTCAGCGGCCGATTGAAATCGAAGTGCACGGCGTCGCGGGCAAACCCCTCACGCTTATTGCCCACGACGAACTGGGCAACGTCGCAAAAGTCGAGTCGTCCATACCCCTGGCCCGGGCCGAAAAACAGCCGCTTACGACCGAACGCTTGCGTGAACAATTGGGCCGGCTAGGCGGAACGCCCTTCCGGCTGGGTGAACTTAAAAACAATTTGTCAGGTGAAGTGTTGGTGCCGGTCAGCGAATTGAACCGCCTGCGCCGCGAAATTGCAGCGGAGTTGGAACGACAACGTATGCAACCGAAGCGGTGGAAACTCAATGAGTGTAGCAGCCGAGGTAACGAGGCTCATTCTTCAATTCCATTGAGTCAGAGCCTCCTCACGTCGGCTGCTACGAATTTGGAATTGATCGCCCTCATTCGTACTCTGCCCCAGCTCGAAGCCGCGTTGAAATGCGGCGTGACGACCGTTTATTGCGAATTCGAAGACCCGAAAAAATACCGCGAGGCCGTGACGCGGGCGCGTGACGGGTGGCGAGTGGCGAGTGGCGCGAATTCCCCGTCACCCGTCACCCGTCACCCGTCACCTGCAATCTTCGTCGCTCCTCCTCGCATCTTCAAGCCGGGCGAGGAATGGACGCTGGAGCAGGTGCGTTCCAGCAACGCAGACGGTTACCTGGTCCGCAATTACGATCATTTGAAGTTCTTCGCGAACGACCGGCGCATCGGCGATTATTCGCTCAACATCGCCAACCGGCTGGCTGCGGACCATTTCAAAAATAAATTCAACCTGGAACGGGTGACGACGAGTTACGACCTGAATTTCCAGCAGCTCGAGGCGCTGTTGTCGGCCGCTCCGCCGGAATGGTTCGAGGTCACTGTCCACCAGCATATGCCGATGTTTCACATGGAGCATTGCGTGTTTTGCGCGTTTCTTTCCGACGGCACGGACTTCCGGAACTGCGGCCGCCCCTGCGACGTTCATGATGTAAAGCTGCGCGACCGGGTGGGTGCGGAACATCCGGTGAAAGCCGACGTGGGCTGCCGCAACACGGTGTTCAACTCCATGGCCCAGACCGGCGCGGAATATGTGGCACGGATGATCGAACTGGGCGTGCGTTATTTTCGCGTGGAATTTCTCAATGAAACCCCGGCTCAGGTGATGCAGACCCTTGCCAAATATCACCAGCTGTTACGGGGCGACATCGACGGCACGCAACTCTGGCGCGAACTGAAACTGATGAACCAGCTCGGCGTCACCCGCGGTCAGATGG
>CAYPSF010000250.1:0-5384 GCA_964413165.1 uncultured Bifidobacteriaceae bacterium
CTTTTTCCCTCGCCTCAATTCAAACTTTTTGAGAGTTTTTCAGCAAACTGCTAACATATCTAAAAACCTTCGGCTATAGTTTTATTTAAAATGCTCTAGTCGTTCGATTCCGCCCCCAGCCACCACTCCCCAGGCTGCGAAGTTCCAGCCGGTTTGAAAATCGAGGGATTCAAAATCTCACACCCAGACCGATGGTCAGATAGCGATCGCTTTTCAGGGGCGTGCTGCCGTCGGACCGGTTCTGGGGATTTTGGAGGTAATCCCAGACAAACGAAACGTCCAGGTTCAGGTGCCGCTTGATTTCGAACTCCAGCGTGGTAACCGCATGGTGGGTGTATCTCCCCGCCTCCGGTTTGGTCAACGTGCACTGGATCGTCTGTATGAACGTCAGGCGACGGGTAAGGTCGTAATCGAAGCTGGATTCCAGCACCAGGGCCGGGGTGGACGTGGTGTCATCCTGGCCCGGCTCGACCGTCTGAAATTTGGTGTATTGATAACTGGGGCCGGCCGACACCAGCCATTCCAGGTCGTCCCGGTCGAAGATATAGTAGCCTACGCCCACGCCATCTGTCAGGCGGCATGAAATATTGGCCAGCGGGTCCATGTAATATTCAAACTGGACGGGACGTATGAACCAGTTGCGGTTTAACCGGATGTCGTAGATCAGGTTCACGCGGTTGTTGTTGGCGTTCTCGACGCCATTGGCCTGGCTGTAATTGCCCAGGTAATCCAACAGCAGCCTGGTGTTGGGGGTGCGACGGGCCAACTCGGCGCTGGTGTTCACCGTGGTCTGGCTGTTGTTGCCGGATTGCATGGAAACCCCCACGCTGGCCTTGCCCATCCAGTTGCGCCTGCCCACTTTCCCTCCCCCGGGTGTGATGCCCGTCAGCAGTTCGCGCGGCTGGCTGGTGGCTTCCGGTCCGCTGACTATCACGACATCATTACTGATCACCACGTTGCCATAGACCGGTTCCGCGTCCTCGAATTGGGTGTACATCCGGTGGATCGGATACATCTGCCGGACATCCTTCAGCTTCAACGTCTGTTCATCAAGTTCGTCGCTGTCAAACAGGACCTCCTTGTTCTGGATGTATTTGAGTTCGCCCCGCAACCATTCGCCCGATTTGAGCTGGATCCAGTCGGCGCCATCGTGGCCGACGACGGGTGGCACCCAGGTGAGGTTGGTGGATGCCGGCGCGGCGGATTTGGGGTTATTGGTAGCAACGACGATTGGCGCCGGGACTGACATGAGGTTGGTTTCGAGCACGGCGCGCTCGAGTTTGCGGATTTCAGAGGGATACAGGGTCAGCCGGCCGCCGAGACCGGACTGGAACACCACGAGGTTCGTTGTTTCCTCAATCAGCGTGCCGACGAACCGTTCGCCGTTTGTGGTAATCAACACATCGGCCCGGGCCGGCAACGCGAACGCTGCGAGAACCGCCGCCGCGATCAGCGGCCACGCCCACAACCGGATGCGGAAAAAACCCCGTGCGCGCATCAGGACCCTGGCGACGCTGGACGACCGGGATTGGGTTGGATTGGATGACTCCATGTTGGTTGGCGGGTCGCCAGGTAAATGTCAGCCGAACTGTGGTTGAAAATCCAGCCCGAAATTGCTCGTCGTAGCGGCCGGTTCAAAATTTCATCAAGTCGTTCACCAGGCCATGGCGAGTTGGAGTTGAAAGACCATGGCGTGGTCGGTGTCCCGGTGAAAGGCCGGGTCCCGGATCATCTGGAAATCGGGCTGGATTTTGATCGTTGGGGTCAGTTGCACCACATAGACCGTTTCCCAAACGAATTCATTTTCATGGTACACCGTCTTCGAGGTCGCCGAAGGCTGGCTCCACACGAACCCGGTGCCGAGGAGATCGTCGGACGTTCGTCCCAACAACAAATGTTTGAACGGTCCCTGCAGGACGAATCCGGTGCCCGCCTGGGCGGATGCGCCGGCGGATACTTTTTTACCGCCAAAGCCAAACCGCCCGAACCAGCCCAGCGGCGAATCCGAGCCCAGCTGCTGCTGGAGGTCGAAGCATAGTCCGCCGCCGGTGGAACCATTCACCTCGGCCGCAAATGGCTGGAGGCGATAAACGCCGGGGCCCAGGTCGAAAAGGTCCCGCGGCGCGTAGCCAATTTCCCCGGGCAACGACCAGTTTTCCCCGCTGAAACCCGCCCACGGCGCATTGCCGGCCCTGGCATCGCCCATGGAGGCTCCGGCCATGGCGTACCATTCATCCGCCGGCTGCCACTGGAGATTGAGCCCGAAGTCATATTGCGCCAGGGGCAGCACCTCCGAATGAATCAGGGCGGAATTCATGAACTTGCTGCGCCCGCTGTCGGCATAAGCGTTGCCGTCGATATAATTGCGCTGGCTGACCATGCCCGCCACCAGGACGATTTCACCATGGCGCACGGACTGTTGCCACGCCAGTTCCGGCACCCGAATGCCGTTTACGTCCGACCAGATGCCGGTGGGATCGGTCACGGTGCCGAGGTTGGATTTGGCGGACTGCGTGTTACCGGCGGACTCGAGGCCGGTCTTGGCTTCAACCTGGCTGCTGATCCACCCGGCAGTGCCAGCCTCCGGCGCATCGAAGAGGGCCCACTTTGACTTGAGATCAAAGGTGTAATATCCCAGGTCGTTGTCCCCTTGCATCACGTCGGTCAGGCTGACGAACGTGAACGTCTGGTCGAGCGAATAGCGGAAACCGCCATCCGAAAGCCGGTATTTTCCATTTTTCACCGGTTCCTCCAGCGCGGTGAAGAAAAAGAGCGCACCCGGGCGGATGGCCGTGCTGCCGTACTCATCCTGGCTTGCCAGATAAGGCATCAGCCGGGGCGGGACGGACGGAAAGAATTGAAAATTTGTTGGGCCTTGAGCCATCCGTTGCCGGATCTCGTCCGGCTGGCTTGAACCTTGCGTGGGATTGGGAATCTGCTTTTGCAGACCGATGCCGGCGGGCGGATGCAAGCTGGCGGGCAAGGCGTTGGTGGGCGCCTCGACGACGCGTCCCAGGTTGTCGAGCAGCAAAATACCGCCGGGCGGGGAATTGGAAAAATTCTCATCGGCAGCCTGAACGACCAACGCGCCCAGCACCATGGCTGCCAGGGTGTTTGCCAGATGACTCTTTCCAGGCTTCATGAGCAATCAACACAGAATCATAACGCCGGAGCAGACCTGTTCATCGCAGTTCATATCATCGGCCGATTTAATGAGAGCCGGTCGGCAAGCGCGAGTTGGAAATGCATGGCGGCGGAAATTCTCAGAAGCGCCAGTTCAGGTTGAGACTGAAGAATGAGAAAAAGACGTTTTGGTAGGTGCCGGATACGGTGCCGCGGTAAGCTGAAGTCTGGGTGACCGGCAGGTCGCCGCTCCACGCCAATTCATAGGCTGCGCCGAGGTCCATGGACTGGCTGACCTTCCAGAACGCGCCGAAGCCGAAGCGGTAAGCCTCACCTATGGGCGCGGTCACGGTACGATTCGCATCACTGATGGCCGAGGTGTCATACGCGAAGCCGCCGGTGAATCGCCACTGCTCGGAAGCCTTGTATTGTACGCCCATCGCGCCATGCCAGGTGTCCTGGTAATGGAGCTGGGTGGTAAGGCTGCCGGGATTGGCGGTGTCATAGCCGATCGCCACCTGGCCAAACTTGCTCCAGTTCTGCCAGCCGACATCCGCCAGCAAAGCCCATCGGTCATTGAGTTCCTGATACCCTCCCACCATCACCGACTGCGGCACGGTTATGCCCAGGTTCAACGTGGGCGGGTTTTGGAAAAGAGGCAGCGCTCCCAGCGGACCGAGGTTGTTAAAGCCGGGCTTGGCGCTGAAATCCAGCTTGACCGCCGAAAGGTAATTGACGCCGATGTGCGTGCCCGGCCGCGGCTGAATCAAGATGCCGGCGTTGCCGCCGAACCCCCAGGCTTCGTCCTTGATTTTCATCTGGCCGTCGGTCGGACCGAGGGTATTGAGCGCCACCTGGCTGTCCAGATAGCCGAACATGGCGTTTAACCCGCCACCAATCGAGAGCCACTCGTTCACCTTAAAACTTGCCGCCGGCATGAAGCTGATGCCGAGCAGGGTGCCCTTCTGGACATAGTAGCGGCCGGCCCAACTGTTACCGTAATCTTCCGCGAGGCCGAAGTAGGAGAGAGTGCCGAAGCCCAACGTCAGTTTCTCCGTCAACGGGTAGGTAATAAACAAACTCGCGCCCGGCAAAGAACCGATCGCATTGTTGCCATTGCCGCCCGTCGTGGTGGTTTGGGAATTTCCCGAGAACTGCACGTTGCCGTAGAGGGCCTGGACGCTGGCATTCAATTGCGGTCCGTTCAACAGGCTCATCCCGGCCGGGTTTTTGAACAACGTGGTCGCGTCCTGCGCGCCGGCGGCGTAACCGGCCGAGGCCAGTCCCACGTCCGGCGTGGAAATTTCATAGAGCGCGAGGCCACCGGCCAGGGCTGATGGAGGAACCAGCGCGCCGCCGGTCAGCGCGAGGGCGATCCCGGAGAGGATTTTTGTGCGTTTCATGTTCAGTATGGTTGGGTTGGATTTTGCGGTTAGAATCGGTTGTTGTCACATCAGGGTTCCGGTTCGCGTAAGCGCGCGCCCTGGGACGAATACAGCGCCACCAGCCGGGAGATGAGCACGGCCACGTAGAGTGTGCCGGTCATCGCTTCCAACGCGGCGAGTGCTCGCGCCGCGTTTGAAACCGGTGTGATGTCGCCGAAACCGACTGTGGTGAGGGTGACAAAACTGAAATAATAAGCGTTGAAGTCGGTCATCGACCGGCTGGAAGCCGGCCCGGCATTAAAGGCAAACGCGGGGTGTTGCGGATCGGCCAACGCGGCCACGAGCAAATAGTTCAATGTCCATACCAGCCCCAGCAGCAGGTAAATGGAGATGCCGGCGCACATCACCTCGGAATTGACCCGCGGAGCGCGCAGGATGAAACGCAGGAATTGCGCCACCAAAAAAATGAGGTACACCAACCCGGCGATGAGGAAAACAACAGCCAGGGAATCCTGTTCCGGAAAAAAGTGGTGGGTCCACTTCGCCGTGATGGCGGGCACCACCAGAACCGCCGCCCAGATCAGGGTGCGCCGGCTCCAACCCACCGCCAGCACCCCGAACACCAACACCAGCGTCATCAACGCTATCTCGATCCGGTCACCGTGGGGGATATTCTCGATGAAAGGCGTTGCGACGAACAACAGCACGAGCGCCACCAGGAATTCCGCCGTTGAAAAGCGGTGAAACCCGATATGCGCGGGCCGGGCCGCCGCCGGGCCGCGCCCGGCGGCTTCAGGTTGGGTCATACAAACACAACACTATCAAAGCCCTGCGAATGGCGGATATTGGACTTTAGTCCAATGGCGGCACCAGGGA
>CAYPSF010000251.1:0-5340 GCA_964413165.1 uncultured Bifidobacteriaceae bacterium
TCGGGCTGCTTGCGCAGGTCCATGCCGCTGTCTTTTTTGAATTCGTCGAGGATCCAATCCATCAGGCGGTTGTCCCAGTCGTCACCGCCCAGGTGCGTGTCGCCGTTGGTGGCTTTGACTTCAAACACGCCGTCGCCAATTTCCAGCACGGAAATGTCGAACGTGCCGCCGCCCAGGTCATAGACGGCGATTTTCTCGTCCTTTTTCTTGTCGAGGCCGTAGGCGAGCGACGCGGCGGTGGGCTCGTTGATGATGCGGAGCACCTCGAGGCCGGCGATGCGGCCGGCGTCCTTGGTGGCCTGGCGTTGCGAGTCGTTGAAATAAGCAGGAACGGTGATGACGGCCTGGGTGACCTTCTCGCCGAGGCGCGTTTCGGCGTCGGCTTTCAGTTTGGCGAGGATCATCGCGGAGATTTCCGGGGGCGAAAACTGTTTCGGTTTGCCTTCCACTTCCACTTCCACGGCCACGTCGCCGTTGGCGGCCTTGACGACCTTGTAGGGGACGCGTTTGATTTCCTCCGTCACCTCGTCGAATTTGCGACCCATGAAACGTTTGATGGAATAAACCGTGTTGCGTGAATTGGTGACGGCCTGGCGCTTGGCGGACTCGCCGACGAGGCGTTCGCCGTTTTTGCTGAACGCGACGACGGACGGCGTGGTGCGCTTGCCCTCGGAATTCTCCAGGACGAGCGGCTCGCCACCTTCCATGACGGCCATGCAGGAGTTCGTGGTGCCTAAATCAATGCCTAGTACTTTTGCCATAAATTGTTTTAAATTAGTTGTCTGCTTCAATTCTCCACGCAATAAGGATGCCGCAATCTTCGAAATATCACGGAAGCCTTATAAACAAAGGGCGAATTAGTGGTTTCGCGTTCCGGAATGGCAATGAAAAACTGTGCCAAAAGGGTCAGGATGGCACAGCGAATAGTGCCGTTTGGCACAGTGAGGTTTTGGGTTGGAACAAAAGACTCTGAGCGTCCAACTTCGAATATCGAATTTATCCGGTCCGGATCAAAACTTCGGCGTTCGGCAAAGCTCGATGTCTTCCGCCTCCGGCCGGTCATTTCTCAGGGAGTTGCGATCCGGTAGAACCGCCGCGCGTAATTTGTGGCCTGCTGATCAGTGAAGGTGAATACGCCACCGGAAAATGTGGCGTTGGTCAACTGCAGCCAGTTGGCCGGCGGCAGTCCGATATTGGTCGAAGCCAGAAGGCGATAAACGGCGCCGCGCGGCCCGGTTCCGGCCAACTGGAAGACACCATCGGCTGCGGGTTTATTGCTGACGATCAGGGGAGGCACGGCGTTGAGTTCATCCAAAGTGATCACCTCCGGAGACTGGTAGATCCGTTGTGACGCGCTATTGGTCAATGCATCTTCGACAAAATATCCACCCCAAGGAGAAAAGTAGGACCACCAGACTCCGAAAACATGCATTCGTTCTATATCCGGCACGCCGCCAAATTCGCTCAAGGTCAGCAGCTTGACCCCGTCGAACCGGGATTTGAGATTTTCCCAGCTGGTTGAAAGGGCATCCGTCGGGTCGGAGGGATAGGCATCCACGCCGACGATATCGACGACGTCATCGCCGGGGTACCAGTCCGGGTCTTCATCAGCCAGGATCCAGATGAGGTTGTGCAGATTATGATACGTGGTCAGCCGGTTGTAGAGCAGCCGCCACAGTTGCTTGAAGGGGCCGGAGCCTTTGGCGCCCCACCAGAACCAGCCGCCGGAGGCTTCATGCAACGGACGCCACAGCACCGGAACGTTGTTGGAGGAAATTTTCTTCAATTGCACGGCGATGGCATCGATGTCGCGCAGGATGAGGCCGTATTCAGCCGAATTGGTGTTGGCGAGCGCGGCAGCAACATCGAATGTGGTTGCATCGGTGTAGAACCCCCGCCACCACTCGTGGCCGACCGTGTTGATCAGATTGGTGGGCGCATTCCAGTGCCAGCACAATCCCAGCACGTGGCCGGCATTCTGGAGAGTGAGGTAACCTTCCGTGTAGTTGACTGGCAGGCCGCCGTACTGCACCCGGCTGGGCGAGTAGTCGATCAGGTCGCCTTCCACAATCGCCGGCTTGAGTCCGGTTTTTCCCTGGATGTAGCTGATCTCGTTCGAGTCGTGCTGGCCGGCCCAGGTGTGTTTGCCGTAGTCCGACACCAGCGCCTGCATGAGCATCCGCGCGGCGAAAGTGGCCTGGGGGTCCACCAGGGTGGCCGGCACTGGAGCCGGTGGCAGCGGTGCCGGCACGGGGTTAAGGTCCACCCGGTCGATTTCGTACCAGTTCCAACCGCCGCCGACCCAAAGCGTGTTGGCGCCGGCCGTCAGTTCCACGAGGCCGATGTCGGCGCTGGCGAAAGCGCTGTTGGACGGGAACATGCCGGAGAAGCCGTGCCCGTTGATTGCGCCGGCGAATCCTTTCGGACCAAACGGGGAGCGGAACCGGATGACCAGGTCGTACAAGCCCGGCGTGCCGGTGAAATTCCAGATGACCGTATCGCTGGCGCTTTGGAGGCCCGTAACATAGCCGGTGCCGGAATAGCCGGAAACCGCCGTTGACACGTAGGCGCTCCCGGTCCGGGTCCCGTTTTCAGCTTCCAACACCATGGGCGCTGCCGATGCCTTGAGGGCGAAGGCGGCGACGAACAGTCCCGGAATGACTGCACTCCACCCGCAACGGGGAGAAGCATTCTGGGGAGGCATAAAGCAAGTCATTCTACCACACTTTCTCTGTTTTTTCCGGCGGACCAAAAACCTTTCTTGCGCTTTACTGTGTCTAAATTGCGTCGGGCCGGCCGGGTTTATTTGCTGCCCGGTTTGACGGCGGGAATTTTGGCGAGGTCCGGCGGCAACTGGTCGGGCTTGAAGGTTTCGACACGGAGCGAAAGCAGGGCCAGGAAGGGTACGCCGAAATTCACCGTGCCGTTCGAGCGGTCCACAATGGTAGCCACCCCGGCTACGGCGCCGCCGTGGGCGCGGACAATGTCGATCGTTTCCTGCACCCGGCCGCCTTTGGTCACGACGTCCTCCGCAACCAGGATCTTTTCCCCGGTGGACATCTTGAATCCGCGCCGCAACACGAGTTTGCCTTCTTCCTTTTCGGCGAAGATGAACCGCACGCCGAGCTGACGGGCGACTTCCTGGCCGATGACGAGGCCGCCGACCGCCGGGGCGATGACGGTGACGGCGCCGAGGGGTCTGGCCTTGGCGGCGAGCGCCTGGCCGATCTTTTCGACGACGGGCATTTGCTGGAGGGCGAGCGCGCACTGAAAGAACTGGCGGCTGTGCAGGCCGCTGCGGAGGATGAAATGGCCTTCGAGCAGCGCGCCGCTGTCGCGAAAAACCCGGAGAACTTCGTCTTGTGTCATGGAATGCAGTGTCAAGCGACGGGTGGCGGGTGACAAGTTTTAAGTCTAAATCCAACCAAAGATGGACGCAGATGCTGGCAGGACTGCTCTCTTTTTGGACTGCGGTGGCAGCGCGCAGCGGCGACACCGCTTTTCGTAGTGCCGGTTGCTTTCCAAAGCGGCGTGGCGCATCGCTTCCCGCCGGAGTCCAAAATCCGCGGTCGAATCCCTGTGTCCATCTACAATTCTGCTGGCTTCTGAATTCTGAATTCTGAATTCTTCGTCCGTGCCGAAGTGGATCAAATTCATCATCGCTCTCCTGCTGCTGCCGGTTTGCGCCGGGGCGGGGATGGCGTTGTGGCAGGTGCTGTGCGCCAGCGGCCGGGCGGATGTGGTCTGGGTGCCGTTCCTGGCCGGAGCGGCTTGCTGGGGCATGATCTTCCTGCTGCTGCCCAAACCGATGTGGATTTATGTCTTCGGCCACGAACTGACCCACGCGTTGTGGACGTGGCTTTTTGGCGGCCAGGTCAAGAAAATGAAGGTTTCCTCCGCGGGCGGACATGTGGTCATCTCTAAAAGCAACTTTATCATCGCGCTGGCCCCGTACTTTTTCCCGTTCTACGCCGTGCTGGTCATCGTGGTGTTTGCCGTCGGTCATTGTTTCTGGAACTGGGCGGATTACCTGGTCTGGTTCCACCTGGCCGTCGGCGCGGCCTATGCGTTTCACGTGACCTTGACATGGCACGCCCTGAAAGCGCAACAATCGGATATCACGTCGCAGGGCTGGCTGTTTTCGGCGGTGATCATTTTTCTCGGCAATGTCGGCGTGTTGCTGCTGGGGCTGCCATTCCTGACGGCCAGGGTCGGTTTGCTCCATGCCCTGGGCTGGTGGCTGGAGGACACCGGACATATTTTGCACTGGCTGGCGCAGCGCTTTGAATGATCCGGCCCGAAAGATGTCAACAATTCTGTCTTGAATAAAACCGCGGATAAGGTCAAATCCTTGGAGACGTACCTTATGGACCTGGGTGATATTTTAAATAAACCGCAAATTCTTCCCGATTTGCGTGCCACCAACCGTTGGGAAGCGATTGACGAACTGATCGACAATCTGGTGGTCACCGGCAAGATCCAGTCCGGTGACCGCGATGCCGTGACCGCCGCCGTTAAGAAGCGCGAAACCTCCATGAGCACCGGTATCGGGTTCGGCATCGGCATCCCGCACGCCTCGACCGATTTGATCTATGAGGTCGTCGGTGCACTGGGCCGCTCGAAGGCGGGCGTCAATTTCGACGCGCTGGACAACCAGCCGGTGAAGCTGGTCATGTTGTTCCTCGTGCCGCAAGGCCAGTTCCAGAAACATCTCCACACCCTGGCCAACATTGCCAAATTCCTGCACAAACCCGATTTCCGCTCGGCGCTCGAACAGGCTCCCAACGCCGACGCCATGCTCAACATCATCAAGGAATACGGGAAAAAGTAATCGTTGAACCGCTGAATCGTTGAATCGTCAAACCGGTCAAGGTATTCTCCGGTGTAACGGTTCAACGATTTAACTGTTTAACGACTCGACGAATTCCGTGCTGCCGCACAAACAAATCGAACTCACGCTTCAGGCCGCCGTCCGTGCGGTCCTGCCGGATGCCGACGCCTCCGTCGTCCTCGTCCGACCCTGTCCGGACCCGAAGTTCGGCGACTACCAGAGCAATGCGTTGATGTCGCTGGCCAAGGCGCGGAAACTGAACCCACGCCAACTCGCCACGGATGTGTTGGCCAAACTCGACGTTGCCGATGTCTGTGAAAAAGTTGAGATCGCCGGGGCCGGTTTCCTGAATTTCCGGCTGAAAAGCGCCGCGCTGGCCGGCGCACTCCAGGCCGCCGTGCGTGGGGAACATCTTTTTTTCGATAAAACCGCCGCGCCGCGGACCGCCGTAATCGATTTCAGTTCGCCGAACGTGGCCAAGCCGATGCACGTGGGCCACATTCGCTCCA
>CAYPSF010000252.1:0-5279 GCA_964413165.1 uncultured Bifidobacteriaceae bacterium
GCCGGGGTGCCGGTGCCGGCCATCAGGGTGAAATCCCCGACGCGCTGGGCGTCGTTGACGCCGATGATGGATTTGGCCGAAAAGTCGTTCGGCCCGAGCCCGAACGACCATATGATAGTGCCGTTTGTATCCGTCTCGATGACGCGGTTGTTGAACTGGTCCGAAATCAGGATGTTTCCGGGCTTGTTGAACTGATTTTTGCCCTTCATTTCCTTGGCGGAAACGCTGCCGGCCAGGGCCAGAATGCTGATGGCAGTGATGGCGGCACGGATAGGAGACCCGGCTGCCCGTTTGAGGTTTGGTTTGATCATAATAAATACTCCGTAACTGGTTATGGTTTGAATGAGACTCGTCAGCTGTAGACTTTATTGACGCGAGCACCAATGGGGTGAACGCCCCATCGATTTCAAAAAGGCACAACCTCTTGTTTTACCAGGATGAGAGGGTCAGCCGCCGGAAATGTTCCTGAAAATCTGTTTCGAGCCAGATGACCTGGTAGTCAGTCGAATGGCGTGTCTGGGGTCTTCAATGACATTGCTCATGTGAGAGGCGATTTGCGCACCTGGGCCGCTGACTTCGATGATCCGGCGGACACGGTCGGCTATAATCCCCTGCGACAATCCGGGCGTGGTGATCCCATCCTTTTACTCCGAACCTGCATTCATTGTGCCGTGAGATGGAAAACTTTAGGGACCCAGAACGGCGCGATAAAACCGCTGCGGGAATTGAGTGGTGTTGGAATCGGTGTAATCATACAACGTGGCCGTGTTGGTCAGCAGCGGGACCCAGAGGACCAGGTTGGTAGAGCCTTGCAGGATGTAGCTCTCGCCGCTGGTGCCGATGAGCCGGAACTGGAACAGATTGTTGGTCAGCCAGACGTCCCGGGTCAATTGCGGGTGCGGCGGCGGGTAGAAATTCAACTGGTCGTTCCATCTGCCAATATACTGGGACGGTTTATTGCCGGCAAAAGTGAAGGTGCCGCCCACATAAAGGTCATTGTTGATTGAGGCCAGGCCCATGCCGCTTTGGGATGATGGCTCGATCAGCCCGCTGCCCAATGCCGACCATTGTGATCCATCCCACTTCGCAATGTTGGTGGCACTCACGCTCCCCGCATTTGTAAAAAGGCCGACAATATATATATTGGTTGCCCGGACAAGAAGGGCGGAGACGAACGCCAATGAATTGCCCGTCACGCCGCTGCCCAACGTGGACCACGTTGTTCCATTCCAGACTGCGATGTGATTGGCGGAAACGCCGCCGGCCACGGTGAACGCGCCGCCGACGTAAAGCAGGCCATTGGTGTAGACGAGGGTGCTGGCGAAGCCATTCAGGCCGGTTCCCAGCGACGACCATGCCGAGCCGTCCCATTTGGCGATATTCGTGGCGGAAACGCCGCCAGCGACTGTGAAAATACCGCCCGCATAAACCGTTGAAGCTCCATCGTAAGCGAAGGCGTTGACAATGCCGCTGACGCCGCTGACGCCGCCATTCAGACCATGCCACGAATTGCCGTCCCACATCGCCGCCCCTCGCGAGGCGATGCCGCCCGCATTGGTGAATTGCCCGCCTGCGTAAAGGTTGTTGCCGGCGGCCATGACGGCGCGGATGTTGAAATCCACCCCGGAACCGAGCGCCCACCAATTGGTGCCGTCCCAACGGGCTATGCCATTCGCCATGACTCCGCTGGCGTTGGTGAAGTTCCCACCGGCGTAGAGATTCGTTCCGATCCTTGCAATGCCGCGTATGATGGTCCCCGAACCGGTGGTAAACGTTCCGCTGACACCGTTGCTCAGGGCCGACCAGTTGGTGCCGTTCCAACAGGCAATCTGGTTGACGATCTTGTCACCGGCGGCGCTGAATTGTCCTCCGGCATAGAGCTGGTTGCTGACGGCCAGCAGACAACTCACCGCATTGATATTGAATGCCATCCCTTTGCTTTTCTGGCCGCCCAGGCCCCACCAGTTGGTGCCATCCCAGCGGGCGACGTAACTGGCGCCCGCATTACCGGCCCGGTCGAAGACGCCGGCGACATAAAGCTGGTTGGATTGCCAAATCATCTTGTTGACTTGCGCAGCGACAAGGCCCTGCACCGCCTGCACGCCCGAACCGAGCGCCGACCAAGTGGCCCCGTCAAATTTGGCGATGCCGTTTGCGGCAATGCCGCCAATTTGTGTGAAGGCGCCCCCGACAAACAGATTGGTGCCGTCCGTGGCAAGATCGGAAACCTGATGATTGGCACCGTTGCCGGGAAGCGCCGACCAGACACTGCCGTCCCAGCGGGCGATATTGGTAAAACCGAGGCCGGCATTGGTGAAAGTGCCGCCGGCATACAGATAACCGTTGTAAAAGAGCAGGGCCGACACCTGCCCATTGATCGCCGCCCCCAAAGCGTGCCAGGCACTGCCATCGTAGCGCGCAACGTAACTGCTGCCACTGACACCTCCGGCGGATACGAAATTGCCACCGGCATAAACATCGTTGCCCTGAAAGGCCAGGGAAAGAACTTCGGTAAGGCAAAACGTACCCGTGCAACCGCTGACGCCGGTGCCCAGCGAATTCCAGTTGGCCCCGTCCCAAAATGCAATGCTGTTGACCGTGACATTTCCCGCGGTAACGAAGTTGCCGCCGATATACAGGTTCGTGCCCTGGCGTTTAAACACCAGGCCGACACCGGACAACCCGCCACCCGGCAATGCCAAAAAGTTGGTTCCATTCCATATCGCCGTGCCGCTCACACCGGAGTTGTCCGCATTGGCGAAGCTGCCGCCGACATAGACATTGGTGCCGTCAGTTCCCAACGCGGCGGCAACAGTTGTCAAACCGTTGTTCAATGCAAACCAGTTGGTGCCGTCAAATCCAGCCATGTAATTCGCCCGGGTGTTGCCCGCAGCGGTCAGAAATCCGCCGATATAAACCTTGTTGTTACAGATGGTAATACTTTGCACCGTCAGATTGGCGCCCGCCGGTCCGAATTGGGAATCCCAATGCTCATCGCCCGGCTGGGCACTGCCGGAGGAGCGGAGCAGGGTGCCGAGCAGGCCGATCACGACGGCAACGAGTTTAGGGTTAAGCGGAAAATAACAAGGAGGTTTCATCGGGATGCCTTTTCTGAACGGGTTGATTTTCTCTGGAACAACTGATGCCAATAGTGGAAATTTGCGGTCCCAAGTCAATGGATTAAATTGCGGGTCCTCCGGTTGCCTGCCGTTCATCGTTCCTAACAGACCAGTACCGAGCCACAAGGAACACAAAGGGCCCAAAGGTGAGGTGTGAGAGGCGATTTGCGCACCTGGGCCAGCAATATCGTCAACTTTGCCGCCGGCTGAAAGCCAAGGCCCGCGAGGGCCGGGTGAACGGGCGCGAGCGAGTCCACATCCTGCGTGATGGGCACCAGCATGTCGTCGGGCAGGATCAATTCAGCGCTGCTTCCTCCTTGATGGCCTTGACGTGCTCGACCGGTCCACAGTTTCACAAAACCTTGGCGGAGTGCCCGAATCGCGTTTTAGGGCCATTTCTATAAATCACAATAGCAATATGAATCACACGTTTAGCTGTGAATAACTTATTCTCGACAGGAAAGCGACGTGGCGATACGGTCATCATCAATCAGAAAGGCGTTTCGCTCAGGTTTGGGCAGAAACTTAATTCAAACGAATTTATGAACTGGAAGTGCATTATTGCGACCTCCGTTGTCGGCTGCCAACTCCATGTTTACGGGTCTGACATATTTGTAGCCGGCTATGGCTCAGGTGTGATTCAGCAATTTGACTCTCTCACACAATCCAGTACGACGTTTGCCTCGGGTCTCGCAAGTCCGATCGGTTTGGCGTTTGACAGTACGGGTGACTTTTACGTGGGAGATTATGGTGCCTCTACGATATATCGATATGGACCCAACGGCGTTCGCACGACATTCGCAACGGTCGGACTTCAGAATCCCATGGGGCTCGCCGTCGACGGCGCTGGAAACGTTTACGCGGCAAACCTATGGGGCAACAACATAACAAAATACACACCCGGCGGGGTGGAGTCTGTTTTTGCGGGCGTCGCACAGCCAAAAGGCCTGACTTTTGACAGTTCAGGCAACCTTTACGTCTCCACTGCCAACGACACGATCTTGCGGTACGATTCGCTGGGACACAGCACCGTGTTTGCTACCAGTAGCATGGGGCTTAACGGACCTTTGGGAATGCAATTCGATGCCGCCGGAAATCTGTTTGTAGCGAACTACTTTGGCTCTGACATTCTCAAGCGAGACACCGCTGGAAATTGGTCCGTCTTTGCGTCGACCGGGTCGGGTTACAGTAATCCGCTGGGTTTGGCGCTGGATGTTGACGGATCGATGTATGTCAGCTGTGCCGGGAATTTCATCGAGAAGTACAATACCCAGGGCACCGGCACCTATTTCGCCTCCACCGTGAACGGTCCCTGGATGGTAGCCATCAAGCCAGTACCGGAACCTTCGGTTTTGGGTTTGCTGACCGTTGGTACGACCGCACTCTTCATCCGCCGCCGTCGCAATTAGTTCACGTCACTTGTTACCCGTCACGCGTCAGCGCAGTATCGCCCCCATGCCGGCTGGGTTGATTCAACGGGCCATCATCAAGAGCAGGTCATCAGGGCTTGAGCATCTCCGTGCGGTATTTCGGGAGGAGCGCGACGATTTTGGCTGTCATCGCCGCCTCAGCGGCTTTGTCGGGCTTGGGCGCCGGCTCGGTCCGGGTGGCTACCGGCACCCCAACCGCGAGGAAGAGTTCATCCTGCCCGGCCGGCGCGCAAATGCAGAGCAGCCGCACCGGTTGCTTGGATCCGTTGGTGAAGGAATGGGGCGCGTTGGCCGGAATGTTGACGGTCTCACCCGTCCGCACGACTGATTTTTTGCCGCGAAAAGTGACTTTGATCTCGCCTGTGAGGACGGTGAACGATTCCTCGAAGTCGTGGCGATGAGAAGGTGGGCCGCCGCCGGGCGGAACGTGCATGTCGATGAGACAATAACGACCGTCAGTGTCGCCGCCGGTGAGCAGAATGGTGTAGGTGTCCCCCACGATTCCGAGGTGGGGAAGGCCCCGGTTTTTGTTCGGGTCTGCCACCGTGAGATTGCGCAGGAGATCATCCGGCGGGATCGGCGTTACCAGTTTGTCATTATCGATCATTTGTTGGTTGTCCCGACCGGGACTCGCCATCGGAACCAACATCGCATCGTATTCATGGGTAACCAATGGGGTGTTCACCCTAGGGACTGACGAGGTGTTTTAACTCCTTGGCGCGGCGAATCC
>CAYPSF010000253.1:0-5247 GCA_964413165.1 uncultured Bifidobacteriaceae bacterium
TCAGATAATTGAGCGCGGCGCGGCCGGTGCGGGCGCGGATTTCGTTGATGATTTTCTTGCCCATGAACGCACCGATACGGACATTGCCATAGGCGTTGCCGGCGACCGAGTGGCGGACCATGGAATTGATGCCCACAAAGCCGGTGCCGGGGGGGATTTCCACCTCGCCGATGATCTGGCCGGGCCGGCAGAGGATGTGGGTAAGCTTGTCCCGTCGGCCGCTGGCCACGGCGATCTGGTCCATGATGCCGCAGGGTGCGCCTACGACGAAGTTTTCGGCCATCTGGGCAAGCCGGGCCAGGCGCGCCCCGTCGAGTTTCAAGCCGAGGTAGGCGTTGAGGCATGAGAGCGTGCCGATTTCCACGGAAGCGGAACTGCCGATGCCCACGTTCATCGGCACGGCGCTGAGCAGCAAAAAACTGAAGCCGTAGGGCAGGCGGACGGATTCCTCCTTCAGCAGGGTGAAAATACTGCCGCCAATGTAAGCGGCCCACGCCGCCAGCGGGTTCGCATGACACAACTCGCGCACCTGGGCATAGTCGCCCACGGTGCCGCCCGAGGTCAGATAATCGAGGGGGATGCGGGTTTCCACCGGCAGCGTGCGCCGGCCGGCCTGCATGGTGCGGATGCGTAGCGTGCGGTCGGTGCGGGCCTGCAGGGCCGTCAACATGCCTCCGCCCAGCACCGCCTCGCAAACATTGGCGCCGGAATAATCGGCAATGCCGCCCATCACGTCCAATCGTGCCGGCACGCGCGCCACCCAGACCTCGCCCGCATTGAAAAATCCGGCAAAACCGGTGGTGTCACTGTTGGGCTTGTTCAGGAGCTGCTCAAATTCAGATACTTCGAGAGGGAGTTCGCTGTTCATGAAATGTCGCCCGGAGGATGCCAAGAACGGGTGCGTCGGTCACGCAGGAAAAAGCTAGTGGGAATGGTGGAAGAGCCGTCTTCGGTTTTGGAGCAGATACCAGACGATGATCACGTTGATGGCCAGGATGCTGAAAACCACCCAGGAAAAGGATGGGCGATGAACCAGTTCGCGCAGTTCGATGGGGATGAAAAAGGCCGATTCGCCAATGGCCAGCCAACCCGCCCAGGACGCGCGAAACATCAGACCGATGCCTTCGACGAGCGAAAACAGGCTGTAAAGAAACGTGGTGATGGACACCCAACGCACATTGGCCGGCGTGATTTGATCCAGTTTGTCGCCGACGTCCGAGAGAAACCGGTTTTCCGGATCGAGATGGACCCAGCGGAGCGCCTTGTCGAACAAATCCGGGAGGTCTTTTCCCACCAGCTTAAAAACGCCGAAGGCCAGCGCCAGCGCCAGGATGCCTTTGACCAATTTGCAGGCGATGATGAAATAGAGCGTCGGCGCGCGCTTTTTCATTGCCACAATTTTTGTGTCGGCAGCCATCAGCGGATTTTGGGCAGGAGCCAGTTCAACAATTCACCGATGGCCATGCGTTCCTGCTTCCCGTCGTCGCGATAACGCACAGTCACCGTGTCCTTCAACTCCGGTTTCTCACCCAGCGTGTCAAAATCAATCGTCACGCAGAAGGGCGTGCCGGCCTCGTCCTGCCGCGCATAACGGCGGCCAATCGAGCCGGCATCGTCGTAATACACATTCAGCCATGGCCGCAGCAAATCACGCACTTCCTGGGCTTTCTTCACCAGGTCCGGCTTGTTTTTGAGCAGAGGCATGACCCCGGCTTTGACGGGGGCAACCCGCGGATGAAATTTGAGGATGACACGCGTATCGGCTTTACCCTTGTCGTCGGTTTCGGTCACTTCTCTGTAAGCATTGGCAATCAAGGCGAGGATTAGACGGTCCACCCCGGCACTCGGTTCAATGACGTGCGGGATATACTGGCCCTTGGCCAGGCCGTTCGCATCATCGGTCGCGTCTTTCGACGCCTGTTCTTCCGTCACCCCCATCTTGACGAGGTATTTTTTCCGGTTTTCGTAGTAACGCCGCCAGAGTTCATCTTGTTTTTCCTTGGGCAATTTGCCCCAGGCGGTGCGGAGTTCCTCGTCAAACACGCCCATCGGTTTGCCGGAGAAACGCTCGTGCTGGCTCAAATCAAAATCGCTGCGGGCGGCGATGCCTTCGAGTTCCTGCGTGCCAAAGGGGAATTTGAACAAAATATCCACCGTGGCGCGGGCGTAATGCGCCAGTTCCTCCGGCTTCTGCCAGTATTCCTCCAGCGTCGCGCGGGACAGGCCGATGCCTTCGTAGAAGGCGATGCGTTCCTCAACCCAATACTGATGCCAGAGTTGCCAGCCCCACGTGGGCTGCGGTTCTCCGGGATGCCCCTTGGTGGCCGGCGCGGCGACCTGGCCGGTGATGGCTTCAATGGCCTCGTCGGGTTTGATGAAAAATTCCAGTTCCATCTGTTCGAATTCGCGGGAGCGGAAGGTGTAATTGCGCGGCGTGACCTCATTGCGGAACGCCTTGCCGACCTGCGCGATGCCGAACGGCACCTTCTGCCGCGAAGTTTCCAGCACGTTCTTGAACTGCACGAAAATGGCCTGGGCGGTTTCCGGGCGAAGATAGGCAATGGCCGATTCATCCTGCACCGGACCCACGTAGGTCTGGAACATCAGGTTGAAGGCTCGGGGAGCAGTCTTTTCGCCGTGGCATTCGGAAACCATTTTACTCGGCTTCTGTGGACAGGGGATTTCATTGGTCTGGTCGGCCCGGAAACGGCCTTTGCACGTCTTGCAATCAATCATCGGGTCGCTGAACGTGTCCACGTGACCGCTGGCCTTCCAGATCTTCGGCGACATGATGATGGTGGCTTCAAGCCCGACGACATCCTCGCGCTGGCGGGTCATGGTGTTCCACCAAAGCTCTTTTACGTTGCGCTTGAGTTCCGCCCCCAGCGGGCCGTAGTCCCAGAAGCCATTGATGCCGCCGTAAATCTCGGAAGAGGGGTAGATGAACCCGCGCCGCTTGCACAGCGACACGATCTTTTCCATGAGCACGTTTTCTTTTGGCTCGGCCATAGGGTCGAGCAGTGTTTGCGATGCGCCCGGGCATGTCAATGCCGCACCCGGACGGTGCCGGAGAAAACCTCCGTCTTTTGCGCTCAACACCCCCACATTGCCGGGAATGGGTTCATCGGGGGGGTGCCGGCTGCAGCGCGCCCTTCTTTTGGGCGGCCATCGCGGCGGCCAGGTTTTTTTGCACGTCGGCGTAGTCCGGTTTCAGCCTGAGCGCTTCCTGGAATTGGCCGATCGCCTCGTTCAGATTGCCTTTCCGGAAAAGGGCCACACCGAGATTGTTATGCCCCTCGGGGTCGTCCGGTTTCAACTGCAACTCCGCCTGATACTCACCAATCGCCTCGTCCCACACTCCTTTCCGGCAAAGCGCATTGGCCAGATCATAGCGAGCATCCGCGTCGTCGGGTTTCATTCCCAGCGCTTCCCGGTATTGACTGATGGCTTCGTTCAACCGGTCTTCCTTGCTGAAAACCAGTCCCAGTTGGGCATGGGCCTCCCAATTGTTTTCGATGACGACACTGGCATAGCGAAAAAGAATTTCGCTATTTTTCCAATAGCCAATCTGGATGCGGGTGACCGGTATACAAATCAGTATGACGGCTGTTGCCAGGGTGAACGGGGCAAGGAACTGGTGGCGCCAGTGCCTGGTCAATGCGTACACCCCCCAGGCGAGAGCGACGAACAGACCGATCAACGGCACATAGGTATAGCGATTGGCAATTGATTGAAACCCTACCTGTACCAGTCCGATCACCGGTACCAGAGTCCCGATAAACCAAGCCCAACCCACCACCAGGTAAGGATGGTCATCCCGTGTCCTCCAGGCCAAAACGGACAGGCCCAGCAGCAGGAACGCGGAGGCGATCACCGCGGCCAGAGGCCAGTGGCCCGGATGCGGGTAAAAGAACGGGAGGTTGGCCGGCCAAAACAATTTTCCCAGATATCGGCAATAGGAAACCGGCATGTTTTCCACCCGGTCCGCCAAAGAAAAGCTGCCCATCGTTCGCATTCCGCCGAAACCCTTTTGGGCCGAGACAGTGACCAGGCAGATGGCGATGGAACATAGAAGGAAAGGTATTTTCTCTACCAGCAATTTCCGGGCGGCCTGGCTTTTGAAGCGGCTTAACGGCCAATAATCGAGCAACAGCAAAACGAAAGGCAGCGTCACCAACATGGATTTGGCCATCAGGCCCAGCACAAAGAAAAACAATGCCAGCCAGTAGTAAAGTGATCCGTGACCCATCACCGGTGACGGGATGACGGCGCTTCGTGCCGCTTGCTGCCTGTCACCGGTCACCCCGTGCGCGTAGCGCGCGTAAGCCAGCAGGGTCAACAACCAAAACAGAGTGCTCAATACATCCTTGCGCTCGGATGCCCACGCCACGGATTCCACGTGCAAGGGATGCACGCCAAACATCGCGGCCACAAAGAAACTCCGCCCGGTCGCTCCGGTCATCCCTTCCAGGACCAAAAAGACCAGGACGGCATTGATTGCATGCAGCAACAGGCTGGTAAAGTGATGTCCCCGGGGATTCAAGCCGAACCATTGGCAGTCCAGCATGTGGGACAACCAGGTCAAAGGATGCCAGTTGCCGCAATCGGTGCTGCCCATCGCCCAGGCGATGTTTTCCCGGGTCAACCCCGACTGCACATGAGGGTTTCCCGTGATGTAATCCGGGTCATCATAGAAAATAAAACCGTTGTTGAGCACCGGGAGGAAGGTGAAAATGATGACGAACAATAAACCCAACCCAAGCAAGATGGTTTTCCCTTGTCGCGAGTTCGCCAGTAGCATAACGGCAAGTAATTTCGGCCGGGCTAGAATTCCAGACTTATTACCCCGGGGGCAAGGCATTTAAATGGCGGATCGGAGTCGCTTTCCCTGCGGTGTCTTGGGGGGATTTCTCAGCGGATATTTTTTCTTTCGGGCGCGTGAATTTCACGCGAGACGCGTGAAAATTTCACGCGAGACGCCCCCGCCCTGAAATTCACCCCTGCTTTATTTGGCTTTTGGCGCAAAAAACCGGTTGGCACTGGCATTGCTAAGAAAATTTCATACGGTGTGTTGACAGTACGTGCGATTTGGATAATTTCGACGGATTGTCACTCAACAAACGGAAACCAAAACAACATTGATTGTATGAAAAGAATTCTGAAACAGAAAAAAGCTTTCACTTTGATCGAGTTGCTCGTCGTGATCGCGATCATCGCCATTCTGGCGGCGCTTCTGTTGCCGGCGCT
>CAYPSF010000254.1:0-5243 GCA_964413165.1 uncultured Bifidobacteriaceae bacterium
AGATTGAGTGTGCCAAATAATCCAAGCATAGGCTGTGTTAACCGACGGCTTCGTAGAGTGAATGTTGCGGCAAACTGATTTCCGGCACCTGGCCCGCTCCGTCGTAGGTCGTCGGGCTGGCGCCGGGGAAAATGACATTGATGAGGCGTTGCATGAGCTCAACCGCATGGCTCAAAAGCAAGTGGTTTTGCCGGGCGCGTTGCTGGATGCGGACGAGCAATTCGTTGTTTTCCTGCACGAGCGCCTGCAGCAAGGGGCGGTAATCCGCCGGCAACAACGGCACGATGGCGGCAAACCCGGCGGTTTCCGGCAAATTCAACTGCCGCGCAATGTCGCGCTGGCATTGTTCACGCTCGGAACGGGTGGCCGCAATGATGGTGGCCTGGTCGTTGATGGCGGCAACACTCGGGAGCAGCTCCTCGGTCTGGCGGCGCATCACCATGTTTTGCTGCTGGTCGAGCCGGGCGAGCATTTCGCCGTACTGCTTCAATTCTTCGCGCAGGGAGTCAATGAGATTGGGGAGCATGACATTCATGGCTGTTTGGCGGAAAGGGAAACGGGGCGATGGCCGGGTGACTTGGATTTGTGTCCGGCGGTAACGTGCATTTCAGGCCGGGCGGCCGCCGCGATGGTGCCGTGACCGGCCTTCGGGACGACGCCAGCCTGGCGATTGAGTTGTTGTTCGAATGCCCGGGCCAGGCCCAGGGCGCCTGATTTTGAAATGCTGTCGGCCAACGTGCTGGTACTGAGGTCCTGATAGATGCCCGCGGCGGTGGACTGGTCAGAAAACTCCGATGGAATGACGGTTTTTTGCGCGTCGCCGAGGATTTGCCTCAACAAAACAGCCTCGAACTGCCGGCTGGCCTCGGCAATCTTCTGCTCCCGGCTCAAACGCGGATTGCCGGCCAGCCGTTCGGGCGCAATGTCCGCGGCAGCAATCTGGCGTTGAAGCGGGTTTATCTCCATATCAGCGAAGGATGAGTTCGGCCTGCAAGGCGCCGGCCTGTTTCATGGTTTCGAAAATGGTCATCATGTCGCGCGGCGTCACGCCCAGAGCATTCAGGGCCGCCGCAACTTTTTCCACCGTCGGCAATTCCGGCAGGGTGACAATGCTGGATTTCTTTTCCGTGACATCGGTGGTCGTACCGGGTGTGACGGCCGTGCGGCCGCGGTTGCTGAAGGCATTCGGTTGCGACACGTTCAGCGTGGAAGCCACGTTGATGGTGATGCTGCCCTGGGCAACGGCACAGCTGGAAATGTGGATGCTCGCGGTGGCGACGATCGTGCCGGTGCGCTCGCTGATGATGATGCGCGCCGGCGTGTTCGGCGTGACCTCGATGCTCTCCAGGCGGGCGATGAAATTCACCGGCTCGCTCTCGGCGCCCGCCGGCATGCGAACCTGCACGGAGGTTGAATCCACGGCCCGCGCGGAGTTGGTGAACACCTCGTTGATGGCCTCGGCCATGAGCGCGGCGGAGGTGAAATCCGGGTCCCGCAACAAGAGTTCAATGGTCTTGTCCCGGACCACCGAAGTCTGGATCTCCCGTTCAACCAATGCGCCTCCGATGATCTGGGCCGATGTCGGAACATTCTTGGTTGTGGTCGCACCGCCGGGACCGCCGACACCGGCGGCGAAACCGCCGACGGCGATCGGGCCTTGCGCAACGGCATAAGTCTTGTTGTCTGCGCCCAGCAACGGCGTTTGCAGCAGCACGCCACCCTGGAGCGTCTTGGCATCACCCATCGACGCGACCTGCACGTCGATCCGGCTGCCGGGTTTGGTGAACGCCGGGATGTCAGCAGTGACCATGACCACCGCAACGTTCTTGGACGAAAGGGTAGTTGCCGGCACCGTGATGCCGTAACGTTGGAGTAGGTTGGCGATGGTTTGCTTGGTGTAAACCGGATCCTTGTCACCGTCGCCGGCAAGCCCCACCACCAGGCCAAAACCAACCAGCTGGTTGTCGCGCGCGCCGGCCACCATTACGAGGTCGCGCACCCGGACGTTTTCGGCGGAGGCCGTCAAAGCCAGCGTCAGCAGCAAGATCAGCCCCGGCAGGATCAGCCTGGGGGTGCCGATTTTGATGGCAGTTTTCCAAATCGTGTTGCTCGCAAACCCGACCGTCAAAACGTGCGCGGTGAGCTGCGCCGGCTGTTGCCGGGACTGAAAATCAAATGGGAGCGCGGCGCTTTTACACGCCGGCCGGTTGTTCGGATTCAGATTTCGGGGCACGAGGGGCATGATTCAAAAGGGATTGAGTTTATCCCACAGGCGGGTGAACCAGCCTTTGCGCTGGCTGTCGGTGATCGTGCCTTTGCCGATAATCTGGATCGTGGCGTCGGAGACGTTGAAACTGAAGACCGTGTTGAGCGAGCTCACATCATCCGACCGGACAACGCCGCGCAGGATGATGGTCTGATGCTCGCCGCTGAACGAGGTTTCCCGTTTGCCTTCGATGATAAAGTTTTGATTGGGCAACACGTCCACGATGCGCACGGCAATCTTGGCGATGATATTTTCCGAATTGTTGATCGCACCGCTGCCATCGTGCTTGGCGTCCGAATTGTAGGCCATCGCCGGCAATTGGCCGCCCTTGGTCAGCAGGCCGCTGGCGGCGGGGCTGTAGAGGAACGCGGTAATGGCCTGGCTCAGGCTGGAGGACCTTTCCGTCTTGGTTTCGTTGTTCTTGCTGGCCGTGCTGTTTTCCTGGACCAGGATCGTGATGATGTCCCCGACCCCGGACGCCCGTTTGTCGGCGTACATGGATTTGGAGGTAGCGTCATGCCAGATCGACTGCGGGCGCGCGATGGCGGGGAACAACAGCCCCAGGGCAAAAATCAGAACCAGCCCGGCGTGGAATGTGTTTTGTGTTTTCATAGGGAAATTACAATTGTTTGCCCGTCGAGCACCCGTCCGCTCAACTCCCGGTGGGAAGCGATATTGCGCGCGCGAATCACCTGGCCGGGCGCGCCGTCTTCGAGCGCCTCAACCCGGGTGGTGACGCTCAAGACACCATCCTGCACCAGCGCATTGGCTAATTGGCCGCGGTGGATGACCGCGCGAGGTTTGATCACCCGTGCCAGCAGCGGAACGCCGGCAGCAACCGGTTCGGCCAGCTGAAGATCGGCGTTGTCGGCGGAAAATTCAGCCAGGGCCTCGCGCACGTTCAGCACGTCGAACCGTTGGTGCACGATATCGGCGCCGTTGACCGGCTCGCCGCGCGCGAGATTCGAATGGGCCACCCAGACATCGCGCCAGACGTGCGCCTGCACGTTGGCCTGCCAGGTCCCGAGGCTTTCGCGGACCGTGCAAAGTCGAAAACGGACAATGAAAGAAGGAGTGACTCCGGCGGTTGGCAGTTCCAGAATTTTCACCGTGAGCGGCTCGTCCGGCAGCATGGGTGCAGCCCAGGACTGTTTGAAATTCAGTTCCAGCTCACCCCGGTCCTTTACATAGTCGCGCTGGAGTGTGGCGGTGAGCAGGGCGAGCACGTCGGATTCGGTATAGGAGCGCAACTGCGGTGCATTGGTTTGAGCCGTCGCGGTTTCGGCGGCACGCAGTGGGTTGACGAAACCGCCGACCAGGCAAATGGAAAGGAGAAGAAACAGCCAACGTCCAACACCCAACCTCGCACATCCAATGAATGCGCGATTTTCGTGCCCTTGAGCGTTGAATGTTGAATGTCTGATGTTGAATGTTCTCATCTCAATCACCGTTGGAGATTATTGCTCTGCTGCATCATTTCGTCGGCGGCCTGCACCGCCTTGGAGTTCACTTCATAAGCGCGCTGGGCCAGGATGAGATTCACCATTTCCTCGACGACACTGACGTTGGAAAGTTCCAGGTACCCCTGTTGGAGCTGGCCAAAGCCGTTCGTTCCGGGTTCGCCGAGTTCCGGCGTGCCGGAAGCGGTGGTCTCCTTGTAAAGATTGTGGCCCTGGGCCTCGAGTCCGCCGGGGTTGTTGAAACGAACGATCTGGATCTGGGAATTGGTCGAGCCGCTGGCAGTGGCATACGTCACCGCGCCGGTGCCCGAAATATTGACGTTGGTGGTGCCGGCGGGCACGGGTTGAAAGCCGCCCTGCAACGGGTAGCCGTCACTGTTGACAATGCGGCCGGAGGAATCGGTTTTTAACGCGCCATCGCGGGTGTAGGCCAGCGTGCCATCGGGCATTTGGACCTGGAAAAAACCGTCGCCCTGGATCGCCAGGTCGAACTTCTCGCCGGTCTGCGTCAGTTCCCCGGCGGTGAAGACGCGCTGCGTGGCGACGGGGATCGAGCCCTGGCCGATCTGCATGCTGGAGGGCAGCTGATTGCCGCCGCCCGATTCGGAACCGGCGGCACGGGTGGTCTGGTAAAGCAGATCCTGAAACTCCAGTTTGCTTTTCTTGAAACCGGTGGTGTTGACGTTGGCCAGGTTGTTGGAAATGTTGTCGAGGTTCAGCTGCTGGGATTGCATCCCGGCGGCGGCGGAGTAGAGGGCGCGGAACATAAATCAAAAGTTAGGATTCGGTTTAACCGGGGTTGCCGAGATCGCTGATTTCACGGCTCATGCGATCGCTTTGCATGGAGAGCACTTTTTGGTTGGATTCAAACATCCGCATGGCGGTGATCAGGCTGGCCATTTCCGTGGTGGGCGATGAGTTTGCGCTTTCGATAAACCCCTGGCGCACGCGCGTGGCGTCGCCGGGAACGGGTTTCAAAGCCGGACTATCCGCCCGGAGCAGGCCGCTGCCGATGGCCGTGAGCAGGCTCGGTTTGTCGAATTCTGAGATCTGGAGTTTTCCCTTTTGCTCCCCTCCCTGGCTGACCTCGCCGGTGGCGGAAATGGTAATCGAGCTGGAACTGTCGGCATCGAACTGGATCGGACCATTGTCCCCCAGCACGGGAAAACCCTGGGCGGTGACCAGCTGACCCTGGGAGCTGAGTTGAAATTCGCCGTTGCGGGTATAAGCCGGCTGGCCGTCGGGCATCCGGACGGAAAAGAACCCCGGGCCTTCGAGGGCGAAATCCAGGGGACTGCCGGTCGAATGCAACTCTCCCTGCTGAAAATTGGTCGCCTCACGGGCGACTGGAATGACGAACCCGGGACTGGTCGGATTGGAGGAAGCCAGGGTGGCCTGGACGGCGGAAAATGAAATCTCGTGTTTGCGGGCGCCGGGGATCGAAGCCGTGGCAAGATTATTGGAAATCATTTCCTGCCACCGTTCGGTTGCATTCATCGCGGCGGCGGCCTGGTAAA
>CAYPSF010000255.1:0-5237 GCA_964413165.1 uncultured Bifidobacteriaceae bacterium
ATGGTCGCTGGGCCGGATTTGCCGCGCGGCTGCGCCTGTGGATCGTCAACACGAATCGCCTGGCGCCAACCGAGGCGGCGGTTCAGCAGGCGACGAGCGGTGATTTGGACCGCATGGTAATCGCCAAACCGCTCTACGGCACGACCCGAACGCAATATACCATCCTCTGGAAATTGTGGGGGCGCGACAAGCTGCTCGCCTGGGGAGCCGACCGCCGCGCGCGCCATTTACGCGAGGTGGACGGCAATTCCATGGTGAAAGATTTGGTGTCCACCGGCGTATGCGATCTCGGCTGGACCGACACGGACGATTTCTTTGAGGCACAGGACGACCGCAAGCCGGTTGCGATGCTTCCAGTGCGATTGGAAAATGGAAAAACCATTTGCATTCCGAACACTGTTGCAATCATCCGCGGCACGCAGCATCTGGCCGAGGCGCAAAAGCTCGTGGATTTTTTGCTTTCAGAAAAATGTGAAATATCGTTGGCTGCCGCCAAATCACGCCAGATCCCCCTGGGCCCGGTGGACGCCGCCCGTCTGCCCGACGACGTGAAACAACTGCAACGCTGGGCCAACGATGGCGTGCCGCTCGGCGAGCTTGACGTTGCCAATGCCGAATGCCTGGCATGGCTGAAATCGGAATATCAATGACTTTGCTCCGGAGCTTGATCGTCGGGGTGCTCGCGGTCGCCGTGGCACAACTGGTGCGGACACTGCTGGCCGATCGTCGTCGAGCCGTCCGGCGGATTGCGTGGATTCTGTTGTTGGCGCCGTATTTCACTCCCATTCTACTCACCGGATACGCCTACGCCAATTTTTCCCTTTCGCTCATTCATCATCCAATCCTCAACCCCATTCTCTATTCAGCGCTTCTCTGGTGGAAATTTACGCCGATCGCCGCCGTCATCCTTCATTTCACCCCAGCGCCAATTTCGGCCGAAGCCATTCATTGCCGCAGGTTGGTTTCATCGGCAGGGTCCGCGCAGCGCGGCGTCGCTGCCACGGTTTCAAAATTCGGCCACTGGGCGTTTCTCATCCGGGCTGGTTGTGCAGTAGGACCGGTTGCGGCGTTTGCCGTCGTGTTCCTGTTCGCGTTCGCCGAGTTCGAGATGGCCTCGCTCATGGTGGTTAAATCGTGGACCGTGGCGCTGTTCGACTCGCATGCCGGTGGTCTGGCGTTGGGTGAATCATTGCGCCGGATGCCGGGTCCGTTGTTGTGCGAGGCCGCCGCCATAGCGACGGCATTTGTTGTTCTGGGCCGTCGCCAGGTAATTCCGACCCAGCGCATTGAGGGCCGTCCGGCAAGCCGCTGGTTTGCCTGGTGTCATTTGGTATTTGCCTTTGTTTTCGTGCTGGCGATTCCTGCCGCGATGGTGCTATGGGGCACGGTTCGCGGATTCGGCCTGCTCATGGAGAATTTTGTTTTGAGCCGTGAAATTCTTGCCAGCCTTTTATTCGCCGCCGGTGCGAGCGTGCTGGCGGGACTGGCGGCGTTTTGGCCTGGCGCAGCCGCACGCGGGCGCAGCATCGGTTCAATGTTCTGCAAAGCGATTCTCATTGCCGCGGTCTTTGCCGGTCTCCTTGGATCATTGGTACTGTCACTGACTGTCCTGGCGGCGGTTCAATTGCCGGGACTGATCTTGCTGCGCAACACGCCGGTGCCGCTGGTTTTCACGCTCGGTCTGGTTCTGCTCCCGATGGCGCTGGTGTTGAGGCGCGTGCTGGAATTAACCGCACGCCGAAGCGCATTGCATCTGACCACGCTGATGCAAAAATCGCGGGCCGTTCGCGAACTCACCTGGAAATTGAGCACGAGCGGGAAATTCCGGGTCATGGTGCTTTTGTTTGTCTGGGCATTTTGGGATTTGACGGCGTCATCCATTCTGGCGCCCATCGGCATGACGCCGGTGACGGTGCGGCTCTACAACCTGATGCACTACGGACAGATCGCGGCGTTGTCCGCGATGACGTGTGCGGCGTTCGCGGCGCCGATATTTGTATTCCTGCTGGCGCTTGGAACGCGACGCTGGTGGGCACCGCCATGAACAACCCTTTGTGGCAACTTGAGGGCGTCGGACTGGGGCGGCGATTGCGCGACATCACGCTGCGGATCGAGCCCGGCGTCACGGCGGTGTTGGGGCATTCCGGCGCGGGCAAAACTTCGTTGCTGAACCTGTTGATTGGATTTGAGCAGCCCGATGCGGGAAAACTCACCGCTGAATTCAACCGCGGCTTGCATCGAATTCCATTGTTCTGGGTGCCGGCGGACGGAGGCTTGTGGCCGCATTTGACCGTCGCCGAACACATTGCCGCCGTCGTGGAAACGAACGCTGACCCGGCAGCGGAAACAAGCCGCTGGCTTGAAAAATTTGATCTGGCGCATCGCCGCGACCGCCGCCCCGACACGCTCTCGGCCGGCGAACAGGCGCGGCTGTCGGTCGCCCGCGCATTGGCCGCCGAGGCGGCGGTCCTGGTGATGGACGAGCCGCTCGAACACGTGGATCCCAGCCGCACAGGCAAATATTGGCAAATCATCCGCCAGCATCTGGCCGGAAAAAATTCTTCGCTCATCTTTGCAACTCACTCGCCGCGGCCCGTGCTGGCGGAAGCGCGGCGCGTGATTTGTCTGCGAGACGGCCGGCTGCATTACGACGGCGAGGTGGAAACATTGTATTGGCATGCTGCAACCCCCGAACTGGCCGGATGCCTGGGTGAAGCCAATTGGATGGAACCGGAAGCGGCCCGGCTGTGGTTGCAAAGCCAGGAATCGAAGGCCCGATGCTTCCGTCCCGAACAAATTTCTGTGCAACCCGACCGCGATTCACCCTTCGTTGTTGAATCGGCGCGTTTTCAAGGCACGATTGCCGAATTGGAACTGCGGCACGAACCGACCGGAGCCATCCGCATGTTTTATCATCGGCCGTCATCGAATCATCTGGCCCGAGGCACGCGCGTCGTTTTGAAGACGCTGTTGTGCCTGTTGTTTTTCCTGAATGTCGTTGGTTGCCGGCCGTCGGCGAACGGGCCGGTCATTCCCGTGAGCGAGGTCCGCCTGTGGTCAGTGCCGCCGGATGGAGCGCTGCAACCGGCGGCGCGCAGCCTGGCGATTGGCAACCACGGCGAAGTAATCGCGCTGGATACCGACGGTCGCGTGCTGGTCTATGCGCCGGATGGTTCCATCGCGCGGCAATGGCGAATGCCCGACAACCGAAATGGAAATCCGGAAGGTGTCTGCGTTCTTCGCGATGGCCGCATCGTGGTGGGCGATACTCATTATCATCGTGTGGTTGTTTTCGCGCCCGATGGACGGACGTACAAAACTTTCGGAAAGGAAGGCCAGGGCCCGGGCGAATTCATCTATCCGGTGGCCGTCACCAGGGATGATCAAGACAATCTCTACGTCGCGGAATACGGCTCCAATGACCGCGTGCAGAAGTTTTCTTCCGACGAAAAATATCTGCTCACGTTTGGCGGATTCGGGACCAAGCCCGGCGAGTTTCAGCGTCCCTCCGGTTTGGTCTGGCATGATGGCAAAGTTTACGCGGCGGACGCCTTCAACAATCGCATCCAGGTTTTCACCGACGACGGTAAATTTCTGAAGGTTCTGGATTCGGACAGTCAGCCACTGAAGTTGCAATTGCCCTACGATTTGAAACTGGGCGCGGACGACTCGCTGTACGCCATCGAGTATGGCGCCGGTCGCGTGACGCGGTTTGATTTGAACGGTCGAGTATCAGGTCGGTATGGAACCATCGGCGCCGGTGCCGGACAATTCGCCACGCCGTGGGGAATCGCCGTGGATTCGCAAAAACGGATTTACGTGGCGGACACGGGCAACCGCCGCGTCGTGGAGTTGCAAATGCCATGAAACCGCTGCCCCGCATCCTTGTTTTCCTGCTGGCCGCGACCTCGATCTGGAGCTTGCTCGGCGAAATGTATCGCCTGTGGCCGATGCGCTTTTTCGCGTTGGCGGTGTTTTTGCCGGCCGGTGGCGCGCTGATCGCGTTGGCGCTCCACAGCCGGTGGCGCGGGGATGGTCAGGCGTGCCGGATAATTTTCATCGGCGCCATCGCCGGTTTCATTGCCGCGTTGGCCTACGACGCATTTCGCCTGCCTTTTGTTTATTCAGCCAGCTGGGGACTTGCTGCCCTGGTTCCGTCGCTGCCGCTGTTCAAGGTTTTCCCGCAATTCGGGGCAATGATTCTTGGCCGGGCCGAGAGCAATTCGCTGGCGGCGATTTTGGTTGGCTGGGCGTATCACTTCAGCAATGGCGTCACGTTCGGCGTCATGTATGCCGCGATGGTGAACGGTCAATGGCGCAGCCGCTGGCCGGTGGCCGTCGTGTTCTCGGTGGGACTTGAGCTGGCAATGCTGTTCACGCCTTATCCGGCGACGTTTGGCATTCGTGTCACGGAAACTTTTGTCGTCGTCACGCTGACGGCGCACCTCATTTTCGGCGTCACGATGGGATGGCTGTGCATTGTACTGGGGAAATGGATGGCCAGATGTTGAATGTCCGCAAATGGCTGTTGAATCTCGCGCCGCCGCCCCGGAAGCGGGTGACGTTCGGCGCCGTTTTGCCTTTGCTGTTATTCTTGATTGCATTTGTCGGCGGCTGCTTGTACGTGAGTCTCCGGCGTTTGGTTGAATTTTCCGATCTTGCGCCTTTTGGATTACTGGTCTTGAGCGTGTGGATTTGGTGGCTCCAGGCGGCCGGCTACAGCGGCTTGAGCGGAATCCGGTCAACGGTGGCGCTGCTGGTTCGTTTGTCGGTGCTGGGACTTTTCATTCTCGCGCTGGCCGAGCCGCGGGTGGTCTGGCGAACCAACGGTCTGGCTCTCGTCTATGCCCTGGACGTGTCCGACTCGATCGGTGAAAAGGTTTCGGACCGGTCGCTGAATTACATTCTGAAAACGACCGGCGGAAAACCGGAAAAGGACGAAGCGGGTCTGGTGGTCTTCGGACGCGACGCAGCGGTGGAACTTCCGCCGAGGTTGAGTTTCCCGTTTGAGGTGATTAACGCGCGCGTCGCCAAGGACGGCACCGACCTCGCCAAGGCACTTTCGCTGGCCACGGCGGTGGTGCCGGAAGACAAACAGGGCCGCGTCGTGCTGATCAGCGACGGCGTGGGAACGGAAGGCAACGTCAGCGGAATCCTGGATGATCTCAAGGCGCGCCACGTTGCCGTGGACGTGTTACCCGTCCAATATGATTACCAGCACGAAGTCTGGCTCGAAC
>CAYPSF010000256.1:0-5231 GCA_964413165.1 uncultured Bifidobacteriaceae bacterium
AGAAAATCAAAGTGCTTCATCTCGCGGAAAAAGTGCGTGTGATTGGTGGAAATCCGGTCAATGAGAAAACGGAGTTCCTCGTCCCCGGCGGGCGAACGGAGCAGCTGGCAATACTCGTGATAATCGGGCAATTGCAGCTGGCGCAACCGCTTGGCCAGCCGGGAGGTCACGAGAGTCCGTTTGTCCGGCCCCAGGCGGATGCGGCTCTGGTCATAAATCAAGCGGCAGAGAAAATCGAAGTCCCTGTCGTCGAGTTGAATGGCGTCGGTTGTAAGTTCCATGTCCACTGCGTATTTCCGCAGCCTGTTATCGGTCAGGGACGGCCGGACTTGAGTGAAAAACAGGGTGTTGGGGAAGATTCGGGCAGACTTTGCCGGATAATCACCCGTCCGGCAAAAACTGCTTCAGCCGGATGGAGTTTCCGCCGATGAATTCTAGCGAGAACCTGTTGCGTTTCCTGACGAAAAGCTACGACGTGGAAATGAAGAAAATCCCGGTCATTGCGGCCGTTGTCTTGCGCCTGATCATTGTTTGGTCGGGCGCGGGATTTCTATTGGTCACCCCGGCGCTGGCGCTCGATCCCGTCCGGCGGGCCGACAGCTATTCGGTTCAGGGCTGGTCCATCGAACAAGGCCTGCCGTCTTCCAAGGTCCGCGACATCACCGAAAGCCGAGACGGCTACCTCTGGATTGCCACCGCGCAAGGCATCGCGCGCTTTGACGGCAACCAGTTTACGATTTTCACCCGGAGTACGAATCCGGAACTGGGCGGGGGCGGCTTCTTTGCCGCATTGGAAGCGCCCGATGGCGCGCTGTGGTTCGGCGGTGACAACGGCGTCTTTCGCTGGCGTGGTGGCCACTTCGATCATTTTGCGACCAAGGACGGGCTGGCGAACAATTACGTGCGGGGGCTTTCCCTCGGCCGGAGCGGGGCGATCGCCATTTGTACCCGCACCGGGTATTCGTTCATCCGCGATGGGCGTATCGTCATACCCGGTGGCGTGTGGAAACAAATCACCGGGTTTGCGCTGTCCTACATTGAAAAGGCCGATGGTACCATCCTGGTCGGCACCAGCGATGGGCTATGGCAGATTTCCGGTGACCACATTAAATCGCTTTCCGGCGGTGGCGGACTCTCGGGAAATGAATTCGCCGGTTTGCTCGAGACCGCCGATGGTTCGGTATGGATCGGTTACAGCCGCGGCCTGCGACGCGTTTATCCGGACGGAAAAAGCGAGGATTATGGAGTGGCGCAAGGACTGGTTGATCCCAAGGTTTCCGCGTTGCAGATCGACCGTGATGGGAATTTATGGATCGGCACCTACGACGGAGGGCTTTACCGTCTGGCCCACGGCCGGATCGAGGCGGTCACCTACACCCAACAATTCGGCGCCACCCGGATTCGACAAATCCATGAGGATCGGGAGGGTGGATTATGGATTGCTACGGCCACAGGTTTGTTTCGCCTCAAGAACAATGTGGGCGCCAGCATCGGCATTGCCCAGGGATTGGAGCGGACCTCGGTTTATTCCGTCGCCGAAACCCATGACGGCACGTGGTGGATTGGTCTTTGGGGTGGCGGAGTCTATCAGTATGACCAGACCCGCGCGACCCGCTTGGACGTGCCGGCATCGCTGGGGCTCGATGACATTCTCGCCTTTGCGGAAGAGCCGGCAGGGACTCTCTGGATCGGGGCCTCATCGGGTTTGTTTCGGCATGTGGGCAATACCACCACCAATTTATACCACCGGGAACAGGAAAGCGCCTGGCAAAAACAACTCGCCGAACGGCCTGACGCACTGATACCGGGCCTGGCACATCGGCGCGTGAATTCGATCGCGCCGGATGGTGCCGGCGAGCTTTGGGTCGCAACCGATGGAGCACTTTACCATGGCCGGGAAGGCCGTTTTCGAGTTTATACCAAAGCCGATGGACTGCCCGGCAACGCTTTCAAATCCGTGATTCGATCGCGTCGGGGCGATATCTGGGTCGCCACACCGCCGGATGGTGTCGCCTGCCTCCATGAAGGCCGGTGGACAAACTACCTGTGCGGCACGGCTATCTCCGGCGTTTTTCCGCGCACGGTGTATGAGGACACGACCGGGACAATCTGGGTCACCACCGAAGGCGGCGGCCTGAATCGTTTCAGGGATGGCCGCTGGCGGATTTTCACCACCCGCGATGGACTCGCGGACGATTTTATTTCCGGCATCACGGAGGACAACCTCGGGAATTTATGGATTGCGTGCCCGCGCGGGATCATGCGTATTCCGCTCAAGCAGTTTGACGAGCTCGATGCCGGGCGACGGGCGGCGCTGCTGCCCCGGATGGTCAACCAGTCGGACGGTCTGCCCTCCGCTGAAGTCAATCAAGCCGGATCTCCCAATGCCTGTCGGACCCGTGATGGCCGCCTGCTCTTCGCCACGGACCGCGGTGTGGCCGTCGTCCAACCCGGCGACCTGAAAATCAGCGGGCAAACACCCCTGATGCATATCGAGCGACTGGTGGTCAATGGAGCCGACGTCAATCTTTCCGGTCCGCTGGTTATCCCTCCCGGAAACAACGACGTGCAGATTTATTACACCGCCATCAGCCTGCTCGCGGCCGAAAAGGTCCGCTTCAAAATCCGCCTGGCACCGCTCGATCGCGACTGGGTGGAGACCGGGGATCGCCGTGATGTGCGTTACGCCAAGTTGCCGCCCGGGCGCTATACCTTCGGTGTCACCGCCTGCAACAGCGATGGCATTTGGAATGAAAACGGCGTTGGCCTGGATTTCACGGTGCAATCCTTCTTCTACCAGACGGCCTGGTTCATCGGGGGGGTGGTGCTGATGGCCGGTGGAACGGTACTTGGCGTCTACCGGGTGCGGGTCCGCCGGATCCGGCGGCAGACGGCGAAACTGGAGCGGCTGGTGAAGGAACGAACGCACGAACTGCAATCCGCCAAGGAGACGGCAGAAGCCGCGGAGGAAGCACTGCGCGAATCGCAGGCGTTGTATCATTCACTCGTCGAACAACTGCCCGTCGGGGTTTTTCGCAAGGACAAGGAAGGCCGTTATGTCTTTGTCAATTCGTGGTTTTGCCGGCTCAAGCAGGTGCGACCGGAAAAGCTCCTCGGAAACACACCGGAACAGCTGGCTGATGTCGAACTAAGGGAATGCGCGTCACCGCAGCCCGACATCAGCCAGCTGGCCGCCCAGGGCACGCAGGACCATGAACGGATCATGCGGACAGGGGAACAAATCGAAGCCGAAGAACATTATCCCGGGGTGTATGGCAAAGAACAATATCTGCACGTTGTCAAATCGCCGGTATTGGGCGCCGATGGCACGATCATCGGCAGCCAGGGAATCATCGTTGACATATCACAACACAAACGATCCGAGCGGAAGCTGGCCAAATCACTTTCGCTGCTCAATGCCACGCTCGAATCCACGGCGGACGGAATTCTGGTGATTGATCGTCGGGACCGGGTGGTGAGTTACAACACCCGGTTGGTCAAAATGTGGGGTCTGCCGCCCGATAAGCTGATGCCGGGCGAGGCGGATCGGGTCCTGCCCCTGGTCGTGGAGATGGTAAAGGACGGCGAGGCGTTCCTGGCCAGGGTGCGCGATGTCTATAACCATCCGGAGGCCGAGAGTTTTGATGTCATTGAATTGAAGGACGGCCGCATCTTCGAGCGTTATTCCCAGCCGCAACATCTGGACCAGGAATGCGTGGGCCGCGTCTGGAGCTTCCGGGACATTACCGAGCGCAAAAAAATCGAACGGGAAATCGCCGAATCACGGAATTTTCTGGACCGGATCATCAATTCCATCAGCGATCCCATATTCGTCAAGGATCGTCAGCACCGGTGCGTATTGATCAACGATGCCTTCTGCAATTTCATCGGACACCCGCGGGAAGAACTCCAGCAGCCCGGAAAATCCGATCATGATTTTTTCCCCAAGGAGGAAGTGAGCGGATTTTGGGCAACAGACGAAATGGTTTTAAACACGGGCATCGAGAATATCAGCGAGGAAAAATTCACTGACGCTGCCGGCAAGCCTCACACCATCATCACCAAGAAGAACCTGTACACCGACGAAAAGGGGGAAATCTTCATCGTGGGGGTCATCCGGGACATTTCCGAACGGCAACGGGCCGAGGAAGCTTTGCGGGAATCGCAAGCCCTCTATCAGTCGCTGGTGGACCAGCTGCCGGCCGGCGTTTTCCGCAAAGACCGCGACGGGCGTTATGTCTTTGTCAATTCCTGGTTTTGCCGGCTCAAAAGCGTGCAACCGCAAGATTATCTTGGCAAACGGCCCCAGGATCTCGAGGCCGGCGCCGTGGCCGGGGTGGAGGGGCAACCGTCCGAGGCCGACCGAATGATTGATATGGCCGTGGAGCAACACGAATCGATCATCCAAACCGGCCGCCAGATTGAACTGGAGGAACTTTGCGTCGGTACCAATGGCAAGATCCAATATTTCCACGTCGTGAAGTCGCCGGTGTTCGGCCCCGGCGGCGCGATCGTCGGATCCCAGGGAATTCTGTTGGACGTCACCCAACGCAAACAAGCGGAAGTTGAATTGGAAAAGGTCCACCGGCAACTGGTGAACGCCTCACGGCAGGCGGGGATGGCGGAGGTGGCCACGAGCGTCCTGCACAACGTCGGCAACGTGCTCAACAGCGTCAACGTCTCCACCATCCTGATCCTCGAAACCCTCCGGAAATCCAAACTCCGCAACCTGGGCCGCCTGGCTGCCATGATCCATGAACATCGGGGCAATCTGGCGGCCTTTTTCACGACCGACCCCAAAGGCCAGCAGTTGCCCGATTATTTCACCCGTCTGGCGGAGCACCTGACCGGCGAGCAAGCGGAATTGCTCAAAGAGGTGGAATTGACGCGGCAACACGTCGAACACATCAAGGATATCGTCACGATGCAGCAGAGCTACGCGCGGGTTTCGGGGGTGGTGGAAAAGACCTGGGTGGTGGATCTGATTGAGGACGCGCTGCGCCTGAACGGCGGTGCGCTGGCGCGTCATGACGTGCACGTGATCCGCGATTTTCCTGCCCAGGCCATCGAAATCAACGTGGACCGGCAAAAAGTCCTGCAGGTGCTGGTCAACCTGATTCGCAATGCCAAGTACGCCTGTGATGAATCCGGGCGGCCGGGCAAGCAATTGACGATGCAGGTGCGGAACGGTGACGGCCGGGTGCAAATCGCGGTGATCGACAACGGGGTGG
>CAYPSF010000257.1:0-5189 GCA_964413165.1 uncultured Bifidobacteriaceae bacterium
CTGACTACGGATCAGAAGGTTCCAGGTTCAACTCCTGGTGCGTGCACCAGCCTTCGCTCTCCGCTTCGCTTCGAGTTACGGCCCGGCGAGCCCCGGCTTCACAAATCTTCCCGCCGGCGGACGTCGTTTGAGCAATTCGCAGTTTTGCCGGGCAAGATCGTGCATGGACAGGATCAGCCGGCGCAGCCGCTCGCCAAACGGGGTGAGCGAATATTCCACGTGCGGAGGCTTCGTTCCGAGATCCCGACGCTGTACCGCCCCATCCAGTTCCAGTTCCCGCAATTGCGCGGTGAGCACCTTCTGGCTGATGCCCGGCAGGGCCCGGCACAACTGGGTGTGGCGGCGTGCGCCCGCGAACAGTTCCCGCAGGATCAGCACCTTCCACTTGCCGCCAATCACGGCCAGCAGCCGCTCCACTTCACATTCAATCGTCTTGAGCTTCATGCGCCTGGGCACCCAAAGGTGCCTGATTGCAGAGCATACAAAGAGTGGCATCTTGGGGCAATTATGATGAACATTCGAAAAGCCAATGACAGGGGCCACGCCGACCACGGCTGGCTGAACAGCTATCACACGTTTTCCTTCGCCAACTATTACGACCCGAAATGGATGGGGTTCCGTAACCTGCGCGTGATCAACGACGACACCGTCGCCCCGGGCGCCGGCTTCGGCGAGCACCCGCATCGGGACATGGAGATCATCAGCTATGTGCTGGCGGGGAAGCTGGAGCACAAGGATTCAATGGGCAACGGCCGCATCATCCAGCCGGGCGAGTTTCAATACATCGCCGCCGGCACCGGCATTCTGCACAGCGAATACAATCCTTCACCGCGGGACCCGGTTCATTTCCTGCAAATCTGGATCCAGCCGGACAAAACCGGGGCCAAACCGGCCTATGGCGAAAAGTCGTATGCCAGCGCCCAACCCGGGCGGTTGAACCTGGTCGCCAGCAAATCGGGACGCGATGGCAGCTTGCGCATCAATCAGGACACCGACCTGTGGCTGGCCCGGTTCAGCAATGGTGAAACGCTGGCGCACGAATTGCGCCCGGACCGCCATGCCTGGATTCACGTCGCTGAAGGCAGCGTGGAACTGAACGGCAAGCGACTGGCGGCCGGAGACAGCGCGGCCATGAGCCAGGAATCGAAGCTGGAGCTGGCCGGCCAAGGCCAGGCGCAGGTGCTGCTGTTTGAGCTTGATTGAGAAGATGCTTTGGGCATCGGGTGGGGCGAGCATCCGCGCGAGCCGGCTCTTCGGTAGCCTGGCCCCACCAATATGGCGTTGACAAGTGTAATCATTGGTGTTACTTAAAATGCGGGTTATGAGAACCAGTTGCCGTTTTGCCATGGCGGTCCACGTGCTCGCCGTCCTCGCTTACAAGGAGGGCGACCGGGTCACGTCGACCTTCCTGGCGGGGAGCGTCAACACCAACCCGGTTATTGTCCGGCGGCTCCTGCTGGCCCTGCAACGGGCCAAGCTGGTGGAGACCGGCAAGGGAGCCGGGTCAGGTTCACGACTGAGCCGTTCGCCCGGCCGCATCAATCTGGCCCAGGTTTACCGGGCGGTTGAGGAGTTGGAACCATTTGCCTCGCCCGCCCGCAAGCCCAACGCGGCGTGCCCGGTGGGCCATTGCATCCGGGAAACGCTCGACCAGGTTTTTGCGTCCGCCGAGGCGGCCCTGGAACGGGACCTGGAGAAGACCACCCTGGCCGGGGTGATCAACTCCTGCTGCCGGAAAAAAACCGTTTGACGTTCTCTTTTTTTGGGTTAATGTGTAACTGTTAATGTTACATAAAATTGAAAGGCAAGCAGATGAAATGGAATGATGTGAATGAGAATCGTGGTAACGTGGAAGCCGGGGCCGGTTTCGGGAGGCGGTGCCGGGCCTCGTGCCGGAAGGCTCTCGCCCGGGTCGCGCAGGCCCGAGAGATGATTTTTACCGAGTCAGCCCCGGCGCTCCCGGCGCAGAAACGCCTGCTCCGGCTGGCTTTGAATGAAGCCGAGGCGGTGGCCCGGCAGACGCCGTATCCGCACCTGGTTTTCCCGGCGCTTGCGACGGAGAAGGTCCAGGAAGTCATCAAGTGGAACCGGCGTCAGCAGTCCCTGCGCGGGGCCGACCCGGATCTGGTGCTGGCGGCCTGAACCGGCGCTACACGTCCCAACCAAGAAAACAGAAAGGAATAGAAACATGAAAGCGACCATTGAAATCAATGAAGCCAATTTTGAAACCGAAGTTTTGAAATCAACGCAACCCGTCCTGGTGGACTTTTGGGCGGAATGGTGCGGGCCGTGCAAGATGCTCGGGCCCGTGCTTGACGAAATTGCCGCCGAACAGTCCGGCCGGGCAAAAGTTGCCAAGGTCAACGTGGACGCCAATGCTGCGCTGGCCGCGCAATTCGGCGTCCAGGCGATCCCGACGTTGTTGTACTTCACCGGCGGCAAGGTGCGGCATCAGACCGTGGGCGTCACGGGCAAGAAGGCGATCGCCGCCAAACTGGAGGAATTGGCTGTGCCCACCTGAGGTGGCCGGCCCATCCCAAAGGAACTGAGAGGAACCAATGAAAAATACATTTGAACGGACTTATCGGGCGAGGCCCAGCGGCCTCAAATCGCCCCGGATCCAATTGATCCCGTCACGCCCGGCGCAGCCGGCGGTCACGGAAAGCGAGCCGGTGGAGTCGGCCCGCGGCGACGCCTTGCAACTCTATCTCCGCGAGATCGGCCAGGTGGCATTGATCACGCCCAAGGAAGAAATCGCACTTGCCCGGCGCATCAAGCGGGGCGACAAGGCGGCGCGCGAACACATGATCAAGGCCAACCTGCGGCTGGTGGTGAAGATCGCCCACGATTATGACGGGCTGGGCCTGCCTTTGCTCGACCTCATCAACGAAGGCAACATCGGCCTGATGAAGGGCGTGGAACGGTTTGACCCCAAAAAGGGCGCGAAGCTCTCCACGTACGCCTCGTGGTGGATCAAGCAGAGCATCATGCGAGCACTGGCCAACCAGTCGAAGACCATCCGCCTGCCGGTCCACGTGGTGGACAAGGTGGCGCATATCCGGCGCGCGGAAGTGAAGTTGCGGGGAATCCTTGACCGCGAGCCCAGCGATGAAGAGGTGGCGGAAGAGGTGGGACTCAATGCCAAACGGGTGCGGCGATATCGCCAGGCGTCCCGGGCGCCGGTTTCGCTGGATGCGCAGATCGGCGAGGACGAATCGAGCCGGATCTCGGACGTCGTGGCGGACCCGAACGCGGCCCTGCCGTTTGACCGGCTCATCCATGAAACCGACAACAAGCTGGTGCGGGAAGTCCTGGCCACGCTCACCGAGCGGGAAAGTGCGGTCCTCAGCCATCGATTTGGACTGGCGGACGGCCGGGCGAAAACGTTGGAAGAGGTTGGTGAACATTTCGGCGTGACGCGCGAGCGCATCCGGCAGATCCAGGAGGAAGCGCTCAAGAAATTGCGCGTCGGGATGGAAGAACGCGACCGTCCAGCGAAGGAGGAGCCGGACGCGTTTGCCGTCGCCGCGTGAGGGCGACGTTAGCGGGTCATTTGGTTGTAGTGTGCGCTGTCCTCAGCGCAGAGACAATCGAGTGAGACAGCCGACGCCACAGTTCAAGCTGTCCCGCCCATTATCACAACCATTGACTTTCCTGGTTTAAGACCTTAATTCACCGGGTCCTCAGGCCAATTGTCTGGGGCTCGGAACCATGAATCCGGTCAATGCAGGCATACTGTTTGTGGCTTTGAGTTTTCTGGCCATGACGACGCAAGCGCAAGAACAGGGTGTGCGCCTCGTGCCCAACGAGGCAGAGCGGCGCGTTGACGTTTTTGTCGATGGCCAGCCGTTCACTTCCTACGTCTGGCCCGAGAAGTTGAAAGTGCCCGTGCTTTATCCGTTGCGCACGGCCCAGGGCACCATCGTCACCCGCGGCTTTCCGCTCGACCCACGCCCGGGGGAGCGGGTGGACCATCCTCATCACGTCGGGTTCTGGCTGAATTACGCCAATGTCAACGGCGTCGATTTCTGGGACAACTCCGTCGCCTTGCCACCGGAGCGGCAGGGCAAAATGGGCACGGTCGTCCATCGACGGATTGTGCGCGCGACCAGCGGGCCGGATCGTGGTGAACTGGAGGTGGAGATGGACTGGGTCATGCCTGACGGTAAACCGGTTTTACGCGAGGCCACCCGGTTTGTCTTTCGCGCGGGGCCGAACCTGCGCACGGTGGACCGGATCACCACGTTGACCGCCCTGGACAAGCGGGTGGTGTTTCATGATGACAAAGACGGTCTGCTCGGCTTGCGCGTGCGACGTGAACTGGAGCAACCTTCCAATGAATCGGTTGTTTTTACCGATGCCAGCGGCCAGCCCACCACGGTGAAGGCCATGGACAACACAGGTGTCACCGGTCTGTATCGCAGCAGCGAAGGCAGGACGGGCGACGCCGCCTGGGGCACCCGGGCGCGCTGGATGATGCTGGCCGGCAAGGTGAACCAGGAAGCCGTGACCCTGGTGATGCTGGACCATCCGCAGAACCCGGGTTTTCCGACCTACTGGCACGCGCGCGGTTATGGTTTGTTCGCCGCCAACCCGCTGGGCCAGGAAGCGTTCAGCCAGGGCAAGGAGAAATTGAACTTCACGCTGGACCCGAAGCAGTCCATAACGTTCCGCTATCGCCTGGTGATCCTTTCCGGTCCCACCACGCCGGAGCAGGTGGAGGCGCAATATCGCCGATTTGTGGGCGAGGCGAAATAGCCGGGCCGATTAATTCACGAAGATGGCTTCGTTGGCTTGCAACAGGGCGTGGGCGTATTTTTCCCAGGGCTTCAGCGGCTGACGGTCGGTGGGAATGCTGGCGAAGGAATCCTCCAGTTTTTTGGCCCGGATGGGGTTCACCGCTTTGCGGACCGTCATGCGCGGAACATTTTCGTTTTCCGGCGAATTGAGAACAAAGTTCACGCCCAGCTGGATTTCCACCGGGTTCGGTTCGCGCTGATAGCACAATTCATACAACAGCTTCACGCGCTCCTCGTCATTGGTCAGGGTGGTGAAATCGGGCCGGGCCACCAGGTTCCGGGCCTGTTCAATCACCAGCGGGCTGTTCATCAGGAACAACGATTGTTGCGGCACGATGGTCTCGTAACGTTTGCCCGTGGTGATGTCGGGATTGGCAAAATCAAACTGGT
>CAYPSF010000258.1:0-5120 GCA_964413165.1 uncultured Bifidobacteriaceae bacterium
TCGCCAACGCCCAAAAAGCCGGCGGCCTGGCGGCGTTCATCGATGCCGAGCACGCGCTGGACCCGGGTTACGCCAAGAAACTCGGCGTGAATCTCGACGACCTGCTCGTGTCGCAGCCGGATTCCGGCGAGGAAGCGCTGACGATTTGCGAGACGCTGGCCCGTTCGAACGCATTGGACGTGATCGTGATTGATTCCGTCGCCGCGCTGGTGCCCAAGGCCGAACTCGAAGGCGAGATGGGCATGGCGACGATGGGCATGCAGGCGAGGCTCATGAGCCAGGCCTTGCGCAAGCTCACCGCGATTTTGGGCAAGTCGAAAACGACGTGTATTTTCACCAACCAGTTGCGGGAAAAGGTGGGCGTGATGTTCGGCAATCCCGAAACGACGCCTGGCGGCAAGGCGCTGAAGTTTTACGCAAGCGTGCGGCTGGACATCCGCCGCAAGGACACGCTCAAGGACGACGCCGGCAACGCCACCGGCAATCACGTCCGGGTGAAAGTGGTGAAAAACAAGGTGGCGCCGCCGTTTGCCGAGGCCGAATTCGACATTATCTACAACCACGGCATCAACAAAGAAGGCAGCATTCTCGAGGTGGGCATCGAAAACGGCGTCGTAGACAAAAAAGGCGCCTGGCTTCAATTTGAGGGCGAATTGATTGGCCAGGGCAAGGAAGCTGCGCAGAAGGCGATGGTTGAAAAACCAGCGCTGGCCAAAAAGATTGTAGATGCTATTCTTGCCAAACGCGCGGCAGTGTAATCACGTGCCTGCGCTCAACATGAGCAACATTTCTGAAGTCGAAATTGATCTGGAAAAGCTTTTCCTGCCCGCCTGGGCGCAGGAGAAGACCGGCCCCAATCCCTACGCAAAATTTGCCGGCGAACCCGCCGGACGCGATGACCGTCAACGTGAAGGCCGCCGGGGCGGTCCGCGGGGTGATTCGTTTGGCGAGCGCCGCGGCCCCCGCCCGGCGCGTTCCGGGCCCCGGTTCGGCGATCGTAAGCCGGGTTCTTCCCGGCGCGATGACCGGGGTGAACGCCGGGAGCGGCCTGAACCGCCCGCGCCGTTGCCGGAAATCACCGTCACCTTTTTGCCGGACGAAAACGGCGTCGAGTCGCTGGCGCGCCAGATCAAGGTAACCGGCCGCGCCTATCCGCTGTTCCAGATTGCGCAGATCGTCCTGGTGAAGCCGGAACGTTATGCCGTTCAGCTGGGGGTGAAGAAAAACGCCGACGGCACGGTCAAGCAGACGCTGTTCGTATGTGCGCTCGACGACACGCCGTGGTTGAGCGAGGCCGAGGCGGTGGCGCACGTGCTCAAGGTCCATTTTGCCACGTTTTACCAGGCGGAACGCACGGCCACCGAGCCCCCGAAGGGCAAATACACCTTCGTGGCCCAGTGCGGCATGAGCGGCGTGATTCTCGGCCCGCCGAATTATCACGATTACCAGAACCAGTTGCGCAAGCTGCACGCCGAACGGTTTTCGCGGATGCCGTTCGAGGCCTTCAAGGCGCGCGTGCGAATTGTGAAGGACGAAGCGGTTGTCAAAAAGTGGATCGAGGACCAGAGTTTCAAGACCGAATACACCTGCCTCAACGTGCCGGAGCCGCTCAAGCTCCCGAGCCTGGAGGAAGTGGAGAAACATTTCCGGACGGTGCACAAGGATACCATCATCAAGCCGGCGGAATCGCACATCGTGGGCGGTGTCTTGAGCCGCAACCTGCGCAGCCGGGAATTGCAACGGCTGGTGCGCACCGATTGGGAGCGGCAGAAATATTTCCCGCTGCAGCTCGCCACGGGCCTCAGTCGGCAGTTCGCCACGCACGGGCTGCATTTTTTCAAGGTCAACAAGACCTTCACGCACGTCTCGGTCGCCCGCCCCCAGTTTCTCGACCTCGAAACCACGCCGGTTTCGGAAACCATCAAGCGCATCGTCGGCCACATCAACGCGCATCCCAAATGCACGCGCCGGCAGTTGATCGAAGCGCTGGCCCCGTCACCCAAAAAGCCGACAATCATTGAAATTAAACCGGCCGCACCACCGGCAGCTGCACCTGCGCCGGCCGCAAATGAGGGTGCCGCTGCGACGCCGGCTGCCGGCGCAGAAAAACCGCCGGAAGGCGGAACCCCAAGCCTGCCGCGCGTGTCGGATGAACCGACGCCGGAGCAGACCGCCATCATCGCCGATTTGCATTGGCTGGTGCACCAGGGTCACGTCTTGGAATTTGCGGACGGCCGGATGGACACGGCCAAGAAACCGGTGCCCCGCCCGCCGAAGCCGGAAAAGAAAACGGCCGGGGAAAAACCGGCGACGGAAGGCGACACCACCACGACCACGGTGGATCCGGCGGGAGAAGCCCCGGTATTGACCGAGGCAGAAATTCCCTCGGAACCGTCACCGGCCGTTGAAGCCGCGGCGGAAACTCCGGCGCCGGGCGAACCCGCCGCCGAGGCGCCCGCCAATGAACCGGCGGCCGAGAGCCCGTCGCCTTCATAAAATCGGAGGGTTGAGCTCGGCGAGACCCCATTTTTTTATTTAAATTGGGAGCTCATGGAACTCACCCCTCCAACCTGAAATCCTTGCTTTCCTTAATCCTGTACATTGCTAACCTGCCATATGGCTTTTACCAAGTTAGGTCTATCTCCGGCAGTTCTTGAAGGAGTGCATGCGGCGGGTTACATCACGCCCACGCCCATCCAGCTTCGCGGCATTCCACTGGTGTTGTCCGGACGCGACGTCATCGGCAGCGCCCAGACCGGCACCGGCAAGACCGCTGCGTTCGCTCTGCCCATTCTGACGAAACTGGACCGGCACGCGCCCGGTCCGCGCGCGCTCATCCTGGAGCCGACGCGCGAGCTCGCCGCGCAGGTGGAAACCGCCATCCGCGATTACGCGCGATTCGCCGATTTGAAGGTCACCGTCGTTTATGGCGGCGTCGGTTATGGCCGGCAGATGGACGAGTTGCGCGCCGGCGCGGACATCGTTGTTGCCACGCCCGGTCGACTGATTGATCACCTGGAGCGCGGCACGCTGCGGCTGGACAAGGTGCAGTTTCTCGTGCTCGACGAGGCCGACCGGATGCTGGACATGGGTTTTCTGCCCGATGTGCGCCGCATTGTCGATCGTTGCCCGCGCCAGCGGCACACCTCGCTGTTTTCGGCGACGATTCCGCCGCAGATCGAGACGCTCATCCAATGGGCGATGAACAAGCCGGAGACGATTGAAATCGGCGCGCGCCGGACGCCGGCCGAAACGGTGAAGCACGTCATCTATCCCGTTTCCGACCAGCAAAAATCCGACCTGGTGCTCGAACTGCTGAAGCGCGTGAATTTCAACTCGGTGCTGATCTTTTGCCGGACGAAACACGGCGCCGACCGGGTCGCCGGATTGCTCAAGAGGAACAATCATGCCGTAGCCGTGCTGCACTCGAACCGTACCCAGAAGGAGCGTGAACAGGCGTTGGAGGGTTTTCGCTCCGGCAAATTCGAGGTGCTCGTGGCCACGGACATTGCCGCGCGCGGTCTCGACATCGCGGACGTGAGCCACGTCATCAACTACGACGTGCCGCAGCATCCGGAGGATTACATCCATCGCATCGGCCGCACGGGCCGCGCGGAGGCGAGCGGCGATGCCTTCACCATCATGGTCGCCGAGGATGCGGGCCATGTGTTCGCCATCGAACGGTTCATCAGCCAGAAAATTCCCCGCGTAAAGCTGGAGGGTTTCAATTACCGCTACACGGCGTTGTTTGAGGAAGCGAAACCTGGCCAGCCTGCGGGCGGTTTTCCCGGCAAGGTGCGCGGCGGTCGCGTCCATGGCGGCTACCACTTCGCCCCCGGCGGACGCCGAAGATAGATGTCGCAACGGAATGGTTCGCGTGGTGTTGGTAAGATTGAATGCGAACGGTCAAAATTATCGTCGGATTTGGTTGTTTCGTTGCGGCTCTTTTGCCGGGTTATTTCGCGGTGCTCGTATTTTCTATTTTCAGGGAACTAGAGCATTTTCAGTCACTTTGTAGCCGTATGAAACAATTAATCTGCTTTGTTTTCGGGCGTTTCTTGTGATTTTGAAGGCCACAGTTTTAATTAAACCGCTCTAGAGCCGCCGCTGGCATTTTGCTTCACTTCAGTCTCGGCGGCTTTGGCCATAAGTTTGTTCGGTACCGGCTGGTTTTTGATTGTCCGAAGGAATTCACCGTTGTCGCGAAAGCCCAGAATTCTAATCCTCCTGTTCTTTCTCTTTATCGTGAGTCTGATATCTGGTGCCCCCATTTTCATCAAAGCAGGAAGTACCAGCGCCGCAAATGCCTGCATCAACAATCTTCGTCAAATTGATGCTGCCGCCCAGGAATTTGCCTTGGAAACAAAGAAGAAGACCGGTGACCCCATCAATTATCCCAACGACCTGACACCCTACATCAAACTCACCCAGGCCGGCAAAATCCCGCCGTGCCCTCAAGGCGGGATTTATTCCATCAAGAAAGTCGGTGATGCGCCAACCTGCTCGTTAGGCACCAATGGCAATTGGGGCCACATTTTGCCTTGAGCCGCGGAGCGGCGACCGACAATAGCCCGGCGTTTCAACGCCGGGATGATGGCAAGAATGGATGCGTCCCAACGGGACGGCTGAAATTATTTCCTTAAATATCGTTCGTCCTATTCATTCAGCCGTCCCGGCGGGACTTTGGCAACACGGAATTTTACCCGGCGTTAAAACGCCGGGCTATTGTCGAAATGTCCCGTTGGGACAAGCGAATGGGAATTTCACGGCGAACGCCTCTCTGCCTGTCTCTTGATTTCCTTTGTCTCTGAAATCCACATGACGGAGGCGATAACCGCTCATTTCCGGTCGGACTTCTCGACGGGGAGGCGCATGCAGTAGAACGAGCGGTGCACGAAGACCAGCCCCACCAACACACAAAAAGCGCCGAATACGTAGTGCCAATAGGAGTTTGGATTGGCCTTCTGCATGGCCACGGCGATTTCCACTGCCAGCAGGCCGAACAGCGTCGTGAACTTGATGACGGGGTTCATCGCCACGGAGCTGGTGTCTTTGAACGGGTCGCCCACGGTGTCACCCACGATGGTCGCGGCGTGGAGCGGCGTGTTTTTCATTCGCAG
>CAYPSF010000259.1:0-5026 GCA_964413165.1 uncultured Bifidobacteriaceae bacterium
GTGGCACTGCCGCTAAGGCGTCCATCCGCGGTGATATCGAATGTGCCGCCAGCCAAGTTGTTGAAGGCAACGCCCGCAGACAGGCTAAGATTCCCTCCGCTCCACGTTCCCACACCACCATTGTTCAGCGTCCGACCAAAGGTCACCCCACCACTGCCAATCGCCAACACCCCGCCGCTGCCAATAGTCGTCGTGCCCGTGCCGCTCATTGTGCCGTTGGCCCAATTCAATGTGCCGTTCACGGTCAAATTGCCGGGGCCAGTAACGATGCTTTGAGCCACCAGAAAATCGAGATGCCCGCTGGCGTTGATCACACTGGCGCCACCAATGGTCAGGGTCGCGCGGTCGATGGCCAGGGTTTGCGTGCCACTGGCACCACCAACGGCAACGCTGCCGGCTGTGGCAGTGGTGCCCGCCGACACCGTGACGGTGTACGTGCCGACGTTGGTAATAATGGCATTGTCGGCGGCAGTAGGCACCTGCGCTGGACTCCAGTTGCCGGCGGCGTTCCAATTACCGGTGCCGCCGATCCAAACCAGGTCCGCTGCATTTGCACACGTCACGGTCAGCAAAACCGCGCCGAGGAGGATGTAGTTTTTCAGCGGCCTGACTAACGCAACGCGTTGACCGATTGGAATTGAGTTCCGAGTGACGACAAAATTGCGAATAAAGGTTTTCATGATCAAACTTGTATTGGGTTTACCGCGTTTGATCTGCCTTTAGCACCGGGCTTGCCATGTTCATTTTGGGGAAGGCCCGATTGATGAAATCCGCCTAAACACCTGAATTCAGAGAGAAATTCCAACAACATTAAGCGAGAGAGAAAAATTCAACCGTGGCCAAAACATTCCGAGAGCGGAACGGATGTTCCGGGAGCGGAACGAACGAGGTGTTAGTTACCAAAACATTCAACGGACTGGCCTTGCCCCGATTTGGTGGACAGGAGCTGTGTGATTGTGTGAGCCAGGGCCAGGCCACATGAACAACCCTGACCCGACCCCGACCCAAAAATACAAACGACACGACGAGGCCTTCAAACGCCAGGCCGTGGAGCACTGGCGGCCTTCCGGCAACCTGCACTGTGACCAACGCGCGGCCAGTCGCGCTTCACAGGTTACTCAGCCAGCTTGGTCACCAAAGCGTCAGCGTTTGAACTGATTTGGGAAAATATCAGTGAGAGTGCTGTTGGGCCGCTCCATGATCAGATGTAGATTCTTCAGCGTCAGGCTCTGCTGACATTGCTCCAACCGATGAAGCGTGGATTGCCGAAGGCCTATATGCTTTGAGAAATCCTTAAAAGTCTGCTGGTTTTGAAACGTAGATGACATGACTGCCCAGCACTTCCGTCACCTGCGCTTTCGCGCGTCCGGCCATCCCGTTGAACCGGAGGTGGAATCATTTTTCCTCCGAGGCAACCAGATAGTTGCTCGGCTTGGTTCTCCAATCACATTGGACCTCGTGCGGTTTTATAAAGCTTTGGGCGGCCGCTCGGAAAACGCGACTAAATCTGGGAACGGGCTGAAGGAGAAGCGTTTCACCGCCCCGACGAATGGCAAAACCTGATCGTGACCAGCCAAATGAAACTTTTCCTTATAGTCGCACCGGCAAAGAACTGGTTGCCAAAACAAAAAACATCAGAGAGATTTCCAGTCGCAACAGTAAAGGGGGGCCCATGAATGAGAGTCTTGATTTTCTGGTCCGGCACGGCATCGCCGTTTTGATTGCGGCGGTGTTCATCGAACAGATGGGAGTGCCACTGCCCGCCGCGCCCTGGTTGCTGGCGGCCGGCGCCCTGGCCGGCACTGGCCAGATGAGCTGGCTGCTGGCACTGATCGCCGGCACCATCAGCTCATTACTGGCCGATCTGATTTGGTTCTATTTGGGCCGCTATCGCGGCCAGCGCGTGTTGAACCTGCTCTGCCGGATTTCGTTGGAACCGGACTCGTGCGTTCGCCGGACGGAGAACCTCTTCACACGATACGGAATGCGCGGGGTCGTGCTGGCGAAATTTATTCCCGGCCTGAGCACGCTGGTGCCGCCGCTGGCGGGCAATGCCGGCGTGAGCACGCCGCGATTCGTCTTCTTCGACGGGTTGAGTTCATTGCTTTACGTGGGGTGCTTTATCCTGGCGGGCGTTCTGTTCAGCCACCAATTGGAACAGGTCATCCACGCGCTCGGCGGTCTGGGACACAGTGCGTTCGGTGTGGTGGTCGGGTTGGCTGCGTTTTATATTGGCTATAAGTACTGGCAACGGCAACGGCTGTTGAGCGAGTTGCGCATGGCGCGGATTACTGTGGACGAGTTGCATCAAAAGCAGGAGGCGGGCGAAGATCTTATTATTCTGGACCTGCGCTCTCAGCTGGAGCTCGAACAGGACCCCGCACTGATCCGCGGCGCGCTTCACATGACCATGGATGAGATACAAATTCGTCATCAGGAGATACCCCGCGACCGCGATATTATCCTCTACTGTAACTGTCCGAACGAGGTGAGCAGCGCGCGCGTCGCGTTGCAACTTCACCGCAAAGGCATCTCGCGAGTCCGGCCGTTGCTGGGAGGAATCGATGCCTGGCGGGATCGCAATTACCCGACGCAATTACGCACTATCGAAGTGACCAAGGTTGAATTTCGATTCACGGAGTCAGAAACGCCGCCTGCCGGTCCAGCCACTCGCAACACCGAAAAACCAGCCGACCAGAGTGCCGGATGAACAACCAAATGAACGATAGCTCCCAAATCATTCGAGCAGAAAGAAAGAAAAACGCCTATGAAAACTAAACCCCATGGAAAATCGAAAAAGCCGGTTTTTGCCATTCGAGTTCACCTGATGGACGGCTCGGTGGAGTCCTTTGCACCAGTGGATGAAGCCGGGGCACAAAAACTCTGGGACCAAATCGAACCCTCACGTTTGTTCACCCAATCGCGCATTGTTCTGGCCGGTGAACACTCCAAATCCGTTTTCGCCACCGCTCACGTCCTACGGGTGGATTTCATTCAGGACACCTACGAGTGCTGGCAATTCCCAGGCGGCTACTCCGATGTCGTCGAATTGTCGGAGAAAGAATTCAGAAAACTCGCACATCTGGATCAGCCGGAACTCATGGCCAGACGGGAACGACCCACGCCAATCGGCGACCTGCTTGTATCGTTTCTTAAGCTGCACATCGCCGGTGCCAGGCCGCTCTTTTTGATGATTGAATTTCCGGTGAAATTGCCGGCCGAGAACCAATCGTTCATGCAATTCCTGTTGTCGAAGGGTGGGTTTCACTTGCGCCTGCGTGGAGGTGGGTTCGGGGTGGTCAACCTCGCACATCTGGCGGGCTATACAGTCTATCCCGGGGTGGCGCAGGTTCCGGCCGATACCTGGCTGGTCGAACCACTCTTGAATGAAACACGACCGTAGAACCAACCTACAATATTATGGCCAAGCCCGTAATTTGGACCGTGGACGACGATGCAGATGTATTGCGTGCGGTGGAGCGTGACCTGCGCCGGCAATATGGCAATCGCTACAAGGTCATCGCAGCCGATTCCGGAATTTCCGCTCTAGAAGCGGTAAAGCAATTAAAGCTTCGCAACGAGCCGGTGGCGCTGTTTCTCGTGGACCAGCGAATGCCTCGCATGTCGGGCGTGGAGTTCCTGGAAAAGGCGATCGAGTTTTATCCGGACGCCAAACGCGCGCTGCTGACCGCCTATGCGGATACCGACGCTGCCATTCGCGCCATCAACAGCGTACAGATCGATCATTACCTGATGAAACCCTGGGATCCCCCGGAAGAGCGGCTTTATGGCGTGGTGGATGATCTACTCGATGATTGGCAGAATTCCTATCATCCCGTGTTTGAGGGCGTACGCGTCATTGGCCATCGCTGGTCGCCCCAATCAAACGAGATCCGTGACTTTCTGGGGCGCAACTTTGTGCCCCATCAATGGCTCAACATCGAAACCGACGAAGAGGCGAAACAGCTATTGGCCACGACCGGGGCTGCCGCTTCGTCATTGCCGATCGTCGTGTTCCCTGAAGGCTCTTTCCTGGGCAATCCTCCCACTGCTGAAATAGCCCGCAAGCTGGGATTGAAAACCAAGGCGGAATCTCCCTTCTACGATTTGGTGGTCGTTGGCGCCGGACCGGCCGGCCTGGCGGCCGCGGTTTACGGCGCCGCGGATGGCCTGCATACGTTGCTGATTGAACGGGAGGCGCCCGGCGGGCAGGCCGGGCGGAGTTCACGCATCGAAAATTACCTCGGCTTTCCGGTGGGGCTCAGCGGTTCGGACCTGGCCCGGCGTGCGGTCGCCCAGGCGCGGCGTTTCGGCGTGGAAATTCTCACGCCGCAGGAGGTCAAAAGCGTCCGGATCGAAGGCCCGACCCGCGTGCTGACCCTGGCAGATGCATCGGAGATTGGCTGCCGTGCGCTGCTCATTGCCACCGGCATTGCTTTCAGAAAGCTGGAGGTGCCCGGACTGGAAAAATTGAATGGTGCGGGAGTTTATTACTATGCGCCCATGTCCGAGGCGTTTTCCTACCGGGGCGGCGACATTTACATCGTCGGTGGCGCCAACTCAGCAGGCCAGGGCGCTATGTATTTTTCCAAACTCGCCCGTCAGGTCACGATGCTGGTGCGCGGCAATTCCTTGTCGGACACCATGTCGCAATACCTGGAGAACCAGATTGCGGCCACCAAAAACATCGCCGTGCGGCTCAACTCCAGCGTCATCGCGGTGGAAGGCGTTGAACGTTGCGAAAACATCACCATCCAGAACAACAAAACCCGCGCGCAGGAAACCGTGTCCGCGAATGCGCTGCTGATTTATGCCGGCGCAATTCCGCGCACCGACTGGCTCGCCGGTGTGGTCGAACGGGATGCGCAAGGCTACCTGATTTCCGGCCAGCACTTGATGCGCGAGGGTCGGCGCCCGGCGGGATGGACCGTGGATCGTGACCCATTCTATCTTGAAACCAGTGTTCCGGGTATTTTCGTGGCGGGTGATGTTCGCCACCGGTCCGCCAAAGGCGTCACTTCCGGCG
>CAYPSF010000260.1:0-4999 GCA_964413165.1 uncultured Bifidobacteriaceae bacterium
GTGCTGACGGCGACCGGCAGCGATCCAAACAGTGATCCCTTGACCTATATCTGGGAGGAAATGGATGCCGGTGCGACGGCGGCATTGACCGATCCGGACAACGGCAGCATGGCGCTGTTTCGCAACTTTCCGCCGACGAACAATCCGGTGCGGTATTTTCCAAAATTGTCGAGCGTGCTGGCGAACACGAATTGGAACCAGGAGAAACTGCCGACGACCAGCCGCACGATGAAGTTTCGCGTGACGGCCCGTGACAATCGCGTTGGTGGTGGCGGGGTGGCTGACTCGGATATCACCGTCACGTCGGTCGGCACCGCCGGCCCGTTTGTGGTGACTTCGCCCAATACGGCTGTCAGCTGGTCCGGCACGCGCACCGTGACCTGGAATGTCGCGGGTACGGCGAGTGCCCCGATCAATGCCAGTGGCGTGAATATCTATCTTTCCACCAACGGCGGCCTGACCTTTCCTTTCCTGTTGGCCACCAATGCCCCCAACAACGGCTCGGCGGTGGTGGTATTGCCCAACCTCATCTCCAGTACGGCACGCATCATGGTCCAGGGTTCGGGTAATATTTTTTATGATGTGTCGGACGTGAACTTCTCGGTCAGCCTGGGCGGTTCGGTGCCGCTGGTTCAGCTTTCCGGAACCAGCCTGGTGTCCGAGTCCTGTGCCCCCACGAATGGCGCGATCGACTCCTATGAAACCGTCACGGTCAACTGGTCGCTTTTTAACGCGGGCACCGGGCCAACCACGAATCTGGTGGCGACATTGCTGGCGGCCAATGGTATCTATTATCCCGGCGCAGCGCAGAACTATGGCGCCATTCCCGCCGGAGGCACCGTGACGCGGCCGTTTACCTTTATCCCGGCGGGCGTTTGTGGCGGTTCTGTGACCGGTTTGGTGCAACTTGTGGATGGCCCGGCCAACCTGGGTACCCTGACCGCCGTGTTCCCGCTGGGAGCCATCCAGACGACCGTCGTCACCCAGGTGTTCAGCAGTCTGACGAGCTTCTCTATTCCCAGTGTTGGCAATGCGACGCCGTATCCTTCAACGTTGTCGGTCTCTGGTGTGGCCGGTAATGTCCTTCAAATGAGCGTGACACTGAATAATCTTTCGCACACGTATCCGGATGACATTGACATACTGCTGGTGCGCACCAATGCCAGCGGTATCACTAATGTCATGTTGATGTCCGATTGCGGCGGCGGGCTTGGTCTTTCGAGTGTCTCGTTGACGTTTGACGATGCGGCAGGCAGCCTGCCGGATGCGAGTCAAATCACGACGGGGACATACCATCCAACGGACTATGCGACAGTAGATTCTGGCGGATCATCAGCATTGGATCCATTCACAGCGCCTGCCCCAACCTCTGGCTTTGGCACGGCACTTTTACCGCTGGCATCGTCGCCAAACGGAAACTGGTCGCTTTATGTATTGGACGACACAGCGGGCGATAGTGGCAGCATCTCCGGCGGCTGGAGCCTGAAATTTGTCACTTCAAGTTCCACCACGAATTGCTGCACCAGTTTCCCGCCGCCGACGCTCACGACGACGATGTACTCCAACAATGTTGTGCAGTTTAACTGGAGCGCCCTGCCCGGGCCGCATTACCAGGTGCAGTATCGGACGAACCTGGTCCTCGGGTCGTGGCAGAACCTGGGTGGCTCCATCCTGGGCACCAATACGACGATGGGCATCACCGACATCGTCACCAGCCCGCCGACCCGCTTCTATCGCGTGACCGTCGGGCCTTGAGCAACTTGTGCGTCTTTGCCGCCTCCTTTGCCGCCATGAGGCAGGGGAGTGGCATCGGCCCGATTTCAATCCAGCGACCGGCTGGAAGTGCGCACTCAGGCGCTCTCGCCATGGTCAGTGTTGTGAAGTGACGGCGTAACGGCGTCTCGGCAGAGCGCCGCACTTTCTTTTTTGCTGGAGCGCCGATCTCCGAATCGGCGTCGAAATCCAATCCAATCCCCGCGTGAATCTCACGCTCTTTGCGTGAAAGTTTCGCGCAATCCATCAAATCCCGGAGTGTGACCCTCTGGATATCGCAGGAAAAACAACATGGCAAAGGCAATGCTAAGGCTGCGCTTACATCAGGGGCTTGAGCTGCCCCTAAAATGGCATAACCAAACATCGGTCCGAATGTGTTATGAAAAAAACAACCTCTGGAGTATTTCGTTGTCTTTCATGGCTAACCCGGCTGGCTCTGTTGCTGTTGTTGCTGCCTGCCGCGGTGCAGGCCCAATTCAATTACACAACCAATAAAGGTACGATCACCATCACCCAATACACCGGTCCCGGTGGTGATGTGACCATCCCAGACACGATCAACGGCCTCCCCGTTACCAGCATTGGTGACGAAGCGTTCTATGATTGCATCAGCCTGACCGGCGTCACGATTCCCAACAGCGTCACCTCCATCGGGTATGGCCCGTTCGAATACTGCACCGGCCTGACCAATATTATCATGGGCACCAACATGACCAGCATCGGGTGGTATGCGTTTGCCTACTGCACCAGTCTGGTCAGCGTGACGATCCCCAACAGCATGACCTACATCCCCACCCGGGCGTTTCTTGATTGTGCCAGCCTGGCCAGCGTGACGATTCCTGCCAATGTCACCGTCTTCTACCCGGGAGCGTTCCTGAACTGTACCGGCCTGGAAAAAATCTACTTCAGGGGAAACGCCCCTGGTATCAATGATTCAGATGTGTTCGGCGGTGACACCAACACGATCGTATATCACGTGCCCGGGAAATCGGGCTGGAGTTCGACTCTTGGTGGCCGTCCGACCGCGCTGTGGCTGCCGCAACTGCAAATCCGCGATCACAGCTTCGGTGTGCAGACCAATCAATTCGGGTTCAATATCAACTGGGCCAGTGGTCAGGTCGTCGTCGTGGAAGCCTGCACCGATCTGGCCGATCCCCTCTGGTCTCCGTTGCAAACCATCACCCTGGCGGCGGACTCAACTTATTTCAGCGATCCGCACTCCACGCATTACCCCAGTCTTTTCTACCGCGTGCATTCGCCGTGAGACGGCGCAACCTTGCCTTAATCTGGATCCGCGGATTCCACGGACGACGGGGATAAAGAATCTGTGGAATCCGCGTAATCTGCGGATTCAGGGCGTTGTGTCGCTTGCGGCATAAAAAACTTCGTTCCTTTGTCCCTTTGTTGTTAAATTCTCCGCCACATGAAGTGGACACAAACTTTGATTCCGACCCTCCGCGAAGCCCCGGCTGACGCGGAAATCACGTCGCACAAACTGCTCCTGCGCGCCGGCCTCATCCGCAAGCTCGCCGGCGGCGTCTATACCTTCCTGCCTCTCGGCCTCCGCGCCCTGCGCAAGGTGGAACAAATCATCCGCGAGGAAATGGACCGCGCCGGCGCCCTCGAGATGTATATGTCCACCCTCCAGCCGCCGGAAATCTGGCAGCAAAGCGGCCGGTACGAAACCGCCCGCGACGTCCTCTTCAAAACCAAGGACAAGGCCGGACGCGAATGGATCCTCAGCCCCACCGCCGAGGAGGTCATCACGTCGGTCGCCGCCGCGGAAATCAATTCCTACCGGCAGCTGCCCAAAAATTTTTACCAGATCGGCATCAAGTTCCGCGACGAAATCCGCCCCCGGTTCGGCCTCATGCGCGCCCGCGAATTCATCATGAAGGACGCCTACAGTTTCGACGTGAGCGACGACGCGGCCCAGGTGTCCTACCAGAAAATGTATGACGCCTATACGCGCATCTTCGCCCGGTGCGGACTGAAGTCATTCCCGGTCGAGGCCGACACCGGCGTCATCGGCGGGAAATTCTCGCACGAATTCATGGTCCCCGCCGAGACCGGCGAGAACGAAGTCGTTTATTGCGAAGCCTGCGGTTATGCCGCGAACATCGAAAAAGCCACCAGCGGCATCCCCAAAACTGCCGCGCGCGAAATCGGGCCCGCCATCGAAAAATTCCCCACGCCCGGCGTTGTCACCATCGAAGCCCTGACCAAGGCGCCTTACAGCGTCCCGGCCAATCGCCAGATCAAGACCCTCATTTATATCGCCGACAGCAAGCCGGTCATCATCCTGGTCCGCGGTGACGACCAGTTGAACGAGGCCAAGCTTGCGGGTGTCATTGGCACCACGGCGTTCCGTGCCGCCGAAGCGCAGGAAATTTTCGACTCGTTGGGCGCACACCCGGGCAGTCTCGGCGCCATAGCCGGCACATTGGGACGCCGAGCACCGTCTCGGCCCGAAAGCCCGTCTTCATCACAAGCCGAGTCAGTGCTCGGCGCTCCGCAAATATATGCCGACGAACGGTTGCGCGGTGCGAACGACATGACCACCGGCGCGAACGAGGATGGCTTCCATTTCAAGAACGTCTCCATCGAACGTGACATCAAAGTCGGCACCTGGACGGATTTACGCACCGTCACCGCCGGCGAGCCTTGCGGCAAGTGTGGCAAACCGCTGAAAATCCGCCGGGCCATCGAGGTCGGCCACGTCTTCAAGCTCGGCACGAAATACAGCGAGAAGCTCAACGCGACCTTTCTGGACGAGGCCGGCGCGCGCAAACCCGCGGTCATGGGCTGCTACGGCATCGGCGTCACCCGCACCTTGCAGGCCGTCATTGAGCAGAGCAACGACAAGGACGGCATTATCTGGCCGCTGAGTGTGGCGCCTTACACCGTATGCATCACGCCGTTGGGCGTGGCGCCCGAAAGCCCGACCATGAAACTGGCGGAGAAAATCTACGCCGACCTCACGGCGCGCGGCGTGGACGTGATCCTGGACGACCGTGACGAGCGGCCCGGTGTGAAATTCAAGGATTCCGAGCTCGTCGGATTTCCCATTCGCATCGGCATTGGCGAAAAATCTCTGGCCAAAGGCGAAGTGGAACTCAAGCCGCGCAGTGGCGCCCTGCAATGCGTTAAATCCGAGTCCGCCGTGGAAGCCGTGTTGAAACTCTTGGCGGGGTGAAAGTCTGAGGAGACGAGCTCTGGACGTTAG
>CAYPSF010000261.1:0-4969 GCA_964413165.1 uncultured Bifidobacteriaceae bacterium
TGACGCACGGCGGCTGTAATCATGCGGAGATCGTCAAGCGTTTGGAAAAAATCGCAGGTCAGGAAAAAATTCCCGTCCAGCACGAGGCGATGTCTTCAACGAGCGGCACCGACACCGACGCGATTTTCTGGACGCGCGGCGGCATCGCCAGCGCGCTCATCAGCCTGCCGAACCGCTACATGCATTCGCCCGTCGAGGTGGTGAGCCTGAAAGATCTGGAACTGATTCCGGAACTGCTCGCCGGTTTTGTCCTCTCGCTTAAAAAGGGCGAGGAATTCAAGGTGAAGATTTAAGTGTTGTCGGCCGCATCCCCTGGCCTCGCGCTGACCCCGCAGATGAAAAGCGTGGATCATGGTGCCAATCAAGGAGCTCGTGGATTTTGAGGAAGAACTGGCGGCAACGACTGCTTGACGGCACCGGTGCCTTTGGTACAAGGGGCACAGCTTTATGGCCAAGAAAACAAACAACGATCCTTTCGCCGCGCTCCTCGAAGCGGAGACCAATGGCGACAACTATGACATCAGCACGGAGGACATCATCGCCCAATTGCAGGAATGGCAAAAACTTTCGTCATTCCGCATCAGTGACGTGGACTATAACACTGTAACCCTCAAGTTTGATACGTTGCCCAAGGACCTCAAAGCCTTTGTCCAGGATGCGTATGAGCTGTGCCCCGACCTCGTCGCCGATGACGCGGACGTCGAGCTTCCGCTACTGGAACAGCAATTGGCCAAAGCCAAAAAGCTGGCCCTTTGGTGGGATTGAGTCTGTGAAGTTTGGGGATAAGAAATACGCGGCGGCGGAGGATGAACGGGCGGGAAAAATTTTGGCGTCCCCGGATATACTTGAGGCGCACGATTGGGTTAAGCGGTATCCCAAATGCCTGTTCAGCATGCATGCCTTGGATCCGAATGACCCATACGGGACACCGCTGGCCCCGGTCATCACCCGTTTATCGAAAGCCGGCGTGCAACGTCTCGTCGTTCATCACTACGGGAGAATTTTCCTGGGCGTAGTGGTTGTATTGCCGGCCGCGGCGAAGGCCCGGAAGAACATTTTCGCGATTGATCCGGAATTGAGCCAATTGCTCCTGCAGCGGGCGCAAAAAGATTTCGGGCAGAAATATTTATATTACAGCACACAGTGACTCGCATAACCTGTGCCGTGTTTTGGAAAATAATTGACGCGGCGGATATAATTGTCGACCACCGTCGAATATGAATACCGAAATGGATATCCACTCCTTCGCCGGAAGCGATGGGGTCAAGGAAAAGCGGGTTCAGTACGAAGGAAAACCCGAAGGTGTGCGCGAAGTGGTCGAACGAACCATTGACGTGATCCAACGCTATTCGCGGCGGATGGGTGCCGGCGACCTCGCCGGCGCCTATGCGCTCACGGATTCCGGCCTCCAGGCGGCGATGCCCTTCAAGAAGTTCACGCGCCAGCATGAAAACGCCGCGCAAACGTACAACGGTCCGGTTTTGGATTTTCAGATCAATCTGTTCGCCTACGTCTACAGCGACGATGCGGCGCGAAAGAAAAGCAAGACTTCGGTGGAAGGCTGGTTCAAAGGAACAGTCCAGGAGGCCCGTCGCGGCCGGGTCATCGGATTCTGGTTCTGCGACCGCGTCGCCCGGACCGGCTGCGAAGGCGCGCTCTGGATCGCCGAAGAGAACAACGAATATCGGATCGCGAATTTTGATTTTTGGCGGCCGTGATAACCCATAAAACATCCGTGCCCGGGTAGCATAGGGCAATTAGCAGACTGTCTATGATTGGAATGCCTGCGCTGTATACGTTGGCGGGAATGGGCTGGGGAGCTCTCGCGGGTGGGGCGTGGGGATTTGCTTATGGGACGCTGGCGGGCATTGGCGCGACAATGGGGGGCTTGATCGCCGGTGGTTCCATCGGGTGCTTTTTGGGAGGGGTTCCCCAACGGATTGACTTTTTGGCCGGAAAATTTTCCGGACGGCATGGTTTTTTTGCAAAAGTGCTTTATGGCCTCGCCTATTTGTTGTGGATAGGAGTCTCAGTAGGGCTCGCCGTGTTGCCGGCCATTGTGTTGCGAGCGATGCGAGGTCATCACGGATGAGAATGGGGCATGGAACCACGACGCTTTCGCACCCATGCTGCCCGGGATTCCAGTAGAAAAACATCAAATTGCTGAATATAATTGGGGGACTCATGAATGAGAACCGTTCCACCCCGGCGTTACTTACTGAGCGTCTCAACCTCGGGGAGAAGGAACGGACTATTATCAAGGGCCTGGAAGAGATGCTCCGGCAACGCAAACTTTCGGCCAATCCGGAACAGGCCGGATTGCAAGCAACCCTGTGGTGGGCTCTGAATTTTGGATCGGATGATCAACTGCGTGAGATCCTCGCCGCCGGCGCGAACCCCAATATCACCTTCCCTCGCGGCGAAACTCCTCTCGGAAAGGTCATCGCGTACAGCCGCCCGGGAAGAAATCGCCTGGCGGCCGTCCGCCTGCTGCTTCAGGCCGGCGCCGACGTGAACCTGCCTTCCGAGGGCGAAGTGCCGTTGGCGCTGGCTCTCAAACACAATCACGCCGACGTTTTCGACATTCTGTTCGAATCGGCCGGCATCAACCAACCTGGCGCTGGCGCTCTCGGTGCGATGTTGGTGAATGCCGCGGCTATCGGTTGCCTGTCAGCGGTGCAACGCTTGCTGGCAGCAGCAGCACCGGTCAATCACTGCGGCCTTTTTCAAAGTGCGTGCATTCCCGATACGCCGGCCAGCCCGTTGATGCTCGCCAGTTTCTTTGCGCACCCGGAGATTATAAAAATCCTCCTCGCCGCCGGAGCGGATGTAAATCTGAAGGGTGGCGAAGGCCACACGGCGCTCGACTACGCCCGGTTCGATCCAAAAATTTGCCGCAAGGTGATACCGCTTCTGGAGAAAGCTGGCGGTGTTTCAGTCAGCCCCTTTGGCAACTCGAGAATTGCGACGGAGGGATTTGCGGGCGCAGCCCGAAAGCCAGCCTACAAGGCGGCGGTTGCGCGGATAAAGAAACTCGCCGGCGCCATCCCTCGCCCTCTGGAAGGCGTGAATGACAGGATTCCCGGCGGTTACGGATTTGTTCTGGATGAAGCCCGTGCCCGGACGCTCGTCGAGCAATACCAGGCGGAAGTCCTGGCCCAGGGCTTTTATTTGTTCTTTACGAAAGACCTCACCGCCGCCAACGGATCTGCCGTCGCTCTGTTACCGGCCGGTGACATCTATCAAGTGCTGGCCGCTGTCGAAACCGAAGGACCCAACTCCCAGGTTTCCAATGAAGACCTCATCACCTGGCTCCGTGAACTGGAGGAGAAGCAGCCATTTTTAATCACCGGCATCGGTTCAGACTTTATCGAAGGCAGGTTCACGACGCCGATCAAAAATCCGGAAACCCTGGCAAAGCGTATCAACCGGCTATGCCCTGACGGCGTTGAAGGACCCGAAAACGAAGCCCGGCAGGTTGAACAACTCCGGCAAACCGGCAGATTGTTTCTTTGGTGGGACTGACAGCGCATGCATCCGATTGCAACTTTTTTCGAAACCTTGGGCACCAGCCTTTCCCTTTTCGGCGCGTTCGGCTTGGGCGCGATTGGAGGTTATTTCTTGAACCGGCGCGGGGAGCAGTGTGGCTGGCGCCTTTTCGCCCTCGCATCACTCTCCGGCATCGGTTACTTGTGCCTGCTTCTGGGCCTGCCCTTTTGGGGATTCCCGGGAGAAATGCTGATCCTGATCGCCGCCGGCGCGGCCCTGGTGTTGCCCATGGCGGCCTTTTGGTCCGCTGCTTTCAAGAGCCGCAATCAGAACTTGCGCCGCACAATTCCCCTCGGCCTTCTTTTCTTCGCGTTCGTGCCGGTCGTATTGTCCACCTTGCTGGACAGAAACAATTACACTCAGGGGCTGCACTGGACATGCGATGGGCAGATCGTCGAAAGAACCCGGACATCGGGGAACCACGATGCTCTGACATTGGTCGTCCAGAGCGAACACGGAATGGAGCGGTTCGAAGGTGTTGCCGAGGCTCTGTGGAACCAGGCCGAACCGGGTCAGCGTCTCACCAAGATTGCCGGTTCACCGACCGCGATGCTGAACGGGAAGGCATTTCGGATTGTGCCGCGCAATTTGCCATGGTGGAATGAGCCACCCTGACCGATAACCATCGATCAGACAAGCATGGGCTGCGACCTGCACATCACCCGGAGACAGAACTGGGCAGACAAAGGCGCGGATATCACCGCCGAAGAATGGCTGGCTTATGTCCGGCATGATTCCGAGCTGCGTTTGCAGCCGGAAAACGGCTGCTGCTTTGCGATGTGGCATGGCGCAGCATCCCAGCGAAATGATTCTTGGCTGGATTGGTCGGACGGTCAGATTTACGCCAAGAATCCAGATGCCGCACTCACGGACAAAATGGTCGCGATGGCACGGCAGCTAGGTGCCGCGGTGCAGGGCGATGATGGTGAGATTTACGAGGGCAGCACTCAATCGCCCCGACAGCCGGTTCTTTCACTCGGCGCCCGGGTCACGGGACGGTTCAAACGCGCAAGCACGCTCTCTCAAGCGATGGTCGGACACCCGCCGTTGCCGTTTGGCGTCGGTGATAAAGTGCGTGATACTTTTGGCTGCCGGCACACAGTCATCAGCATTGATCCCAAAGCAGAGCACGGGCTGGGAATGATTCGGACACGCGGGGACGACGGCACGGAGCATGCATTTGCAATGATCGCACATGGGCTGACACCGGATGCGAAGCAGGACACGCCCTGAAATCTTCGGCAGCATGAGCGAACATTCAAAACTTGATGGCGTTGAGGTTTATCACCAAGCAACGCTTTGAATCGGCAGAACCTGACTCCCCCTCGTCTCCGCGCTACTTCGTCGCCGATTGGTAATTCTGCCACAGCCATTCCAGGGCTTCGGGCAGCGTTTGTTGTTTCACGCTGCGGTCGGTGTG
>CAYPSF010000262.1:0-4960 GCA_964413165.1 uncultured Bifidobacteriaceae bacterium
TACCCGTGAAGAACGAGGCATTCCCGATTTTTATTGGTTGCAGTAACCAGATCGAGCCTGGTGGCAACGGGTTTTTGTGCTTTATTGATCCCTGCAAGCCGGAGGTCAGGCGGGGATTTTTCAAAAAAGTCAGTACCGTGGCTGATGTCGCGCGCGTCGCAGACGCACTCGACAAGATTCTGAGCAGCCATGCCGGCATTCGAGACCTGCGGTGGTTAAAGGAGGACGAAATATGACACCGGACCATGAGCTGGAGCAAACCCGGCGTGAGCGCCTTGTGGCTGGTCGCTGAGCCTGGGCGTTAGTCATCGTGTTACACGGATCTGGTTTTGGTTCGTCTTCCTCTGTAACAAACGCCTCGTTTCCGGTAATTACCGGGGATATGGTGTTTTCCGTGAACAGCAAGGTTTCCGAAAGCGGTTCTCCGCAGGCTTTTCCTCGCACGCGTTGGTCGGTGGTGCTGGCGGCCAGCCAACGTCATTCCCCTGAATCGGCGGCGGCGTTGGAGGCCATTTGCGGTGCCTATTGGTATCCGCTGTACGCCTATGCCCGCCGCGGTGGGCAATCGCCCCATGATGCACAGGATCTTACCCAGGAATTTTTCTGCCGCCTGCTCGAAAAAGGCTGGCTGGCTTCTGCGGATCGTGACAAAGGCAAGCTGCGGACATTCCTGATCGTGGCGTTGAAAAATTTCATGAGCAAAGAGTGGCGGCGTGCCTCAACGCAACGTCGCGGTGGCGGCCAGTCGCATGTGACCATTGACACTGCCTTTGCCGAAAGCCGCTATGCCGCCGATCATTCGGCCAACCTGGCGGTGGATGAAACCTTCGACCAGCAATGGGCATTGACGCTGCTCGACCTGACCGTGAACCGGCTGCGCGCAGAGTTCGCCGCGGCCGGCAAGCCCGGTGATTTTGACGCGCTCAAGAGCTGTCTGATGGCCGGACGCGGAACCATTGATTACGCGTCCGTGGCTGGCCGGCTCGGCGTGGGCGATGGCGCTGCGCGGGTGGCCGCCCACCGGCTGCGGAAGCGGTTTCGCGAACTTTATCGGGAGGAAATATCCCAGACCCTGGCTGATGGCGCTGATTTGGACGGCGAATTGCGTCATCTGGCCGCGGCCCTGGCCCGCAAATAAAAGTGAAGCTTTCGTGTAACAACCGTTCACGGGCCGGTAAGTATCAGGTATGAACAACAGTTCAAAATGTCCGCAGTGCGGCGCGCCCCAGCCGGAAAACGCGCCCGCCGGGCTTTGCCCGAATTGTCTGATGGCGTTGAACCTGAAAACGGAGACGGTATTCACCGGCGATCCCGGGGCTGCGCCCACCGCACCATTGCCGCCTGAGGCCATTGCCCCGCACTTTCCGCAGCTCGAAATTCTCGAGTGCCTGGGGCGCGGCGGCATGGGCGTCGTCTACAAAGCCCGCCAGAAAACCCTGAACCGCCTCGTCGCGTTGAAACTCCTCGCCCCCGAGCGCGTGCGTGACGCGAAGTTCGCCGAACGCTTCGCCCGCGAGGCGCAGGCGCTCGCGGCACTGAATCATCCCAACATTGTCACCATCTATGACTTCGGGCAGGCGGGCGGATTTTATTTCCTGCTCATGGAATTCGTGGACGGGGTAAATTTGCGCCAGCTTTTGCGCGCGCGCAAGTTCACGCCGGAGGAGGCGCTGGTCATCGTGCCGCCGCTCTGTGACGCCCTGCAATTCGCCCATGAGCATGGCATCGTTCATCGCGACATCAAGCCGGAGAACCTGCTCCTCGACAAGGCCGGCCGCGTGAAGGTCGCCGATTTTGGCATCGCCAAAATGCTGGGCAATGGCGGCGATGACGGCGGAAAACCTGCGTCCGAGAACATGACGCAAAGTGCCGTCGGGACTCCCGGCTACAGTGCCCCCGAGCAAAAATCAGATCCCAGGCACGTGGACAGCCGGGCGGACATCTATTCGCTTGGCGTGGTCTTCTACGAAATGCTCACCGGCGAACTGCCCGGCAAACGCATCGAGCCGCCGTCGAAGAAAGTCCAGATTGACGTGCGACTGGATGAGGTTGTGCTGCGCGCGCTGGAAAGAACACCCGAACTCCGCTGGCAGACGGCGGCGGAATTGCGGACCCGGGTGGAGACGATTGCCTCCGCGGCCGGCGCCGGCAGCCCGCCTCATCCAATGTTTATCGGACCGTCCGGCGAGATCACATCTGCCGGTGTGAGCCGGATGCGTTGGAAAACAGTGATTTGGGGGCTGGCCCTTATCGTGGCGGGCGTGGCGATGAATCCGGCCTTTGGAGTTTTGGGAGCACTCCTGTTTGTCTCATCCGCCACGCTGGCGTTACTTTACCGAGACAACCTGAACCTGCTTAAGATTGCCTGCCGGATCATCCTGATCGACGGCATGATCATGGCGTCCGGCGCCATCTGGTACGCCTTCAACACGTCGACGCTCAAGATACAGTGGCTGGTCTCCATCGTCGTGGGGTGCCTCCTCGGCATCGGCTACTGCCTGTCCAAGTGGAAGCAATTGGACACGCTGAAAATGGGGGCCAGGAACGCCCCGGTATCGGACATCGCTGGCGCCGGGCCGGCGGGAGATAGAGCCAAACGGCGGCTGCTGAGACTTTTCCTCATCCAATTGCCGGTCGCCTTCGTCCTCCTCATGGTCATCCGAATCTTTTTCCTGCAACCATTCAGGGCTGGAAACGATGCCGCCGCGCCGGAGATTCCTTCCGGCAGTCAGTTCCTCGTCTGGAAACTTACGCACACCTTTGCGCCCGGCGATCTCATTGCTTACCGGAATGACGGTTGGACCAGCGTGGGCCGTGTTGTCCGCAGCGAAGACGGAGCGGTCACGGTGAATCGAAATGGCAACGCGGATGTGGTTGTGATGTCCGACGACATTCTGGGCCGGGTGGTCAGCGTTTATTGGCGCGCGTCGAATTCAACCATCGTTTTGCGGCCCAGCAATTACAAACAGACGAGTGTGGACAGCACAAACACCCGGATGACGGCCAAAGGAGCGTCTGTCGGCGCGCTCATTTCCTATGCTTACGGTCCACCAACCCTCTACCTTCGCCGGAGCGGGAACCGGGTGATCCTGCCTCCGGGTGTTGTTGGCGGGAAATTCGATTTTACATACGAAGATTCCGCTCATCCGCAGGAGGCGTTGCAGGCGGAAATCAAAAAGCAGTTTGGTCTGGTCGCCCATCGCGAGATGCGCGAAGCGGATGTCCTGGTTTTGACGGTTTCCAATCCAAGGGTGATCGGGCAGGCGGTTGCCACCAGGGATGGCAACAGTTCGGACGCGCGCCCGGAGCGCGGCCGGTTCGAGTTTGCCCACATGCCCATAGGAGACTTGAGCGATTTTCTGGAGCATGTTTTGGGCAAACCGGTGATTGATGAGACGGGACTGTTCCAAAAATTCAGCGGCAGCCTGAAGTGGAATCCTCAATCTGATCCGGCCGCCGAACAGAAAGAAATCGAGAACGCCCTGGCGGATCAATTCGGGCTCCAGCTTGTCCCCAGCCACCAGCTCGTTGAAATGTTTGTGGTCGAAAAGGTGCCATAAGCAGTTCAATTTTCGGTTCTCCTCCAAAAATATGAAAACATTCATTATTACATTGGCGATCATCTGCGTTGCGATCACTGCCGGAGCCATCATTTATTTGCACCGGTCCCAAACGCCACCACAGGCTGCGCCGGTCGTTGAATCGGCGCCGAGGCAAACGGAACCAACGCCGCCGGAGGCAGGTGCGGCGCCCAAACCGGAGCCAATGCGCATGGTTTCAGGGAAAGCAGGCGAGCCGGCGCCGATTTCTGCGGCGAATTCAATTTTGGACGACGCGAAACCGGCCACCGCATCGCTCCCTCACAGCCGGGCCGTTGACACTTTGGTATCGGCGCAAACCAGTTTCAGCGACCGGCAGGCATTGTTGAAAAAATTGAAGAATTCAGGAGAATTGGATGCGGCCATCGCCGAATTGAAACAGCGCACAGCAGACAATCCGAACGATCCCGGAATACCGACGGCCCTGGGCGAGGCGATTATGAATAAATTTCCGGTCAAGGATTTTAATGAAGCGGCCATGTTGGGGTTGCAAATTGACCAAAGTTTCGACGCGGCGTTGAAACTGGATCCGGCCAATTGGGAGGCGCAATTTTACAAGGCAGATTCCATGTCTTATTGGCCGGACGTGGCGGGTAACAAAGGCCCGGAACTGATTCAACGATTGTCGGGCCTGATTGACCAGCAGGAAAAGATGACGCCGCAACCACAATTTGCGCGGACCTATGTGCTATTGGGTGACCAATATCAAAAGGCAGGCCAATCCACCTATGCCCAATCGACCTGGCAGCTCGGTCTGGCCAAATTTCCGAACGATTCGGCGCTGCAGAAAAGAGTCAACAATTCCCCCGCTCAATAGTATAATTTACGACCCGGGAAATCTTTTTGCAGCTTGACCGGTCAAACCCGTGTCCCTAGGTTTTGACCAGCAGAGAAGAGATTTACCCACAGCCGACTCAATGTTTTGACGGTTAATACCAACTTAGCTTGAATTAATTCAATTTAATTAATAGTTAGGTGGCTATACACCATTATGAAATGTTCCACTCATCAAAACGCGGACGCCACCGCAATTTGCATTCATTGCGGCCGTGCGTTATGTCCAAGTTGCGCCACCAAATCAGAGAGCGGTAGAGTTGTTTGTTCGGCAGCTTGTTCAGCAGCACTTTTGCAGACAGAGCAGACACTTCAAAGCATCCGCACTCGGCATGTGAACAGCCTTCGGACATCTGCCTACTTGTTGATGGCCGCCGGCATTGTGTTTGGTTGCTTCGGATTATTAGAGTTTTACAATGGCATTGAGCGTCTTGGATTCTTTTTGCTCCCTCTAGCTGTGGTTTTTATTGTGTGGGGAGCAGTTAATTTGAGTATCGCCAAAAAGAAAGATGCAGCGTGACAAAGCC
>CAYPSF010000263.1:0-4933 GCA_964413165.1 uncultured Bifidobacteriaceae bacterium
GTTTGACGGTGGCGGGGATGGCTTGGAGCTGTTTGAGGAGCTGCTGGGGATCGGTTGGGAAACGCCAGTCGTTGACTTCGTTGCCGTGATCGTCGAGGTGGGCCAGCACGCAATTTCTGGAGTGGGCATCGAGGCCCAGCCATGCTATAGATGAGGTGTCAGTCATAACGAACCTTTGGTTGTGGTTAATCGGTTTAGAGTTGGACCGACAAGCCCTAAAGGCGATGGCAAAGAAACCCCACCCTGCGGGGTTCGTCGCTGGTGTTTGGGTGGAAGAGGAACTGATGGACAAATGCGGCAGCAGGATGGAATTGAAAGCTTGGTCAGGGGCAATTGAAAAAAGCAGTAATCGGACCTCCTTCGCTCGTGACCAGCTAACAAGTCGTTGGAGCTTCACGAGTACGATATGAGTGATTGGGAATCAAATAAACTAGGCACCTCGGCGGGACATCCTGTGTCTCACGCTAGTGAACCTCAACTCTTTCGTTAGCCCGCCAGACATATGCTAATCGAACGCACAGAACTTCGGAAAGCGGCAAAGGCTGGCGCAGTATTTCTTTTTATATTCTTGGTTGGATTCCCAATTTCTTACATGAGGATTTTCGCCTTTCGGCACTCGCCACACAGTTTGTTTCTGGTTTTCTTCGACAACCAGATATGGTTCTACCCACAGACCGTTTTACCTCCTGGGTTTCAATTTGTGGACGCTCAAGGGGTTTGCCACGGAGGGGTTTCCCCGCCCATTGCCATGCTTCTAAGTCTGTTTTTTTGGGCGGCGGTTGGCGCGGGTTTCGCTTGGTTTACACGGAATCTGCGACTGCGCTTCACAGCTCCACTTGCGGTTCTTACGATAGTGTTTGCCCCGTGGGTCGTGTATTTATTGTTGCACATTTTCACGATTGAGCCTGAAGTTATCGGACCATGAGAGCTATAATTTGGCGGTTTAGTTTCAAATTTGAAGTGCGACAAATTGGTTAATAGTAGGCTTCGTTGGGGGCTGGAAGCTTAGCCGGGGTCCTGGGCGGACAGGCTGGTTCCGCTTTCACGGACTGGTCAGGTTTTCAATTCTGTCTGCCAATATCCGACATCCAGCCATTGGCCGAATTTGTAACCCACCTCTTTGAAATGGGCCACTTGTTTCAGGCCAAACTTCTCATGCAAAGCAATGCTGGCCGGGTTGGGCAGGGTTATGCCGCCAATGACCACATGAATTGACTTTTGTCGCAGTTGGCCGAAAAGCGCCGTGTAAAGCCGTGTTCCCCACCCCCGGGCCAGTGACAAATGCGACAAATAAACCGAGGTTTCAACCGTATGCCGATAGGCACTTCGGACATTCCATTTGGTCGCATAGGCGTAACCGATGACGGCTCCACCGTCGTCGGCGACGAGCCACGGCAAATCTGAATGAGTTACCTTCTCCATGCGTTCGAGGATGTCTTTTTTGGAGATGATCTGCTCTTCAAAAGTGATCACGGTGTTCTCAATGTAATGGTTGTAAATGTCCGCGATTCTTTGAGCGTCCGATTCTGTTGCTGTGCGTATCATTTGGGCTCCTGTTTCCGGTTTCGACTTTGCGTTTGGTGCAGCGGCTTGTCCAGAAAAAGATAGACCCGGATGACACGAACTAACACGGATTGAATCCGTGAAAACCCGTGTCATCCGTGTCAAAGTTCCTTGTTCCAGCGTTGTAATCTTACGGCCCGAAGAAGATCTCGCCACTTTGATTTTGGTTGAGGAAGAAGCCGCCGCCAGCATTTTGTTTCTGCAACACGATGCCCTTGAAGGAAAACCATTTGCTCGTGGCCGGGTCCTGCGCTCTGCCGGTCATGAGCCCGTTGGCGGGCGTGATGGTGAGTTGCAGGCCGTTATTGCTCAGGTTGGCGACCTTGTTGTTGGCATTCAACTGGACCTGGTTGGTGAAGCTTTGGGCCAGGTTGCCGCCGCTCAGGGTGACGATGCCATTCGCAAAGTTCAGCACCGGGGTGCCGGTGGATGGTTTAAGATAACGCGAACCCGTGGCTTCCGTCACCACGGCAAAACCCATCGTGTAAAGGGCCACCGAGGGTTGCACCGGCCGGATCCAGCCGAACCAGCCATCGATATCGCTGTTGGATGCGTTGGAAAAAGTCAGCCAGCCCAGGATGGAACCGCGTCCGGTATAAAGCGGTGTGTATAGCGCCCACTGGCCGGACCGGGAAAGCGAACCGGACTCTGAAACCGGTGTGCCGTCGGCCAGGGTTCCGGTCAGGGTTGCCACGCCGGTGGTGGTTACCTGTACGATACCGAAGCCGTCTCCGGCCGGGCTCTCCGTGGCGCCGGGTGTGCCGGGGATGACCAGGGTGTAAGTGCCGGCGGCCGGACAGGGATTGGTTTTGGCGTCAAACCCGATGCGGCGGGCGGTCAATTCCGACATCCAGGAATTGTCGCTGGGCAAGACGGTGCCGGTGATTTGGCCCGAGCCGCTTTGCAGATCCAAATGCAGTTGCACGGTCAGCGGAACCATTTTACCACGATTGACGGTGACCGTGGCGTTCCCGTTTATATCGAGCCGGCCGGTGATGGGCCATTTGACGGTGCCGCTTTGCAGGTTGCCGGCAAATGAGCCAGTGCCGGCGAGGACAACCGTGACAAATCCGGAACCCAACTGGGAGATGCCGTTGGTGTCGTAAAAGAGCCCGTTGTAGGTTCCCTGCAAGGGGATGAACGGAGAAGGAACAAAGTTGGCCTGCAGGGACAGGCCGCGTTGCATAACAAAATTCAACGCCGGGACAGTAGAATAGATGCCACCGGTCCACTGGGAAAACACGTAACCGGTGCCGGCGGTGGCGGTCATGGTATAATTGATGCCGATGGTCAAGGCCTGCCCGTTGTAATTGGGCGACACGCTGCCGCTGCCGACGATCTGGACGGTCATCATCCAGGTGGTGGGATTGGTGACGGTCAACGTGGCCACCTGGCTGGTGATGGAGCCGGCGTTGTTGGTGATGACCACGGTGTAACGGCCGGAATCATTGGTCAACGCGCTGATGATGGTGAGCAGGTTGCTTTGCGTGCCCGAAAGGTGGCTGTTTTCAGTGAGCCGGGTGCCGTTTTTCCGCCACTGATAACCCAAGGGACCAGTGCCGGAAGCGACCACGGAGAGGAACGCGTTGTCTCCTTGATAGACGAGGTGACCGGCTGGTTGGGTGATGATGCCGGGAGCCACGAGGATGCTGTTGACGGTCAACGTCGCGTTGGAACTGCTGGCTGTGCCCAGACTGTTACTGACAATCACGGAGTAGGTCCCGGCATCGGCGGATTGGACATTGGCAATCGTGAGCGACGGGCTGGTTGAATTGGTGACGACCGTTGTGCCTTTGAGCCAGAAATAACTCAACGGGGCAGAACCGCTGGCGGCGACATTAAACGTGGCTGCCTGGCCAACCAGCACGGTCTGGTTGCCCGGTTGAGTGACAATGGCCGGAGGGGTCGGCGGCACCACGACCGTCAACGTGGCGTTGGAACTGGTGACGGTGCCGGCGCTGTTGCTGACGATAACGGAGTAAGTTCCGGCGTCGGTGGACAGCGCGCTGGTGATGGTGAGCGACGGATTGGGTCCATTGGTCATGGCGTTCCCGCCCTTGCGCCAGAAATAGGTCAAGGGATCAGTGCCCGTGACGATCACAGTGAAGGCGGCGGTTTGTCCCTGCGTCACTGTCAGGCTGGCCGGCTGGGTGGTGATGGCGGGGGGGGTGGCGACGACACCCGGGGAAATGTTGATGGTTAGATTGGCGGTGGTGGTCTCGCTGGGGCCCGCTTTGGCTGAACTTTTAGCGGTCAATCCCACGACGTAGGTACCGGTGACCGTGGGCGTCCCGTTGAGCTGCCAGAATGATTTGCCATTGGTCCCGACGAGGCTGATGCCCGAAGGCAGGCCGGATGCCGACCAATAACCTGCCTGCTGCGGGGCGGTCGTCAGGCGCAAGGTAAAGGGTTTGCCCTGGACGATGTTGGCCGAAGGCGGGCTGGTGATGACGGTGGATGCGCCGGAGACGGCCTGGACTCCGCCCAATGCGGCGGCCACGCCGGCGGCCCAGCGAAAAACGATGGCTAGTACGTCCGCCGTGGCTTGGGCGGCCGGCAGGGCGGCCCGGGCGATGGGCATGATTTGAAGAGCCGCGGCCAGCAGCAAGGCCGGGAGCCGGAATAGTCGTGCGATTTTCTGGTGCATAAAATTTTAGTTGTTTGCGGTGTTTGGACCGTTGCTGGCCCGGGTTGTCGGCGAGTCGGGATGCAACACCACCAGGGTGGGCAGGCCGATGACGCCAAATTCATCCAGCACGGGTTTCAGTGCGGGATCGTTGAGCCGCTCGGCTTCAAACTGGATGAAGACATAATCGTTGAGCCGTTGGCGCACGGCGTTGTCATGAAACGTGGTGAGTTCCATGGCCGTGCAGTTTTTGCACCAGCTCGCCCAGAAATCCACCAACACGGGCTTCCCGGTGTGGCGCGACGTTTCCAGGGCGGTGCGGAGTTCCTCGATGTCACTTCTGCCTCTGGCCGCGAGCACCATGCCGTGCTGGTTGAAGCCCGCCAGGCTCAATCCGAGCCAGCCATACCAGCCGGCGAAAACGAGGATGATGATGCCGAAACCATATTTGACTCGCGTCATCCAGGTGCCCGGTTTCGGTAAAAATGACAGTCCGGCTCCGGCAAAGGGCCAGGGCAACGCCATGCCGATGCCGAGGACAAAGGGCAGCAACAAACCGGAGAGATTTCCCCGTTGATACTGTGTGGTGGCGAGCAACAACACGGAGATCACGACCGGGGCCACGCACGCGCCGGCCAGCAGCGCGGAAATCAGTCCCATGGTTGGCGCGGCGATGAAAGCGCTGCGATTTTTTCCCGGTGCGCCGGCGCGTTGAAACCGCGAGAGGTCGATCACAATGCGGTC
>CAYPSF010000264.1:0-4921 GCA_964413165.1 uncultured Bifidobacteriaceae bacterium
GGTCAGTGCCGGCTATTGGTAATTTCTCCCCGGACGGGAAGGGAAGCAAAGGCTAAACGGCGTCGGGCGCTTTCCGGGTTGCCGACCGGCACAGTTTTTGTTAATTCCTCAAATACTATGAAAGCAAAAACAATTTTCAGTGTCTTGGGCTTGCTTGTTTCCGGCGTACTGGCGGCCGTCGCCGGCGAATTTCCCGACAATTGGACCTGGGACGACAAACCTGAGTTCCGCGCTGCCCATGCCGCCCTGGAAGGCAAGCACATGCCCGCCTTTCACGTCAGCGACTGGATCAATGGCGGCATCACGGCCAGCGATATCAAGGGCAAAGTCATTGTCGTGGATCTTTACGCCACCTGGTGCGGTCCCTGCATGAAAGCCATTCCCCACAACAACGAGCTTCTGAAAAAATACAAAGACCAGGGACTGGTTATCATCGGCGTCTGCACGTCCGACGGCGGTCAGGATGTATTTGTGGCCAATGCCCAGCAGCATGGCATCCAATATCCGGCCGCCCGCGATCCCGAATTGAAAACTGAGAAGGCCTGGGCGGTGCAATACTATCCCACTTACGCTGTCATTGATCGCAAAGGAATTGTTCGCATCGTCGGTCTTTACCCCGATCACCTCGAAACGGTCATCAAAAAATTGCTGGCGGAACCTGCACCGTAAAGGCGTGAGAGGAAGGCTTCCGTCTTCGCGCGGCTTCGACGCGACTGGGAAGGCTGAAGGCTGAAGAAGTTTCAAGTTTCATTTTTCAGTGTTCAGTTTTCAGTTGGGGCAAAATCCTGAACCAACATTCAGCATTCAACTCTCAACATCGAAGTTCGAACTTCCAAAGCCCGGCTCGCGTGGACTCTCGACCCACCGTTCCATTGCGGATTGCGGAATGCGAATTAACGATTTAGCCGTTCAACGATTTAACGGTTCCACCTCCCAGAAGAGGGGTCAAACCACCATCACCTTTAAATACGACTGACGAAACGAAGACCGTGAACGGGTCGGTTCCGGGTTTTGTCGTATTCGCGTGATTTTGCCCGAATTTCGCGAAAATGGGGCTGGGACCTTGGACTGCATTTGTCCAACCCCCCTTGATATCGTGCCAGGATGATGCTGAACCCTGAACTTGAACCGGGACATTTGGACGCGAGGCTCTCACCGCAGGCGGCCCTGCAAATTGTCGTGGTGGAAGATTGTCCCGGGGTTGTGAAATGCATCGAATTTTGCATCCGAAGCATGGCGCCGGATGCCGGGATTCGGGTGTTTGCCAACGGTGACGCCGCGTGGGCCTGCCTGAATGAAGCAACCCCGGATTTGCTCATCTCGGACCTGGTCCACCCCGGGATGAGCGGGGTGGAGATGCTTTCCCGCCTGGCCCTGAAGGGTGTTGATTTTCCCATCCTCATGGTGTCCAGCATGATGTCGACGCTGGAACCTGAGGCCCGACGCAATGCCGGTCCGCGATTGAACGTCCATTATTGGACGAAGCCGTTTTCGGCGCCGGAGTTCATCGGCCTGATGAAACAGTGTCTGGATCGCCTCAAGCCACAGGACCGGTTGATTCAGTGGAACGCGTCCCTGTCCCGGCCGCTCCGGATTGTCCAACTGGACGATGAAGAGCCCATCCTGAACATTGTCGCCGTTATGCTCCGGCGATGTTTCCCCAACCTGCTGTTGTACCAGTTTCAAAAAAGCCCGAGTGCCTGGAGGATTCTGACGGAAGCCAAACCGGACCTGCTCATCACCGACGACATCATGCATGGGAATCGGGATTGGAACGGGGAGAGCATCGTGCGTTGCCTGGTGGAACGGGGAGTTGATTATCCCATCCTGGTGTTGTCTTCCTGGCCGCCGACGCAGGCCTGGATGCAGCAGGTGGGCACCGACTACGGGAAGTTGTTCTTTCTTTGCGAGCCGTTCGCCCCGTCCCACTTTTATCGCGAGCTGGGCAAATTCTTCAGTCAGCTCAATCATCCGTAACCATCACCAGCCTTCATTCAGTTCAGAACTATATTTTCCGGGACCCAAGAATCCACCCCTTGAAAATCAAAGGTTTGCTTCAATTTTAGTTCACAACATTATTCTCACCCCACAGCTGTAAAGAAACAGTAAAGTTGGAAACTGAAAAGAATTACCCATCAAGAGCAATCAACATTGCCGGGCCAGTTCGATCCCATGCTGGTCAAGATGGCCCGGAGCGGCGAGCCCCCAGAGGATTGACAGTGCAAAACGTAGTGGCAATCATTCAGACACCACGCGGTAAATGAAAACTCCACCAATCGTCGGCAAATACATATTGGTTGTTTTGTTTCTTGCTTCCGTTGTGCTGTTCTTTCGAGCAACCCAGGCACAAACCATGACTGGTCCGTCATGTTTGGTTCCCGCTGGCTCCGTGTCTCTCGAAGGCGTCGAAGGCCGGCTCGATCATCTCGCCGCGGATGTCCAGTCGCAGCGTCTGTTCGTTTCCGGTTTGGAAAACCACACCGTCGAAGTGGTTGACCTTGCGAAACAGCGGCGGATCCATGAAATCACCGGCATCAGCGAACCACAGGGACTTGGCTTCATTCTCGAAAACAACCGCCTGATCGTGTGCAGTCGCGCCGATGGCACGTGCCGAAGCTTTGACGCAAACACGTTTGAGGAAGGCCCTTGGGTGGACCTGGGTCGCAATGCCGACAACGTGCGATTCGATGCAGGCGCAAAAATCCTTTACGTCGGCTCTGGCGGCGAGCCCGGCAACGGATTGCTCTCGGCGATTTCTCTGGCATCGTTGCTCCCGGCCAAACAAGGCGGTCAACCCGCCGAACCCCGTTCGCCCGCCGATTTCCTTCTGGACCGCCCGCGACAGGCGGATCCCAAATTTGAAAGCCAATTGCCGGCCCATCCTGAATCCTTTCAAATCGACCCGGCGAACCACCGGCTTTATGTCAACGTCCCCGATGAACATCAAATCGCCGTACTCAACGTCTCTTCCGCCCATCTGACCATTTCCACCCGCTGGCCGGTGACCGTGGCAGAAAAGAATTTTCCGATGGCGCTGAACGCCGCCGCCGACCGGCTTTACATCGCCTGCCGCAAACCGCCGCTCCTCGTCAGTTACGACACGCATACCGGCAAGATGCTTTGCCAAACGCCATGCGTGGGCGATGCCGACGACTTGTTTTATGACGCGAAATTGAACCGGATTTACATCATCGGCGGCGAGGGATATGTGGATGTCTTTCGGGTTCCCGCGACCGGCGAGGAACTTGCGCGTCTCGCGCGTGTACCGACGGCTTTCCGTGCGCGCACCGGTCTGTTCATTCCCGATTTGCAGATGGTGGTTGTCGCCCGCCCGCACACGACGAACGGCGCTGCGGCCGTGCTACTTTTCCATGCCAACCCGTAACTGTAAATCCTTGAATCAAATTCAGAACTTTGTCGTTGAATGTCCATCGGTGAACGATTATGGATAGGATAGTCCGATTGGATGATTGACAAAATGAGTTCTTCCGTCGTGCAACAATTTCTTCGGCAGGTCAGTCGGCGACAAATGATTGTCTCGCTTGCCCGGCAATGGCGACTTTTTCTCCTGATTGCGTTGGGCTTTTACGCTTTGGCCCTGTTGGCTTCCCGGTTGTGTGGTCTGCTTCCCGGTTGGTTCACGCCCGCCACTCTGGCCGTTTTTCCGGCCGGCGCTTTGGTTCTGGCCTGGATTTTTTACCGTCGCAAGGACGTCACCGATGCGGCGCGATCGGCGGATGTGCGGATGGGGACGCATGACTTGTTTCTGACCGCCTCGCTGATTGAACATTCCCTGGGCGCCTATCAGGACCTGGTGCTGAAAGAGGCGGAACAACGGGCCGCCAAAATAGCTCCCCAAAAGGTTGTGCCCTACTACTGGCAGCGGGACACTGTCCGAATCTGCGCCGCTCTGGCGGTTTTGGCCCTCGCCGCTTATTGTCTGCCGCAATTCGATCCGTTCAATTTGAACCAACGGCAACGGCAACTGTCCGAAAAACGCGAGCAAGTTCGCGAAATCAGCAAAGCCACCGAAATTCGCGCCGCGCTGCTGGAGCAGAAACGCACGGGAGAGCGAACCGATGCGGTGAAACAGGCCCTGGCCGATCTCGAAAAGACGTTTCAGGAGGCAAAACCAAACGACAAAGCCGGAACGCTGTCACGCCTCAATGATCAGCAAAAAATCCTTGGCCAGCTCTGGAAACAAACGAGCGAAGAAAAACTCAAGAACGCGCTGAACCTTCCGCCGCCCGCGCAAAGTTTTGGCCTGGCCGATCCGGCGAAAGTCCAGCAATTGCAAAATGATTTGCAAAAGGGTGATGTTTCCAGCGCCAACAAGGAGTTGGATGAGCTCAAGCAAATGGCGCAGGAACTGGCCAAAACCCAGGATCCGGTCGAGCGCGAAAAGCTCCGGCAGGAACTCATGGACCGCCTGCAAAATCTCAAAGACACTCTCGATCAGCAGTTGAATTCACAAGCCGTTGACACCGATCTGCAGCGCGCCTTGGAGCAGTTGGCGTTGTCCAACGTGCCGGACCTTTCGGGTGAATCGTTGAAAGGCATGTCCGACTCATTGAAGCTGACGCAGGAAGAACTCGCCCAATTGGCCAAGGCGATGGCGGACATGAAGAACATTGAGGAAGCGCTCAAGGCGTTGCAATTGGCAAAAACGCTGCACAACCTGAAGCCGTTGGACGGTAAGGATTTCGTGGGTCTGGGCGATCTCGCAGCGTATGCGTCGTTTTGCCAGGGACAGTGTAAGTCCCTTTGCGCCGGGATGGGGCTGGGTCCGGGTTACGGTTACGGTCCGCGCCCCTATGGCGATGACCAAGCGGCGAGCGGTTTCCAGCCGGAGAAATCCCCATCGCCGCTTCAGCCGGGCCGGATGCTGATGGAATGGAAGACGCGGGAAGTTTCCGAGGCT
>CAYPSF010000265.1:0-4892 GCA_964413165.1 uncultured Bifidobacteriaceae bacterium
CACATCTACAATTTCCGTTTCACGACCTATGAGCCGCCGCTTGGCCAGTTTAAAGTCGCTTGCACCAAAGGCACTTACGTTCGCAGCCTCGCGCATGAACTCGGCCAGAAATTTGGCTGCGGGGCGCACCTGGTCACGCTCCGGCGCAGCGTTTCCGGCAAATTTGACGTGACGGACGCGGCGAAACTGGATGACTTGTTGAAATTGACCACGGCGGAATTGGAAAAGCGGGTGATCCCGTTCCTGAAACTGGTCGGCGGCTCGTTGGCTTCTTAGCGACGGCCCGGCCGGGCGCCGCCCGGTAAAAAATAATGCGGCACTCTTCCGGGATGCCGCTACAATTTCCCGCGATGAAAATCATTCACGCCGCCAACGAATGGCCGCCCGGCGACCGCAAGGTCTGCCTGGCCATTGGCTTCTTTGACGGCGTCCACCTCGGCCATCAGCAGATCATCCGCCAGACCGTGGCCGATGCCCACCAGCACGGCGCCCGGGCGCTGGTGATCACGTTCGACCGGCATCCGAACACGGTCGTGGCGCCCCACCGGGTGCCACCACTGATCTACTCGCTGCCGCAAAAATTGCGCGTGATCGGGTCGTTGGGCGTGGACACGCTATTGCAGATTCATTTCGATGAACTCTTCAGCCGGCAGACCGGGGAGGCCTTCGTCCGTGGCCTGGCGCGCGACCTCGGAAAAATCCAGAGCCTGTGCGTGGGCGCGGATTTTGTTTTCGGCCATCGCCGCAGCGGCAATGTTGCTTTGCTAAAACAGCTCGGCGGCGAACTCGGTTTTACCGTTCATGGACTGGCCGCCGTGTCCCTGGACGGCCGGACGGTCAGCAGCACCCGGATTCGCGAAGCCATCCGTTCGGGCAGTCTCGACGCCGCGAGCCAGATGCTCGGCCGGCCTTACGCGATTTCCGGCCGCGTCATTGCGGGCGACCACGTCGGCCAACAGCTCGGTTTCCCCACCGCCAACCTGGAGGTGCCCGGTTTGATGTTGCCACCGAACGGGGTTTATGCCGGCCTGGCCCGCGTGCAGGAAAAATCCTGGCGGGTGGCATTGAACATCGGTTTTCGCCCGACGGTGGTGTCGGCGGCGCCGCAACTCCGGGTCGAAGCGCACCTGCTCGATTTCCAGGGCGATCTTTACGGCCAGGAACTGGAGGTTGAGATCGGCAACCGGTTGCGGGACGAAAAGAAATTTACTTCAGCGACGGAATTGAGCGGGCAGATCGAGCGCGATATTGCGATGATCCGCAATGGCGGGCAGCCTTGAGCGGCAGCCGGGCGGGCTAGTTGGGGGCCGACGCGTTGCCGATGACTTCTTTCAACAGGCGGTTCAGTTCCTCCGCCCGATAGGGTTTGGGAATGACCCCGCAAAAGCCATAATCACGATAGTTGGCCATGACCGGGTCCAGCGAATAGCCGCTGGAAGCGATGGCCCGGACCTTGGGATCCAATTCGCGCAGGCGGCGGGTCGCTTCGCATCCGCCCATGCCGTTGGGGATGGTCAGGTCCATGATGACGGCGTCGAACGGCGTGCCACTGGATCGGGCGGCGGTGTAACGCGCGATCGCCTCCCCGCCATCGCTGGCGATCTCGGTTTCATAACCGAATTTCCGCAGCATGACGCCCAATAATTTCTGGATGGCGGTTTCGTCGTCCACTACCAGGACCCGGCCGTGGCCGGAACAATTTTCCGACGGCGGCTGGACGGGAGCGGACGAAGCCGGTTTTTGCGAGGCGGGCAGATAGATTTCAAAGGTGGTTCCTTTTCCCGGTTCCGAAACCACGTTGACCTGGCCGTCATGTTTTCGGACGATCGAATAGACCGTGGCCAGCCCCAGGCCGGTACCCGTCTGTTTGGTGGTGAAATAAGGCTCAAAAATCCTTGGCAGATGTTCGGAGGAAATGCCCGGGCCATGGTCCTGGATGGAGATCTTTAGGTATTTGCCCGGGGGTAGCGAAGGCATGGAGCGGGCGGATAGCTCGACGTTTTCGGCGCGCACTTCGATTTTGCCGCCCTGGGGCATGGCTTGACGGGCGTTAATCACCAGATTATTCAGGATTTGCCTGATTTGTCCTTCATCTACCTCAACCGGCCATCCGTTGGCAGCCAGCGAACAATCACATTGCACATTGGATCCGCGCAGGGCGAACAGGCACGCTTCGCGGATCAGGTCATCCAGCACCATCGGTCTCCGGATGGGCGCTCCACCCCTGGCGAAGGTCAGCAGTTGTTGGGTCAGGTCTTTCGCCCGCAGGGCGGCTTTTTCGGCTTCCGCCAGCAACTGAGGCATTTCCGCCCCGGAAAATTCCGGCATCCGCGCCAGCGAGAGGTTGCCGATGATGGTGGTGAGCATGTTGTTGAAATCATGGGCAATCCCGCCGGCCAGCAGGCCGACGGATTGCAGCTTGCTTTCCGTGAGCATCTGCGCCTCGGCCTTTTGCTTTTCCGTCACATCGCGCAACACGAGCACCGCACCCACGGTGTTGCTGCCGCTGTCCCGGATGGGTGCAGCGCTGATGGCAATGGCGCGCCGGGTACCGTTCCGGGCGACGAGTAAAAGGTGGTTTTCCATCTCGATCGCCGCACCGGTTTGAAGGACCTTTTCGATTGGATTGGCAGAGGGTTCCTGGGTGTCATCCCGAACAGCGCGAAAGACCTCGTTCAACGGTTTGCCCTCCGCTTCGCTGCGGGACCACCCGGTCAGGGATTCCACGGTCCGGTTGATGGAAATGATTTTTCCGGCGGTGTTGGTGGTGATAACCCCGTCGGCAATGGAATTGAGCGTCACGTCCAGCAGTTCCTTTTCGGCTGCCAGGGCCGCTTCCGAGCGTTGCAATTCCAGCGTGTCGAGTTTCGCCTGGCACCGGGCCTTGACCTGCACCCAGGCGAAACCGAACAGCAGCAGGCTGACCACCGATCCGCCCAACAGGGCCAGCCACTGCAACAGCCATTGCAGGTGCCGGGTGGTGCCGGCTTTGAAAGGCGGCAGGGTGGCCATGGAGAGGGTCCACTGATGATTCAACACCATCACGTTGGTTTGCGCCGCCAGGTAGGGGCTCAGCTTCGGGGCAATCGTGCTGGCGCGGACTTCTTCGTCGTAGAGCAATTGGCCGGGATCCGGTTTGTCGGCGTCGTAAATCTCCAGGTCCGCTTCCTTGGACAGGCCGCCGAGCAATCCGGCGAAGGCCGTTTGAGGTTTGATGATGATGTAAATCAGGCCTTTGGCGGCGGCGCGCCTCTGGTCAACCGTCTTGATTTCGGCGCCTTTGTGATAGACCGGCAGATAAAGGGCGATGCCGAAATTGGTTTGTACTCCATCCGGCGTCAGGAAATTCACTTTGCGCGTGACCGAGGGCTTGTTTTCATCAATGGCCCGTTCGATCGTTTCCAGCCGTTGGGGTTGGATCCCATGGTCGATCCCCTCGTAGATCTGGCCGGGACCCCCAAAGAGACTGCGATAAATTGTCGGATAATAGACCGCACGTTCCCCCGCCGGGTTGATGGTAAAATCCGCGCCCAAGTACGGGCGCCGCCGCTTCAGGAATTCCTCCCGGTCGGCCCGGGGCACTTTCTCGATGTAACCCAGCGACCGTATCCCCAGGTCTTCCTGCCGGGCGGACAGGGTGGCGATATATTCGTCCCATTCGCTGCGCTCGATATTTTCACCAATGGCAAACAGCGCCCGTACGTTGTACATCTGGTCCACGCAGCGGTCGATCCGGCGCTCGATGCCGTTTTGGGCGCGCGCCACCATCCGGTCAAAACGGACCTGGTCGCTGGCCAGGCTGTTTTCCCGGAGACGCAAAAAGGTAAAAAAGGTGACACCCAGGGTGATCAGCAGGACATAATAGGCAACCTGCATCCTTCGCAGATGCGCCCATAAATGGTTCCAAACCACATGCATGGCCTGAATTACAGCAGATTATGTGCTAGGACCGGGCCCGGATTCGGGAAATTTCGCTTGAACATTTTGCCGGATTTATATGTCCATTTCGCGTACGATCACAAAAATTATCACGTCTAAATGAATACCGGAATCAATGCCATCAACGACGCCGTCAAGGAAGCCGGCGCTTTCACTCACCCGCTGTTCAGCGAACTCGGCAAGGTCATCGTCGGCCAGAATTACCTCGTGGAACGGCTCGTCATCGGCCTGCTCGCCAACGGCCACGTCCTGCTCGAAGGCGTCCCCGGCCTGGCCAAGACGCTCTCCGTCAAGTCCCTCGCCGCCACCCTCAGCGTGAAGTTTTCCCGCCTGCAATTCACGCCCGATATGCTGCCGGCCGACGTCATCGGCACGCAGATTTACAATCCGCAGTCTGGCGGCTTCAGCACCCGCAAGGGCCCCATCTTTGCCAATCTGGTGCTCGCCGACGAAATCAACCGCGCGCCCGCCAAGGTGCAGAGCGCGTTGCTCGAAGCCATGCAGGAAAAGCAGGTCACCATCGGCGAACAGACCTTCAAGCTCGAGGAACCGTTCCTGGTCCTCGCCACGCAAAATCCCATCGAGCAGGAAGGCACCTACCCGCTGCCCGAGGCGCAGGTGGACCGCTTCATGCTCAAGCTCAAGATCGGTTACCCGTCCCGCGCCGAGGAACGCCAGATCCTCGACCTGATGGCGAAAACGAGCGGCACGCCCACCTGCAGCGCCGTCGTCACCCCGCAGCAAATCCTCAAGGCGCGCGAAGTCATCAATGACATCTACGTGGACGACAAGGTGAAGGATTACATCGTGGACCTCGTCTGCGCCACGCGCGACCCGGACCATTACAAGATCGCGGTGAAGGATTTCATCCAGCTCGGCGCGTCGCCGCGCGCGACCATCGCGCTCACGCTGGCGGCCAAGGCCTACGCGTTCCTGAAAGGCCGCGGCTACGT
>CAYPSF010000266.1:0-4825 GCA_964413165.1 uncultured Bifidobacteriaceae bacterium
CCCATCATCATGGCCTCGTGATGCGGCCGGCCCCAACCTTCCCCGCGGCTGGGGGCGACGAGACAATCCACGGCGCGATAAAGCCGCGGCAGTTCCCGGGTGGGAATCTGGCCGGTGAGAATCTCAACGCGCGGCAATTGTTTGTCCCCGAGGCCGAGGGTGGCGGCGAATTGGCCAATGAGGTCACCAATGACGGCGCGGGCGTCGGCGTCCGGGCGATTAGTGAGATAGACGCGCAAATTCAGGCAAACATCGTCCGCTGCGGAAAACTCCCGGAGATACGCCGCCAGCAGCACGTCCCAACCCTTGCGCGCGGACCATTCAAACACGGAAAGAAAATTGCACGAGGAGCGATGCGGCAAGGGCCAGGGCTCATGTTTTGTCGGGTTGAAAAGCGTTTCATCCACGGCTCCCGGCACGACGAATATTTTTTCCCGGGCCACGCCGCTGGCGGCAAACGTTTCCAGGTTGAAACGGCTGGGCACCCAGATTTCATCGAGCTGATTGCATTTCTCGGCCCAGTTCGGCGGGAGTCGGTCAGTTTCGAACATGGTGCGGCCGACGCAATAGGCCGTGCCGGGTACGGGCCCGAAACCGCTTCCGGGCATGTGTTGGATAATGATTTTGCCGGCGATATGCGGTTTCGCCGTGAGTTTTGCGCGCAGCAGGCTGCGCGTGGTCTCGGGCAGTCCGTCGACGAACGCGGGCGACCGGACCCGGGCGCTGTCCACGAGCTCCAGCGGCCAGGCGCCGGCCAGTCCCTGCGCAAAGGCGAGCGCTTCGCTGCAATAGCCGCTGGGATTTTGCCACGGCGCCAGCCAGACAACGCCGCGCGGGTAACTCCGGTTTCGATGGTGTGGGGCGGGGTTCATTGAAGGCGGGACTCAGTGAAAGTGGGAGGCAAATTCGACGGTTGCATTCGCCGCCAGCAACCCGGTCGTCCCGGGAATGGGTTGGTTCACCGGACAGGCCTCGATGGCCTTGAGATACGCGGGCATGGTGAGCTGGTCGAAGTCGCATCGGGCCGCCAGGTGTTTCCAAAGCTGATCCGCGACGGAGCGCAACTCGCCGCGGTGAGTCACACACCATTCCATTTTCTTCTTCACGCTGGAAGTGTCGTCACGGTTGGCGACCAGCAACGGATAGGTTTTCGGAAAGATTTCTCCGATGCCCGTGTCGGCGGTGGTAATGACCGCCAGCCCGGCGCAGGCGGCTTCGAGCGGCGCGTAGCCAAACGGTTCGGACGGATTCAAAAGCATGATCGCGGCGTCGTATTCGTGAAGGCGGCGGAGCAATTCGTCCTTGGGCGTGAAACCATGCCAGCGAACACGGCCGGCCACGTTTTCGCGCTGAATTTGTTCGTGCAATTCGGATTCGAACGCCGCTCCGCCTTTGCCGAACAAGTCCAGGCGGCAATCCGTTGTGGGCTGGCTGCGCAGCAAGGCGGCAAAGGCCTTGACGACCTGCGGCAAGCCCTTCTCGCGCGAGAACTGGCCGAAATAAACAAAGCGGAACGCACCGTCGGGGGCATGGGACCGGCTTGAATCCGGAATTTCCTGCGGGCTGAACCCGTTGTAAATGACGTGATGGTGGCGATACGGGCCAAGCTGCTCATTGGCCGCGCGCATTTTTTCCGAGCAGGAAATGGCGGTGAGCCGGCTTTTGATGCGCCGCCAGCGGCCCAAATAAAAATGGAAATGTTGATGGGATGCGATGCTGCCGTCAATATGATCCATCAGATGAATCAGGCAGCGCGCCGGCTGCCGGGCGATGGTTTCAAGGATCCCGACCGGACCCAGGCCCAATGGATTGAAGAGCCAGATGACCTCCGGCGGATGTTCGGAAAAATGCTCGTCGAGCGCGATGACATTGGCCGGGAGGACGCCGCCGAAGGCATTGTCCACGCGCCGTTGCCAGAACGGATTGCGGGCAAAAGTTCCGCTCAACCCGTCTTCATATTCAAATACCGGCTCAAAAATTCGCCGCACGTTCAACCCGTTCGTCCCGGCGCTTTTGTGCAGCACGCCCGGCGCCTGCGAAGTGAGCACGGTCACCTGGTGACCCAAGGTCGCAAGCTTGCGGGCGATGGCCTGGCAGCCCAGCTCGTATCCGCCGCGCACATGGGGCTCGAAAATGTTGCTGATGAGCGTGAAATTCATTCCGGGCCTCGCATTCCGATCGCGGCGCGGACGCGGTGCCAGTAATCATCAAAAAGATAATGCTGCCGCAGGAGAGCTTGCGACCGGCGGCGCAGTTCCGTCCGGCTCTGGTCGTCGAGCGCTTCGTATCGTTGGAGAATCCGATTCAGGGCGCCGCTGTCGCGTTGCGGGTAAACATATTCGCCCAGGCCAAGATTCGCCATGACTTCGGGAAACGGGGATGTGTCGGAGGCCACCGGCAGGACGCCGGCGGCAACCGCTTCAATCAGCACCAGTCCCAACAACTCGGCCTGCTCGATTTTCTTGCCGTTGTAAAGCGACACGCACGAGGAAGCGATGAGGACGTCACTTTCTTCGAGCACGCGGGTTTTGGCGGCTTCCGCGAGCGGGCCTAGAAATTGAATGTGCTTGCCGCCGGCTGTCTGGCGGAGAAGTTTTGAATAATCGGCGTCCAGGTCAGGATTGCCCACGACATTCAGTTCAAAATTGTTTGGCAACCCTTCAATGCTGATCTCGACGCCCTTATGCGGAAGGATTCGTCCGATGCAGCAGGCGCGATGGCGGAATGGCCGCGTGAGTTGTTCGCCGTTCCGCAACTGGTTGTTCCAGGCGCCGGCGCCGGGGCCGATGGTTTGCCGGGTATACCCCGCCGCCCGGTCGCGCGAGAAGTTCGAGATCTCGACGCACCAATGATTCGGGCTCCATTGATAGATTTGATTGAACAAACCGAGCAGCGGCTCATGACCTTCGTTGGTCAACAAAAGGGTCTGGTCGCTGGCAACGGTGTTGATGAGGTCGAAGACCAGGTCGTTACTGAGATATTGATGCACCCAGACGACGTCAAAATCGGCACAGGCAGCCAGAACATCCTTGAAGGCAAGGGACGCCGGGCGCTGGCGGCTTTCGCTGTCGAAGACCTGCAGGAATTCCGTCGTCAGGCGGGCGTTCAGCGGTTGCAGCGGAGGAATCTCCCGTTGGGCGGCGTAAAGGCGGCATTGCGCCCCGGTGGCGGCAACGGCTTTGAGCGTGTTGAGCGTGAGAAATTCGCCGCCACCCATATTGCCCAGCGGAAACAGGCTGATGAGCGCTATGCGTTCCCGGTTCATAGGTCCAGTTGCGCGGGGTCAGACGGGGAGTTCACCGCGGCTCAGGAGCAGCTCCGTGATGCACCAGTTGTCCAACTCATCGGGCGACGCGATCGGCTGAATATGTCCCGTGTCAACGATTCGCCAGAGGTGGAAACCGGCGTCGAACAGGCTTTGCGCGAATACTTTCGGCTCGCGCTGCAGGCCCTGGATCGCCGGCGGGTTGTATTCCATCGCGATGAGCGTCGCCGGTTTAATCCGGTGTTGGAAGAAATTCCGGCCGCCTTCAAAAATCAGCGGTTCGGCGCCCTCGGCATCAATTTTAATGAAATCGAACTGCAGGGTTTCGTTCGCGTAGAAATCATCCAGGGTGGTGCAGGAAACCTGCACTTCGGTCGGGCGCTCCTTCCATTCATTGAGCAATTGGTCGGGCAGTGTCGACAAGGTCGAGTTGCCGGGGTTCTTGTTGAAGACGTGAAAAGTCGTGGTGCCGTTCTGATTCGAGACCGCTTTGGGGATGAGTTGCGACAGGTAGGTGCATTTGTTCAGGCTCATGTTGGTTTCCAGAAATTCAAACGTGGCCGGGTTCGGCTCGAACGCATGAACCTTTCCGAGATGCCCGACCAGGGCGGCGGCGAGCGTGGTGAAGTAACCGATGTGCGTGCCGATTTCCAGATACGTCATGTCGTTCCTGATGAACCGCATGAAAACCCGGGTGAGCGGCAGGTCCCAGCCGCCTTCGCAGATCAGCGCCCGGGTGATCGGCAGGTCGTCCGTGCGGCAAATCAGGGGCAGGCCGTGCTCGGTTTGAACCAAAAGTCGTCCGTTGCCCAGGTAAACCGGGGCCGTGTGCTGAGGGCGACTGGCGATGCTCTTAAGCTGGTCAAATTCCTGGCGGAGTTGCACCAATTCATTTTTCTGGGCGCCGGACACGGCGGCCAATCCTTGCAGGATGCCGATGGTTTGCTGGTTGAAGGATTCCTGGGCCGGGTCCGGGGCGCCATTTCGTTTTTGCGGGCGCGGTGGCGCGGTGACTTTCAGTGCCGGGGATGCTTCACGGACCTGCGCCATCAGCGCATTCACGTCCAATTCTGAATTTGGGTTCATAGTATTTTTTTTGATGCTCCGGGTTAAATGACCGGGCGGACCAGGGATAAACCCGGTCCGCCCGGGGAAGGAGCCAGCGGTCTCTCGCCGTTTTAGCGACCGACGATAATCGCTGGACATCTTTGCGGCCGTAGCCGCGTAAATTGCTCGGGCCTAGTGTCGATGGCCTTCAAGATTTTTGCAGGCTGGGTTTCCGGGCGGCCCGGGCGGGGGGCTGGTCCGCCGGCGGCCTGGGCTGAGCGGTCGTGCCGGTCAGCCTGGGCAGCGGTGCACTCTGCCGGGTCAGCGCCTGCTGGTTGCTGAGCTGAATCTCTTCGTAAACTTCCTTGCGGTGCACCGGCACGTCCGCCGGCGCCTCGATTCCCACTTTGATGACCTCGCCTTCCACCCGCACGATCTTCACGTGGATGCGTCCGTCAATCACGATGCTTTCGCCTGATTTTCTCGAGAGGATTAGCATGAGGCGAAAGGGTT
>CAYPSF010000267.1:0-4802 GCA_964413165.1 uncultured Bifidobacteriaceae bacterium
CGCGTGTCAATCAGGCTGTCGTATTCCCACACGTCGCGCAGGAGATGGTCGCGCGATTGGACGCGTCCGGCGCGTTGCGCGAGGGTGGTGAGCAGCTTGAATTCGGTCGCGGTCAGTTCAAACGACTTGCCTTTCCAGCTCGCCACGTGGCGCGGCACGTCAATCATCAAATCGCCAAACCGCATCTGGTCCCGCGGCTTTTCCCCGGTTTCGCCGCGGGAAAGGATTTTTTTGATGCGCAGCAGAAGTTCGCGCGGGCTGAACGGCTTGGTCAGGTAATCGTCCGCACCCAGTTCGAGGCCGAGCACGCGATCGATTTCCGCGGCCTTGGCCGTGAGCATGATGATGGGCACCTTGGCCGTGGTCGGGTCGAGCCGCAGCGTCTTGCAAATCTCGAAGCCGTCCATCTCTGGCAGCATCACGTCCAACACCACCAGGTCGGGCGTTTGTGACCGCGCCTTTTTCAGCGTCTCCGCGCCGTCCGCCGCCGTCGTCACCGCATAGCCGGCTTGCCTGAGGTTGAACTCCACCAGTTCAACGGCCTCCGGTTCGTCATCCACCACCAATATTCGCGGCTTCACTCTGGGTTGCATAACATGAGCCTAATCGTCACACAAATTCGGTCGTGTGACAACCCTGTGACAATTGGGTTACGGCCCGGAATTGCCTTTGCCCGGTCGTCTCCGGGCCGGTTTTCAAGGCGGGAAACCCGCCGGGCCAAAGTCCTGAATCAGTGCCGGTTGCCGTTTTCGGCTTTTACCCCGACCCGGAGTTTTGTTAGTCTCATGCCATGTCACTTCCGGTTATCAGCATCGCCCAGATGCGCGAATGGGAACGTGCGACTTGTGAAACCGGCCGGACCGAGGCCGAGATCATTCGTCGCGTCGGGGCCAAAATCGCGCAGCGGGCGTTGCAACTCACGCAACCCGACGACGGAATTTTAATCCTGGCCGGCAAGGGCAACAACGGCGGCGACGCCCGCGCTGCGCGGGCCTCCTTGAACGGACGCCGGGTCGAGGCCCTCGACATCACCGCGCCGGAAAACGGCCTGCCGGGGCTGGAGCGGGCCCTGGTCCAAAAACCTGCGCTGATCATCGACGGCCTGTTCGGCATCGGGCTCGACCGGCCGCTGACTGACGATTGGAAAAAAATCATCGGGACGGTCAACGAATCGCGAACCCCCGTTCTAGCGGTGGACGTGCCGTCCGGTTTGAATGCCGACACCGGCGATCCCCTGTCGCCGGGCCTGGCGATTGCCGCGTCGGTCACCTTGACGGTCGGCGCGCCCAAAACCGGTTTGCTCGCGCATAACGCGTGGCCGTTCATCGGCCAGCTCGAAGTCGCGGACGACGTGGGTTTGATTCCCTGCCCGCATACGAGCCGGTTGAATTGGACCCAGCCGGAAGATTTTCAAAATTTCCCCCCCTGCCGTTCCGCCGCCGCGCACAAGGGTACGTTTGGGCATCTGGGGATCATTGCCGGCAGCTTCGGATTTCATGGGGCGGCGGTTCTGGCGGCCCGGGCCGCGCAACGCGCGCAGCCCGGCCTCGTCACCCTGTTCACCCAGGAGTCGGTTTATCACGTAACGGCGGCGCAGCTGCAATCGGTGATGGTGGGTTTGTGGACGCCGGATTTGAAACTGCCGGACACGATGAGCGCCGTTCTGGTGGGTCCCGGGCTGGCGGCTCCCGGTTTGGCTGAGGTGATGTCCCCGACGACCATCCGGCGGATTTGGCGCGATTCGCTTTTGCCGGTCGTCGTGGACGCCAGTACCCTCGACTGGCTGCCGTTGGGGACGACGGCCAGAAATGCCATTCGCGTCCTTACGCCGCATCCCGGCGAGGCAGCCCGGTTGCTGAGCACGACCCAACAGCAGATCCAGCTGAACCGCCCGCAGGCGGCACGTGAAATCTCGCGGCGCTACGGCAATTGCTGGGTGGTGTTAAAGGGGCATCAGACGCTCGTGGGCCGGAGCGAGGGGGAAATCTTCGTGAATTCGTCCGGAAATCCGCATCTGGCCCAGGGTGGCAGCGGGGATGTGCTGGCGGGCTACCTGGCCGGATTGCTCGCGCAACGGCCCTTGCACGCCGACGTCGGCCGGTTGATTCGTTTCGCCGTCTGGCAGCATGGCGCGGCCGCCGATAAATTGCAGGCCGGGCGGGCAAATTGGGTGGTGGAGGATTTGATCGGCGAACTGGGGAACGCCCGCTGAATTTGCTTTCGCACCACGCCGGCCTTTGTTAAAAATCTCCCGTGCGCGCAATCCTCTGGACAATCCTGGGTCTCTGGCTGGGCGGACTGTGGGCCGCCGCCGGTGCGGACACATTTCCCCTGACCGACGGCACCTCCATAACCGGTGACGTCATTTCGTACAACGACAACGGCGTCGTGTTCAAGGTGGACCTGGACAAATACTCCGAGCGCGTGCCGTGGACAAAATTTTCCCAGGACGCGCTGAAGCAACTGTCGAAAAATCCGAAAATCAAGGCGCTGGCCGACCCGTTCGTTGAAGCCGCGCCGGTCGAACGGGCGAAGAAGGCGTCGATTCAGGTCCACGAGGTGAAACGCATGGAACTGCCGCCGAAGCCATCCCTGGTCGTCGCCCTGTTTTCGTCGTCCGTCGGGCTGGTCGCATTGATGATGATTTACGCGGCGAACATTTATGCGGGCTATGAGATTGCGGTCTGCCGGTCGCGGCCGATCATGCTGGTGATGGGCGTGGCGGTGGTGCTGCCGATTTTGGGCCCGATCATTTTTCTGGCGATGCCCGTGCGCGTCGCCGCGCCGGACCCGACGCCGTTGTCCACCGACGCCCCGTCGCAGACCTTCGCCGTGCCGGGCATGGCGCAGCCCGCCGCGGCGGGCATCCACATCGTCGAGGCGTCCTGGCAGGGGAAGCCGGCGACAGGCGGGGCGGCGGCCGCCGCCAATCCGAACGAACCCCAGATTTTCCAACGGGGACAGTTCACGTTCAATCGCCGCTTTTTTGAGACAAAGTTTTCCGGCTTCTTTGCCCTCATCCGGCGCGAAGCCGATAAAAGTCTGGTGCTGACCGTGAAAACCGGGCGCGCCAACATGACCGTCGAGCGCATCTCCCGCATCGCCACCAATGAAATGCACGTGGAAGTTGCCACGGGCGGGGGGAAACAGGAAATCATGGTGCCATTCGCCGAAATCGTGGAGGTTCAACTCAAAACCCGGACCGCGTGAATTACCGCAGTATACTCTTGTTCGGCGCCCCCGGTTCGGGCAAGGGGACCCAGGGTAAAATTCTCGGAGCCATTCCCCATTTCTTTCATTGCGCCTGCGGCGACGTCTTCCGCCGCCTGCAACCGGACAGCGAGATCGGCCGGATTTTCATGGATTATTCGAGTCGCGGCCAGCTGGTGCCGGATCAAACCACCATCGCCCTCTGGCGCGAATCCATCGGCAAGGTCATCGCCGCCGGTCAATTTCATCCCGAGCAGGACACCCTGGTGCTCGACGGCATTCCGCGCAACGTGGTCCAGGCCAAAATGCTGAAGGATACCCTCAACGTGACCGGCGTCTATTACCTGCGCAGCGCCAACTTCAGGAAACTCGTGGTCCGCATCCAGCACCGCGCCCTCAAGGAAAACCGGTTCGACGACGCGAACATCAATGTCATCCGCCAGCGGCTCAAGACCTACGAGACGGAAACCAAACCCGTGCTCAAGTTTTACGGCCGGCGCCTCGTGCATGAAATCAACGCCGACCAGACCCCGGGCAAGGTCCTCGCCGACATTCTGCACATCGCCATTAAACGCTGATCGCGCGACTTTTTCCTTTCGTCCGCGCACAATTTCCCGTTCGCTGTCCGCATGACGGCGTTGCAAATCCTTTTTATGGGCACGGCCGAATTGTCCGGCAACAGCCTGGCCGCGCTCGCCGCTGATGAACGGTTCCACGTCGACGCCGTTGTCACCCAACCCGACAAGCCCCGGGGCCGCGAACTCAAATTGCAACCCTCGCCGGTCAAAGCGCTCGCGTTGAAGCTAGGATTTCCGGTACTCCAGCCGGCCCGCGCCCGCGACGAAAGATTTATCGCCGAATTGCGGGAGTTGAAACCCGACCTGATTGTGGTGGTGGCCTACGGACAGATTTTGCCGCCGGCCATCCTGGATTTGCCGCGGCACGGCTGCCTGAACGTCCATACCTCGCTGCTGCCGAAATATCGCGGCGCGGCGCCGATTCAATGGGCCATTGCCAACGGCGACGCCGAAACTGGCGTCACCATCATGAAAATGGATGTCGGGCTCGACACCGGTCCCATCGTTTCACAACGCCACACGCCCATTAATTCCGAAGACGACTCAGCAGCGTTGCACGACCGGCTGGCGCAACTCGGCGCGGAACTGCTCGTGCAGACCATTCCCGATTATATCTCCGGGAAAATCCGGCCGGTGCCGCAACCCGCCGCCGGCGCCAGCTACGCCGCCAAAATCACAAAAGCGGACGGCCGGATCGATTGGAACCAGCCGGCGCGGACAATTTGGAACCGGTTACGCGCCTTCACCCCCTGGCCGGGTGCGTTTACGCTTTTACGGAACGCCGAGCATCCGCTCGACGCGAACTTGCCGGCTCCGAAACCGCAACTGCTGAAAATCTGGAAGGCGGAACTGGTTGAAAAGTCCGGTCGGGCAGGGGAGGTTTTGTCGGCGGACAAAACCGGCATCATCGTCGGTTGCGGTCAAGGCGCGCTGCGGATTATGGAATTACAACGCGAAGGTGGCCGGCGGATGAACGTGACGGAATTTCTGGCCGGACGTGCGCTGAAAGCGGGT
>CAYPSF010000268.1:0-4780 GCA_964413165.1 uncultured Bifidobacteriaceae bacterium
GCGCAAGCACCACGACCATATTTCCCCGGCAAAATCCTTAGCCGGCCGAAAGAAACCGGTTTTCCAGTTTGCTTCGCGCGGGAACTTTCCTTATTGCTGGCGCGTCAGATTTAGTGGCATGAAGAAAAAATTGAAATGGATTCTGGCCGCGGGAGCCGTGATTTTCGGGTTGTTGCAGCTCGCCAACCCGTCGCGCACAAACCGTCCGGTCACACCGGGCCACGATCTGATGGCCAGCAACGCGCCGCCGCCGGAAGTCGCCGTCCTCCTGCACGCCGCGTGCTACGATTGTCATTCCGACGAAACCCGGTGGCCCTGGTACAGCCACATTGCGCCGGTATCGTGGCTGGTGGCCGGCGACGTGCGGGACGGGCGCGAGCGGATGAATTTCTCCGAATGGCCGCACGACCTGCCGGCGCGGGCGGCCAAGCGACTGGAACGGATCAGCGAGGAGGTCGGTTACAAGGACATGCCGCCGGGCAAATACACCCTGCTCCACCCGGACGCTCGGCTCACCACCTCCCAACGCGAAACCCTGATCAATTGGGCCGACGAAGCGGCGGCCAGGTTAAAGTCGGCGGCGACAAATGAATAAGGGGTCACCGCCGGGTGGGTCCGGGTTTCTGGATTTCGGATGAGGGGGGAACATCGCGGAGCGATGCCATGATGGTAGTCACGGGATTCATCCCGTGGATCTGACAACGACAATCCGATTCGTCGCGGAGCGACGATTGAAACCGGTTCCAGCCATCGGGTTCAAGCGTCGCTCCGCGACGCAGGCCTTTCTTATTTTCATACCGGGGGATAAATCTCCCGGCTACCATCCTTCATCGCTCCGCGATGATTCGCTCCTTTCCGTTTGGGCATTGACGGAATCCGGCCCGCCAAACATGCTTTGCGGCTTATGTTGCACAGCGAACTGATTCCGGCCACGGAATCACACAAGAACGGAACCCGGCCATTGATGGTGTTGCTGCACGGATTGGGCGACAGCCTGGAAGGCTGGCGCTGGTTCTCCGAGGCGATGAACCTGCCCTGGCTGAATTATCTGCTCGTCAATGCACCGGACGATTACTTCGGCGGCTTCTCCTGGTTCGACCTTGGTGACGACATCGCGCCCGGCGTGCACCGCAGCCGGAAACTGCTGTTTGAATTTCTCGACGATTTGCGCGCCCAGGGCTGGCCGGCGGAAGCGATCACGCTCGGCGGTTTTTCACAGGGCTGCCTGATGTCCATCGAAGTCGGCTTGCGTTACCCGCACCGGCTGGCGGGCATCGTCGGCATCAGCGGCTGGGTTTGCGAGCCGGAAAAGTTGATGCAGGAACTTTCGCCGGTTGCCAAACAACAACGCCTGCTCATGACGCACGGGACGAACGACCCGATGGTGACGATCGGCCGGGTACGCAAACAGATCCCGCTGCTCCAGGCGGCCGGCCTGCAAATCGAGTGGCGCGAATTCGTCAAGGAACACACCGTCGCCGGCGAAGCGGAGATTTCCGTCATCCGCAATTTTGTGCGCGCTGGTTATCCGGGCATTTGACCGGGGGCTGGCGTCGGGTCCGGCCAGGGTCAGAAAGTCAGCCGTCTTTTTCGGAATCATCCCTTTGACTAATCCGGGGTTGGATGGATCTCCCTCTCCGCCGCGAAGCGGGGGGAGAGGATCGGGGTGAGGTGGGGCTGATTTGCAAAACACCAGAATCGAAAACTGCCTGTGTCTAAAACTCCCCTCTCCGGTCGCTTCGCGACACCCTCTCCCCGCTTGGGCGGGGCGAGGGAACAAACCAATCGTTTACAAAAAATAAAAGCCAATCGGCTTGACAGCGGGTGGGGTTAGGCTCATTCCATCATTCCAACCAGGAAACGCTATGGCATCAAAATTGATTGCGAGCCGTAATTTTAAGTTTGGTGGCGACGTTTACCATATCACGGTACGCACCTACGACGAAGACCTCGGCCACGTCACGGCGGATTGGTGGCGGGCGTCTGATCGGCTGGAAGGCAAGTTGGGCCATGGCGTGGTGTCCGCCGACATCGCCATCAAGCTGGCCGAGCAGGCCATCTGCAATCCCACGCCGTCCTCCGCCTCGGCGCCATCCCATCAGCGCCGCACCTTCCGGCCACCACTGCCGTAAAAGAAAACGCGCCGGTCATCCGGTGTCGTGGGGAAACAACCGGCGCGCCCGTGTCGCCGCGCAGGGACACACAGTCCCGCATTGCGGGAGGGAAGAACCGCTCGATTTACGATATACGTTTTCCGACACCGACTCTGGTCGCGTGCTCGCGATTTATCGGAGTTTACGCATCACTCCACGTCCTGGCAAATCGCGTAAATCGTACATCGCAAATCGAAATAACCGTCACACTTCCACCTGCCGGTTGGCGCCGGGCATCCAGATCTGTTCCGGGCGCGGTTCGCCGGGGGTCTCCATCGCGCGTTCCACGATGTCGCGCATCTGGCTGAACCACCAGCCCGCCCGGGCGATACGCCCTTCACGCCGCGCCATATTGGCGCCCCGACGTTGTTGGTCGGGGTTGAAGCCGAGTTCCAGTTGATTGTCAGTCGCATTCGTCATAGTAAACCTTTCGTTGCGTGACATCCTGACAGAGAGGGTTGGACATTGGCTGTCCAAGGTAATAAAAAAACGGGATTGTATACTTCACAAACCCAAGGAAAGCCTTGAAAACTTCCAATGAAACTTCACTTTGCTGCAAACACCGCCGCCAAGATCGAAAAAGGCACAGAAATGAACGGGAAGGATTGGAAAATCTTCGGGACTATGTGGGCAGTTGTAATCGTGACGATTATGCTGCTTTTAATAATCGCATATTTCGTCGTTTCCAAAAACCATGAGTGAAACGCTCAACGTCGGCAGGCCGATGCTTCCCAAAAGGAGAAGCGCGGGAAGTTCATTCCCAGGCGGATTTCACCGCTGGAATACGACGCAATCATGGCTGCCATGAAATCGTCGGGGCTGGCCAAAACGGAGTGGGTCAGAACCAAATTGCTTGCCGCCGCCCGCCGCGCCTGAAGCCAAAGACAACAAACCGCGCCCAAGGAAAAGCAATCCCGGTGTAGTTAATTTTGTTGCCGGTGCTAGGTTTATGGCAATGGATTGCGAGGTTGCATCTCGGATAGAGAAAATTGAAGTGCTTTTGTCAGCACCCCAACCAGGAGATACGCATTGGATTGAATGCAGAGGTTACCGGTGTTTGGGGATCCTGGATCAAAGCGGCAAATGGCGGTGCTTCGCCAGCGGCAAGGAAATCACCGAGGTCATCAAAGTATATTACCATTGAAGTTTTGGCCGGCCAGCTTCCCGCACACCGCGTAAATCGCAAATCGTAAAAAGTGAGCCTCCAAGCATCGGCTCCTACCTTCAAAGAAGCTATTCCCGAATCCTGATCGTATCGCCGGGTTCCAGCGGCACGACATGGCCGCCGAGCAGGTCGCGCGGGTCCACTTCGATTTCCTCGCCCTGGCGGGTGATGGTGATGGCTTTCGGGCTGTGGTGACTGATGTAGTTGGCGGTGGCAATGGCCTGGGCCAGGGTCAGTCCCTCTACCCACGGGACGTTGGGACGTTGCACGGGGCCGATGATGGCGACACCCTGCCCCAGCCCGCCCATGCTGGCGAAGGCGGCCTTCTGGCCCTGAATGTAGGCGGCGCGCGCCCGGGCATTGGCCTGGGCTTCGGTGACGCAGCCGCAGAACGATACGGCGATCAACAACAGCACTCCACTGCCACAAAGCCGAAACCAAACCAAGTTATACCAATTCCCGGCGGCAATTGGTTCACAGGCAGGGCGCGTCACTCCGTGCGCGCCGCGGCTGGCGAACGGACGAGCGGCGGGCAGAGGACTGCCCGCCCTACCAAAGTTTGTTCGGATGGTCATTGGACAGCGATACTATTCCGGCTTTTTGAGAATTTTCCCGAACTCGCCTTCGACGGGCTCGATTTCAATCCGATGCCCGGCCTTCGCGCCCGGAGCGGCCGGCGGAATTTTGCTCTTCTTCTCCGGTTGATGCGTGACCCGGGCCGCGAGCAACGGCGGCGTCACCGGGGTTATCTCCGTCGACTCGCTGTCCGGCGGTTCCGTATTCCGGTCGGGGATGGAGAAATTGGTCCGGGTCTCCAGCCACTTGGCATAACGTTGAAAACTCCACATGCCATGGTCGGCGCCGGTTTCGAGGGCGGAGCTGATCTTGAAAAAATCGCGGGTGCGGATGAAATTTTTCACCGCGTGGGTCGCGACCAGGATCTCGCATTCGGGCACGCGGATGTTCAAATCCGGCCGAAACCGGAGCCGTTGCGAGACGACCGCGACCAGGCAATCGGCCAGTTGCGCGCAGACGGTGCCCTGGATTTCCGACGGGAAGGCTGAGGCGACCCGTTGCAAAGCCTCGGCACAGGTCGAGGAATGGATGGTGGCCAGGACCAGATGGCCGGTTTCCGAGGCGCTCAAGGTCAGGCGCATCGTCTCCGGGTCGCGCATTTCCCCCACCATCAAGACGTCCGGGTCTTCGCGCAACGCATCCAGCAACGCCTGCTCGAAACTGGGCGTGTCGCGTCCCACCTCCCGCTGCCGGATATAGGCGCGGCGGGGACGGAAAGTGTATTCGATGGGGCATTCCACCGTGACGATGTGGCGGGTCTCGGTGAGGTTGATTTCCTGGAGCAAGGCGGCCAGGGTTGAGGACTTCCCGCTGCCGGTCGGGCCGCAGACCAGGATGAGGCCATGCGCGTTTTTGACGAGCTTCTTGAGGTCGGGATGCAAATTGA
>CAYPSF010000269.1:0-4723 GCA_964413165.1 uncultured Bifidobacteriaceae bacterium
GAAGGCAACCTGCCGGCGCAGGACCTCATTCGCAAGGTTTTCCGGGTCGTCCCGCGCAAGTGGCGCGGCATCGGCGAAATCCCTCAAAGCGGCCTGGGATTGAACGACGCCTACGCCGCGTTTGACGCCGCCCGGAAATTTGGCCTGGCGGACCGGCAGGTGGCCGAACCCGCCGAATGTCTCAGCGGCCTGGTTTTGCAGGGGCAAATCAAGCCGCACGAATGCCCGGCCTTTGGCCAGCGCTGCACGCCGGAGCACCCGCTGGGCGCGACGATGGTGTCGAGCGAAGGCGCCTGTGCCGCGTATTACCGCTATCGACGGCAAACACCGGACGTCGCCGGCAAAACTCCATGAGTCAGGTCCCCATCGAAAATTTCGCCCTGGCCTGTCCGGTTCCGCTCGCGCAATACCCGCACGTCCTGCTGGCGCACGGGGGTGGCGGGAAGCTGATGCACCAGTTAATCGGGAAAATGTTCCTGGCGGCCTTTCGCAACCCGCTACTCGAAGCACAGCTCGATTCGACGGTGGTTGAATGGACCGGCCGGAAACTTGCGTTTACGACGGATTCCTACGTCGTGCGGCCGATTTTTTTTCCGGGCGGCGACATCGGCTCGATGGCCGTTCACGGCACGGTGAACGACCTGGCGATGAGCGGCGCCCGGCCGCTTTACCTCAGCAGCGCCTTCATCCTGGAAGAAGGGCTGCCAATGGAAACCCTTTGGCGCGTGGTCTGCTCGATGCGCGATGCGGCGCAACGGTGCGGCGTACAAATCATCACTGGCGACACCAAGGTGGTGGATAAAGGCAAGGGAGATGGCCTGTTCATCAACACCACCGGCATCGGCATCATTGAACATGACCGGATGATTGCGCCCCAGAGCGTCCGTCCCGGCGACGCGGTTCTGGTCAACGGCGATCTGGGCCGGCACGGCATGGCCATCATGGCGGTGCGGGAAGGATTGGAATTTGAGAGCCGGATCGAGAGCGACTCCGCTCCGGTAGCCGATCTGGTGCGGCAACTGTTGCAAGCCGGGATCGAAATCCACTGTTTGCGCGACCTGACCCGCGGCGGGCTGGCCAGCACGCTCAACGAAATCGCGGAGGCAGCGGGGGTGCGGATTGACATCGAGGAAAAATCCGTGCCGGTGCGCGAAGATGTTCACGCTGCATGCGAGATGCTGGGGTTGGACCCGCTGCACGTGGCGTGTGAAGGACGTTTTGCCATGTTCGTTGCAGCGAAGGACGCGGAACGCGCCCGGCAAATCATGCGGGACCACGCCGTCGGCGCGGAGCCGGCGGTCATCGGCCGGGTGGCCGAAAGTTCCATGCCCCTGGTCACCTTGAAAAGCGTGATTGGTGCCAGCCGGATCCTCGACATGTCCAGCGGCGAGCAGTTGCCGCGGATTTGCTGAAAAGAAGAGCGTGGAACCCAGCGGTGCGGGACGGGACCCCAAACCGGGAACTGCCGGGTGGCTGCCAAAACCGCGTGGGCATCAAACGCCGGCTTGTCGTCGTCATTTTTTTTGTTACGCTGCGCGAAATGCGGAAGTTTCTTTTCAGTCTCTGGCTCGTCCTGGCTTTGCCGGCAGCGGGCATGGAAATCAACATTGAGTTTGGAGAACTTGCGGCCGGCCAGTTGCCGCCTCATTTTCACCTCGCCCTGGCGGGTGGCGGCCGGCCGGGCGAATGGAAGATCGTCCTGGACGAGGTGCCGCCGTTGCTGTCGCCGATGTCACCGCAGGCGCCGGTGGTCACGCGCCGGGGAGTGCTGGCCCAGACGAGTACCGACCCGACGGATGAGCGTTTTCCAATGTTGATTTACGACGGCGGGACGTTCAAGGATTTCACGTTTACGACAAGGTTCAAAATCGTCGGCGGCACTGCTGAGCAGATGGCCGGGGTGGTGTTCCGTTACCAAAACGAATCGAATTATTACGTCATCCGTGCCAGTGCCCTGGGCCATAACGTACGCTTTTACAAGGTGGTGGACGGCATGCGTTCCGACCCCATCGGGCCGGAACTGGATGTTTCCGCCGGGACCTGGCACACGCTGGCGTTGCAATGCCAGGGCAATCAAATCAGCTGCTGGCTGGACAACAAGCTGGTGATGCCGCCGTTGCATGACAATTCGCTGGGTCTCGGCAAAATCGGTTTTCGCACGAAGTCCGACGCAGTGGTTTATTTCGGCGACACGACCGTCAATTACACCCCGCTGATACCGAAGGCGCAGACCGTGGTGCAAGACCTGTTAAAGGAGCAGGCGCGCATTATGGGCCTGCGCATCTACGTGCCCGACGATCGAAGCCGGACGCACATTATCGCCAGCAAGGTGGAGAAGGAAATCGGTCAGGCCGGCACCGACGCCGAGACGTTGGCCATCAACGATGGCAAGGTTTATTTCGGGCGCGGCAAAGGCACGGTCATATTGACAGTGCCTTTGCGTGACCGCAACGGCGACCCGATCGCGGCGGTGCGGGTGGAGTTGAAATCATTCCTGGGCGAAACACAGGACAACGCCCTGACTCGCGCCATGATGATTGTCAAAACCATCCAGGGACAAATCACGTCGAAGGAAGAATTGATGGAATGACCGCCGGCTCAGCGTTTTTTGGGAATGGGCGCGGACATTTCAATGGGTGGTTTCACGCCTGGCATGTCATCCAGCTTGACCCGGCGCATGCCGCCTGAAACCGTGATGCCGCCGGAGTCATCGGTTTTCAATCGCGGGTGCGTGTTTGATAAATCGTAATTTTCCTGCCGCACGAAGTCACCATCGGGACTGATTATCGTATAGCTATAAACCCGCGCACCGCTTTGATAAAGCACATGAAGATTGTTGCGGCGGTCCAGTTGTGCCTCCGGCTGGCTGAACGAGACCATCGGGCCGATAGCCCGGACCTTGAAGATGCGTCGTTCGGCCTCGTCGCTCACCTGCACATACATCCGCAGTTGCGAATTCAGATAATTCGCCTGCTCGAGGGTGTATTTACGGACTTCCGGCACGGCGTTCGACACCCCGGCGGGTACGGGCAGGCCGAACGATTGCGACCATAATTTTGCGCCGTCAATCACGTCAAAACTTTGGGGCAGGCTGGGGATTTCCGTGTTCCAATCCTTGATATGCAAGGTGGCAATGATGCGATAACCGCCCTGCCGCGTGAGATTGAAATAGGGAGCCAAATCCACGCGCTTGGTGGCCATTTGCCCTGAATCCAGATCAAATTCACCCTGCACCGGCACGTCCGCGAGCTTGGTGACGACAAAACTGTCCACCGCGGTCACACTGAACGTTAACCAATTCGGGTCGGCACCCAGATGCAGTGGTTGGCCGGACCGGTTCGTGATTCGTACCGCCACCGGCAGCGATTCACTGGGCAGAAATTTTTGTTCATCCAGCATCACCTCCACGGTGATCTGCGCCGAAGCGTTGAACCAGGCCAGCCATACCAGTCCGAAAATGGACAATAAAAATTTCATTTGAACGTGGATACTTTAAACGGTGATGGGGGCATGGCAACCCTAAACGTCGGAGTGACGGGGCCTGCAGCCGTTCCGCCGGCCGCTGGAGACATAGCAGGCCGGCGGACTTTCATCCGCCGGCCCGCATTACCCCCAAGTTGTCCAGGCGATTATTTTGAAGCGGCAATTGTTGCTGCCATTATTGCACTTCCACCCGGTAGAAACAGTGCGGCGTGCTCATGCTGTTGGTCACGGAGACCATGGCGCCGGTCCCGGCCACCTGACCGCCCACGGATGTCCAGGTGGTGGCCTTGCAGTTGGTGGCGAACTCAAGTTGATAGGTCTCGTTGGGGAACGTCTGCCAGCTGACGACAAATTGTTGTGTTCCATTCACGCTGACGGTGGCGCCTGTCAGTTGCGGGCTTGCAATCACTTGCAATGTTCCATCCACATACTGAATCGTGTAGTTCGCAGCAGCTGCACTCCCGGCAGTGATCGGGTAACTGCCCACACCACTCGCAGTCGTTGCGGTCGTGTTCAAGACCGCCGGCGACGATAGCGCACTGGCGTTCTCACCACCGACAAAACCGCTGTAACTGGCCGTCAGCGGCGGATTGGGCATCCCGGAAATCTTGGTCTTGGCGTCAGCCGTCACGGTCAGGCTCGCCGGGGCGATGACGCCCGAGGTGTTGGCAACGGTGTTGACGGTGTAATTGTTGCCGTTGTTGCCGTCGTTGACCGTGTAGGCGCTGACGCTGAGGGTCTTGCCTGTGCCGGCGTCTTTGGTGTCATAGGTTTCGATCAGACTGGTGACCGAGTCAGAACCCTGGAGGCCGGAGGTAGTCGGTGTCGCTGCTGCACTGGTCGAACTATCGTAAGTTTTGGTGTTGGCGGCGGCGGTGATGGTCAGAGCGGCCTGATTGATCACATAATTGTTGGGGGTCATATTGCTGAAGTTCATCACGTAGTTGTTATTTGCACTGCTCAGTACGAGCGTGCCCACCGTCAACATATAGGTCCCCGCGTTCTTGACCGAGGTGCTGGTCGAACCAGCAAAGGCCATCGATCCGCTCAAAGTCACTCCAGCCGAGCTTATAGTTTCCCCGTTTTGGAAGCCGGTGATCGAGTAATTGGCTGTGTTGTCTGAATAAGTCGCGTTAGCCAGCGCGTTCCCGTTGTACGCCGTCGCTATTGCAAGGGGCGTCACGGTCAGCGTCGCCGCATTGATGACCAGTGTGCCGGACGCACTGCCCTGGTAGTTGGC
>CAYPSF010000270.1:0-4718 GCA_964413165.1 uncultured Bifidobacteriaceae bacterium
CCCGACCTCATCCTGTGCGACGTGAACATGGAAAAGGTGGACGGTTACCTGACCCTGTCCTCGTTGCGCACGGAAGCGCCCACGGCTTCCATTCCGTTCATCCTCATGACCGGCCTGGCGGACAACGCGGGCATGCGGCACGGGATGGAACTGGGGGCCGACGACTACCTGCCGAAACCGTTCACCACCGATGCGCTTTACGCCGCCGTGGACGCGCGCCTGAAAAAAGCCCAGACGGTGCGCGACGAGGCCGAGCGCAAGCTCGCCCACCTGCGCGACAACATCAGCCTGATGCTGCCGCACGAGTTGCGCACGCCGCTCAACGGCATCCTGGCCTACGGCGAAATTCTCGCCGCCGACGCCGCCAAACTCAAACCCGCCGAAATCGCCGAAATGGGCCACGTCGTCCACCAGTCCGGCAAACGGCTGGAACGGCTCATCGAAAACTTTTTGATTTATGCGCAGCTGGAACTGGTCGCCGCCGACCCGAAGAACATCAATGCCCTGCGCCTGGGCCGGACGGAGCATCCCGCGGCACTGATCGAGAAGCATGCCACCGCGCAGGCGGCGTTCATGGAGCGTTCCGCGGACCTGTCTTTCGAGCTGGTGGATGTTCCCGTGCCGATGGCCGAGGAATATCTCAGCAAGATCGTGGATGAACTGGCGCAAAATGCCTTCAAGTTTTCCGATCCCGGTTCGCCCGTCCGCCTTGCGCTGGCCGAGGCGTTCAATGGCATCACCCTTTCCATCAGCGACCGAGGCCGCGGCTTTTCCACCGAGCAAATCACGCGCGTCGGCGCCTACATGCAGTTCGACCGCAAGATGCAGGAGCAGCAGGGTTTGGGGCTTGGCCTGGCCATCACCAAGCGACTGGTCGCCCTGCACGGCGGCACGCTTTCCATCGTCAGTGAACCCAATACCGGCGCCATCATCGCTGCCAAATTCCCCAAGGGCAAGGCCGGGATCATCGAGGAGGCCGGGACCGTCGCTATCGCCGGGGTGGCCGCGAATGCCGGAAACGGCGCATTGGCGGCGGGTTGAAGATTCAAAACGGCAGTCGTCCGTAAAGAAAAAACAGTCCCCGTCCGGCCAGTTCCGCCGCCAGGAACACCAGCGCAATTCCCACGACCGGTGCAAAATCCACCTTGCCGGCCCGCAATGGCAGCGCCCGCAGTGGCGACAATAAGGCCTGCGCCTCGGCATTCACGTAAGCCCAGAAAGGATGTTTGCCGAAATAGATGTAACTGTTCAACAGGTGCAGGGCGAGCAGCGCCCCGGCGAGGTATTTCCAGCTCAGATAACTCCCCAGCCCGATGACCAGCGAGGCTTCAAAGCGTTGAGCGGGCGAGACGGGTTGGGGGATGACTTGCAGCCATGCCAGCAGCCAGCTGGCCAGCCACCAAAAAACCGCCGTGACGACGAACGGCAAAAGGACTTTGGCCCAACGCGGCCAGCGATCCACATCCCCCAGCGGCAATCGTACCAGGCGATGAAAGGGCGGCGACTCCGGGCCGGCCAGGATGGAAAGCAGCAGCAGACAGAGATAAAACATGCCCAGCAACAGCCCGAAGCTGAAGGTCGAAAACAACAGCATGCGCAGAAACGACGGCAGGGGCCCCGATAAATTGCTGGAAAACGCAAGGGCGGTGACGCCCAAATCCAATTTCCCCGCCCAGTTTGCCGCCGAGCCGATCTGCCAGTAAATCCCCGCGCGCAGCAATAAAAGTCCGGCCAGCGCCACCAGCGAATGCCATCGGCGCAAGCGCTGCGGCTCCGCCCGCCGAAGGGTGCCAATTAACGTTGCGGGTGTCCGTTGGCCGAGCGGATCGAAACGGACGGAACGCCAGTTGAGCCACAGCAGCAAAGCGGCGAGATTCAGGATGAAATCGATGACCTGCACGTAATCGTTGAACCGTTAAACCGTGAATGGTTGAACCGATTCAACGATTTAACGGTTCACGATTCAACGTTTTTTTACATCATCTTCAACAGCGTGTCCGCCATTTCCGACGGGGTGGCGGCGACGCCGATGCCCGCGGTCTTGAACGCCGCGATTTTGGCTTCCGCTGTGCCTTTGCCGCCGCTGATGATGGCGCCCGCGTGGCCCATGCGCCGTCCGGGCGGCGCGGTCGTGCCGGCAATGAACCCGGCCACCGGCTTTTTACAATTCTGTTTGATCCATTCGGCGGCTTCCTCCTCGGCGCTGCCGCCGATTTCCCCAATCATGATGATGCCATGCGTCTCCGGGTCGGCGTTGAATAATTTGACCACATCCAGGTGCGACGTGCCATTGACCGGGTCGCCGCCGATGCCGACGCACGTGCTCTGGCCCTTGCCACGGCTCGTGATTTGCCAGACGGCTTCATAGGTCAACGTGCCGCTCCGGGAGACCACGCCGATGTGTCCTTTTTTGTGGATGTAACCGGGGGAGATGCCGATGCGGCAGCCGCCATGCGAATCCTTCCCTTCACCGGGGGTGACAATACCGGGACAATTCGGCCCGATCAGCCGCGTTTGCCGGCCCTCCAATGCGCGCTTTACCCGGACCATGTCGCGCACGGGAATGCCTTCAGTGATGGTCACCACCAGCTCGAGCCCGGCGTCCGCGCCTTCGAGAATGGCGTCGGCGGCGAAGGGCGGGGGAACGAACACGGCGGAGGCCGTCGCCCCGGTCTGCTTCGCCGCGTCGGCCACCGTGTCGAAAATGGGGACTTTTTTGCCGGCGTGCTCGAAGAACTGGCCGCCCTTGCCCGGGGTAACGCCGGCGACAACCTGGGAGCCGTAATCAATCGAGAGTTGTGCGTGCCGGGCGCCAAAGCTGCCGGTGATGCCCTGGATAAGGACCTTGGTATCGGGTGTGACGAGAATGGACATGTGATTTTCGATTGCGGATTTTCGATTTACGATTTGTTCCGTTTGTGGATGCAAATCGTGTTGCGGTCGGGGTCGGAAATGAAGGCCATGTGGCAGACCGGCGTGGGAAACGGCTCCATTTTGAATTTCACTCCATTCGCGCGCAAATGGGCAATCGCCGCGTCGAAATTCTCCACTTCCAGGCCGACGGAGCAGCCGTCCGGCCGGGGATTCCAATCCGGCGCGCCGCAGCCCAGGGACAGCGTGCCGCCGGCAATGTCATACTCGGTCCACTGCATCCCGCCGGGTTCGCCGATGGTGATGGTGGGTTTCAGGCCGAGCACGCCCTCGTAAAACTCTCGCGCCCGGGCCATGTCGGTGACCGGATAGCAACTGAACGCGATTTCAATGATTTTCAACATAGCGATGATGGTTGGTAGTGGAGCGAGCCGGGCTGGTTTTTTCCGGCGCAAAGCCCGGCACGCGTTTCAAAAGCCGGGCCGCCGACCGTTGCAGGCGGTGGCGCAAGCCGCGGCGATCGTGTCGCCGGCCCGCGGCCTCGTGCACCATCTGCTCGTGCAGGGCATCGCGCTGGCGTTTTGCCTGCTCGTATTGTTGGGCCAGTTCAATCATTTGTTTCTGCAATTCCACCAGCCGGCGATAAGGATCGAGCTCCTTCACGGCCGTTTTCATCCCTGGATTTTCGTTCCTGCCCCGGGACATGTGCTTAATTCCCCAAAATATCCGACGCGATTTCAGTGATCATGCTTTCCTCCCCTGTCTATTTGACCGGCCAGGTCAGTTTGGCCAGGAAAGAACTGATTTCGTTTGTGGCCCGGCTTAAAACCGCCGCTGGATAGGTAATCCGGTATTCTACAAATTGAGGGTCGCTGACCAGGAACCCGGCGCCGGGTTCGATCAGGAACAAATAAAGTTCGGAAAAACAATCCTGGTCTGAAATCCCAAAGCGATACTTCATCGAGTAAACCCCTTTCTTGCCTTTGAAATGGTTCCCGCCCTGGATGATTTCACACGGAACTTCCGAGATCAAGCGGGCTTCCGGATGCGCCTTGGTAATCGTAGAGTTGAGCAGCCTGAATTCGTGGCTGATCAAGACGTCGCCGGCATTCGTCGCCGGTGGGGTCGGCAATTGCGAAGGATTCTTTCCCGCCGGATAGACAAACACGGTTGCGACCACGGGGGTCGGGCTGTTGTAACCCACCGAAATATCCTTCCCGTCACGGTCGAAGGTGCGGCTGCCCACGAACTGAAAGTTGCCGATTTGCTCAGGAAACGAAAACTTTGAATTGGGGTGGACATATGCGACGCCGGCCCTGGCTGAAGTTCCCTGGTTCGGCCCCGGACTCGCGCTTTTGCATCCGCAAAGGCAGAGGCCTGACAACAGCACCACCATGGTCCGGATCAGCTTCCGCATATTAGTTCCCCACCGCCTTGACGACCTTCTGCGCCGCATCGGCCATCGAATCGCCCGTGATAAGAGTCAGGCCGGATTCCGCCAGGGTCTTTTTGCCGGCGACAACATTGTTGCCTTCCAACCGGACAACCAGCGGCAGTTTCAAGCCCGTCTCCTTCACCGCCGCCACAATGCCGGTGGCGATCACATTGCAGTCCATGATGCCGCCGAAAATGTTCACCAGGATGCCCTTTACGTGCGGGTCCTGCAGGATGATTTTGAATGCCGCCGTCACCTGCTCCTTGCTCGCGCCGCCGCCGACGTCGAGGAAATTGGCGGGCATGCCGCCGAAATGCTGGATGATGTCCATGGTGGCCATCGCCAGCCCGGCGCCGTTGACGAGGCAGGCGATGTTGCCGTCCAGCTTGATGTAATTCAGGTTGAACTTGCT